>JAQZBU010000108.1 GCA_029237735.1 Ramlibacter sp. | reverse complement strand
AGGTGGCCGCGCTCGCGCATGGCGATCATCGCGCCGATATAGGTGAGCCAGATGAAGCAGTAGCGCGACATCTCGTCGGAAACCATGATGCCGGAGTTGAACCCGTAGCGCAGCACGACGTTGCCGAACACCATGATGACCATCGCCACCATGCAGGCCACGACGAGAAACTCCAGGAGCTTGAAGAAAAGGTCGACTGGTTTTTTCATATTGTCACGCTGCCGCCTTGAGCCGCTGCGCGGGGATGTTAAGGCTCGGCAGCTTCTTGCGGGTGGCCAGCACCTCATCGATGTCCTGCCTTGCGCCGTCGATCAGGACGAGGATGGCTTTTTCTGCCTTGGCCGGATTGTGCGCCGCCACGGCATCGAGCACGGCGCGGTGCAGCGGCAGCGACAATTTGGGCCCGTCCGTGCGTGTTGTCGAGATTTCGAAGCTGGTGCGAAGCAACGCACTCAGGGCCTTGCTCATCTGCACCATCATGCGATTGCGGCACGCGCGCAGCAGTCCCTGGTGGAAGCGCAGGTCATAGGTGACGTAATCCCCGCCCTCCTCGACGGCCTTGCGCATGCCCTCGTAGGCGGCTTCGATCTCGGCGAGGTCCTGCGGCGTGGCGCGCTCCGCCGCCATGCGCACCGCAGCGGGCTCGACGACGCGCCGCAACTCCTGCAGGTCGCGCAGGAACTCACGCGTGAGGCCTGCTTTGGACTTCCACATGATCACGTCGGGATCGAACCAGTTCCATGCGTCCTCGGGCAGCACGCGGGTGCCGACCTTGGGGCCGGTCGACACCAGGCCTTTGGCCACCAGCGATTTGACCGACTCGCGAATCACCGTGCGGCTGACTCCCAGCTCCTCGCAGAGCTTGGGCTCGGGCGGCATGGACGCGCCGGCCGCATAACGGCCGGCAACGATGGCCTCACCGAGGTGATCCACGGTGTTGCCGTGCACGTTTTTCATTCTTGCCATGGAGTTTTCAGGGTTCGGTGGGGTGCTTGCGCGAGATGGATATCATATGATGTAAGCGAAGCGGGCCGGACAAAGGGAAAACCCGAGTCCCCCAGGTGACAACCGAACAAAGTGGAGACCACATGCAAGACAAGCCCCGTAAAAAATCTTCCGAATTGCGCAGCCAGCAATGGTTCGGCCGCCAGGACCGCGACGGCTTCGCGTACCGCAGCTGGGTCAAGGGCAAGGGCGTGCCGCACGACCAGTTCGACGGCCGGCCCGTGATCGGCATCTGCAACACCTACAGCGAGCTCACGCCCTGCAACTCGCATTTCCGCACGCTGGCCGAGCAGGTGAAGATCGGTGTTTACGAGGCCGGCGGCTTCCCGCTGGAATTTCCGGTGATGTCGCTGGGCGAGACGCTGCTGCGGCCCACGGCGATGCTGTATCGCAACCTCGCCAGCATGGATGTGGAGGAATCGATCCGCGGCAACCCGGTCGATGGCGTCGTTCTGCTCATGGGTTGTGACAAGACCACGCCTTCGCTGGTGATGGGCGCATCCAGCGTGGACTTGCCGACCATCGGCGTGTCCGGCGGGCCGATGCTGAACGGCAAGTGGCGCGGGCAGGAGCTCGGCTCGGGCACGGGCGTGTGGAGCATGAGCGAGCAGGTGCGTGCCGGCACGCTCAAGCTGCAGGACTTCTTCGAGGCCGAGAGCTGCATGCACCGCAGCCACGGCCACTGCATGACCATGGGGACGGCATCGACGATGGCCAGCATGGTGGAGGCGCTGGGCCTGGGCCTGCCGGGCAACGCGGCCTACCCCGCAGTCGACGGCCGGCGCAACGTGCTCGCGCGCAACGCGGGCCGGCGCATCGTGGAGATGGTCCACACCGACCAGAAGCTGTCCACCATCCTCACGCGCAAGGCCTTCGAGAACGCCATCCGCACACTGGCGGCAATCGGCGGCTCGACCAACGCGGTGATCCACCTCGTCGCGATGGCGCGGCGCATCGGCGTCGAGCTCACCATCGAGGATTTCGACAAGCTTGCCAGCGAACTGCCCTGCCTCGTGAACCTGCAGCCCTCGGGCGAGCACCTGATGGAAGACTTCTGCTATGCGGGCGGCTTGCCCGTGGTCATGAAGGAGATCGCCCACCTGCTGCACACGGACATCGTGACTGCCAGCGGCAGGACCGTCGCCGAGAACATCGCGGATGCGCAGAACTACGACCCGCGCGTCATCAAGTCGTTCAAGGAGCCGTTCAAGGCCAACGCCGGCATCGCCGTGCTGCGCGGCAACCTCGCGCCGCGCGGCGCGGTGATCAAGCCCAGTGCCGCCACGCCGGAGCTCATGGTGCACAAGGGCCGCGCCGTCGTGTTCGAGAACATCGAGGACTTCCACACCCGTATCGACGACGAGAACCTGGACGTGGACGAGACTTGCGTGCTGGTGCTCAAGAACTGCGGCCCCAAGGGCTACCCCGGCATGGCGGAGGTTGGCAACATGCCGCTGCCGCCGAAGGTGCTGCGCAAGGGCATCACCGACATGGTCCGCATCAGCGATGCGCGCATGAGCGGCACGGCCTACGGCACCGTGGTGCTGCACACTGCGCCGGAAGCCGCTGCCGGCGGGCCCTTGGCCGTCGTGCAGAACGGCGACATCATCGAGCTGGATGTACCGAACCGCCGCATCCAGCTGCACATCAGCGACGAGGAACTCGCCAGGCGCCTGGCGCAGTGGACGGCGCCGGAGCCACCGTTGAAGTCCGGCTACTGGAAGCTCTACGTCGATCACGTGCTGCAAGCCGATGAGGGCGTGGACCTGGACTTCCTGGTGGGCAAGCGGGGCGCCTTCGTGCCCAGGGACAACCATTGAAGAGGCCCCTGGTCGCTCTCGACTGGGGCACTTCGTCGCTCCGGGCTGCGCTGCTGGATAAAAACGGCGGCGTGGCCGAAGAGCGATCGCTGCCGCGCGGCATCCTCACCGTCCCCGCAGGCGGATTCCCCCAAGCATTCGATGATGCCGTCGCACCATGGCGGAATATTCCGGGCGCACTCTTCCTGCTCGGCGGCATGGTGGGCAGCCGCCAGGGCTGGTTGGAAGCACCCTACTGCCCCTGCCCCGCGGGGTTCGCGGACATCGCCGCAAGGCTGGCATGGGTCGAGCCCGGGCGCATCGCCATCGTCCCGGGCTTGAACTGCGAACAAGGCGGCGTGCCCGACGTGATGCGCGGCGAGGAAACGCAGGTGTTCGGCGCGCTGGACTTGCTGGGCATGACCGACGGCCTGTTCGTCCTGCCCGGCACGCACAGCAAGTGGGTGCGGGTCGAGGGGCAGCGCATCGAATCGTTCTCGACTTTCATGACGGGAGAGTTCTACGCCCTGCTGCGGCAGCACTCCATCCTGGCGCGCACGATGCCGGCGGATGACGGGGAACTGGACGAACAGGCCTTCGAGCGCGGAGTGCGCCACGCCGTGCACGTCGGCAACCTCCTGCATGCCGCGTTCAGCGCGCGCACCTTGTCGCTGTTTGATGCGCTGCCGGCGCTTTCCTTGCCGAGCTACCTGTCGGGCCTGGTGATCGGGGAAGAGCTGCGCTCGCAACACCTGCATCACCTCGCCGACCCCATCGTCGTCATTGGCGCGCCCGCGCTTTCGCAGCGTTACGAGTTGGCTCTCAAGGTGCTGGGCTTTCCGGCTCGCAGCGTCGGGTCGGAAGCGACTTGGCGCGGGCTGTGGGCAATTGCCCGGATGATTTGATACCCAGACGTGCCGCGCGCGATGCCAAACTATCGCATCGCGCAACCCGTCTGGCGGACTCACCGATGACCATCCAACTCGACCACACCATCGTCCCCTCGCACACCCGGGACGCGTCGGCGAAGCAGCTGGCCGAGTTGCTCGGCGTGCGCTGCGGCCCGGCACAGGCAGGGCCTTTCTTCGCCGTTTACGTCAACGACGGCCTGACGCTCGATTTCATCCAGACGGACGAGGAGTACCCGGTGTATCACTTCGCATTCCGTGTCGACGAGCGCGAATTCGACCGCATCCTCGGCCGCATCCAGGCCGCCGGCATCGACTACCGAAGCGCCGTTCGCGGCCCCACCGACAAGCGGATCAACACCGATTACGGTGGCCGCATGATCTACTGGAACGAGCCCGATGGGCACCAGTGGGAGATCCTGACGGCCAGCTACGCACGAGAGCCGAAGTGAACACCTCCATGACGCCATCTGAAAAATTCTCCGCCGCCCTCGCCGCCTGCCCGCTGGTGGCCATCCTGCGCGGCCTTTCGCCCGCCGACGCGCCCGCCATCGGCGAGGCTCTGGTGGGCTGCGGCTGGAAGCTGATTGAAGTGCCACTGAATTCGCCCGATCCGCTGGTGAGCATTTCGTCTCTCGCGAAAGCCCATCCCGAGGCGCTGGTGGGCGCGGGCACCGTGCTCACGGCCCGCCAGGTGCATGAGGTACACGATGCAGGTGGACAGCTCATCGTCTCCCCCAATTTCAATGCCGAGGTCGTGCGGCAGGCCGTAGCGCTCGGCATGGTGTGCCTGCCCGGCGTGTTCACGGCCACCGAAGCATTCGCCGCGCTCGATGCGGGCGCCGCCGGGCTCAAGCTGTTCCCGGCCGAGATGATCCCGCCGGCCGCCGTTAAGGCACTGCGGGCTGTCCTGCCGGGCGAGACGTTGCTGCTGCCCGTAGGCGGCATCACCACCGCCAACATGGCGGGCTATCGCGCAGCCGGCGCGAGTGGCTTCGGCATCGGCTCAGCACTGTACAAACCGGGCCTCGTCGCGGCCGACGTGAAGCGCAACGCGCTCGATTTCATGGCCGCCTGCGCGGGTACCATTCGGGCATGAACATCAACTTCGGCCTACACGGCCGCGTGTGCATCGTCACCGGCGGCGCGCAAGGCATCGGCGAAGCCTGCGCCAGGCGTTTCGCAAGCGAAGGCGCGAAGCCGGTGATCGTGGACATCGACGACAAGCGCGGACAAGCGCTCGCCAGGGAGCTCGGCGGCCTCTACCTGCATTGCGACGTAGGCGACAAGGCCGACGTCGATGCCGTGGTGGCCAAGGCGATGCAGGCCCACGGCCGCATCGACGTACTGGTGAACAACGCAGGCATTTTCAAGGCGGCGGATTTCCTGGACGTTACGGAGGATGATTTCGACGCGGTGCTGCGTGTGAACCTCAAGGGCTCGTTCCTCATGGGCCAGGCTGTTGCGCGCGAGATGGCGAAGGCGCAGCCGCGCACCGGCGCGGATGGCCACGCATCGCGTGGCGCCATCGTCAACATGAGTTCCGTCAACGCCGTGCTCACCATACCCACCATCGCCAGCTACAACGTGAGCAAGGGCGGCATCAACCAGCTCACGCGCGTGATGGCCCTCGCCTTGGCCGACAAGGGCATCCGCGTCAACGCCGTCGCACCCGGCACTATTGCCACGGAGTTGGCTGCCAAGGCGGTACTCACCAGCGAAGAAGCGAAAGCCCGCATCATGAGCCGCACGCCCATGAAACGGCTGGGAGAGCCTGCGGAGATCGCTGACACCGTCGCCTATCTCGCAAGCGATGCAGCGAGCTACATCACCGGCGAAATTGTCGTCGTCGATGGTGGGCGGCTGACACTGAACTACACCGTTCCCGTCTAGCGCGCCGGGGCCGCCGCTTGTCGGATGCGACGGGGGTTTGTCCTACAGCGTTTTCGTTTCCCGTACCTCAGCATTTGCCTTGGCGGCAAACCAATGTTTCCCATCGACGACCTGCTCATCCCCTCCTTGATCGGCGCCTTTTGCCTGACGGCGGCGGTAGCGGCCGTTTACCTGTGGGCTCGCCACGTGGGCCGGGTGCGCGCAGAGGAATTGCGAGCGCAGGGCTATCGCCTGATCCACGCCTTGCAGGAATACTCGGCCTGGATCGACTTCCAGCGCGACCTGCCCCTTACCGCCCGCGACGTCGACGAACTCGCCTCGCCTGAGCCGCTCACACAGGCGCGGCGGATCATGCGCGAGTGCTTCCCCGATATTTCGCAGCACATGGTTCGGCTACTGCAGGCCCACAGCCGCGTCATCGAATATCTTTGGCAGCAGAACCTGGTGCGGCTGAGCCAAGGCTCCGGCTGTCAACCGGCTTATGAGGACAAGCAATACCAGCAGTTGCGGGGGGCGCAGGAGGATCTGATCGACGACATGATCGCGCTGTGCCGCGACCTGATCGGCGACGCTAGCGAGCCCTGGCATCGCACCGGCAGCGACTTCGCGTTCACCAACAGCAGCGTGGGCATGTCCGGGCCGGGCCCCGCCGGCCGCGCCTGAGCTTACTGCGCGGGCGCCTGCAGGCCGAGCAAGGCCGCGAGTTCAGGCGTTGGCATGGAACCTTCGCGCGTGACCAATGCGCCCGTCTGGGCGTGCGTTCCCACGACGCTCGGCACCGATGCAAACCCGAAACTGTTCATGAGCGTGGTGTTCTTGCGAACCATTTCGCGTTGCGCGTCGAAATCGCCCATGCCCGAGATGCCGCCTTTTTGCGCAGCCATGGACGCTTCGTGCTCGTCCATCAGGGCGACCGGGTCCTTTGATGCGAGCAGTGCTGCGCCCTGCGCCTCGCTCGACTTGTTCAGCAGGCCCACGGGAATCCAGACGAACTTGGCCTGCGACTTGAGCGGCTTGGCGGCGCGCCACAGCGCCGAGCAATGCGGGCACTGCGCGTCGAAGAACACATAGACCGTGCGCACGCTCATGGGCGAGCCGACCACGAAGCCCTTGGCACCCGCCTCGATCGCGGCCGTCGATACGGGCTGGGACTGCGCCTTGGCAGCGCCCGATGCGGACGGGCTGTCCTTGCATGCGGCAAGCGCCAGGACGGCGACCGCGGCGGAGGTGAGGAGGTAGCGTCGTTGCATGCGCAGGTCTCGGCAGGGAAGTGGGTGAAGCCCAAACGATACCAAAGCCGCCGGGAGCGCTCTTGCGGCAGGTCATGGCTCTGCTACCACGGCCTGGTGGTCGACCGCAATTCCGCGCAGCGGTGCTGCAGCGCGCGGTGCAGATGCGCATGGCGACGCGCAAACTCGTCGGCGCCGCCCTCGGGCACCGGGTTGGCCGCCAGCCGCTCCAGGCAGTTCGCACCGTCCAGCTGCGGCGCCAAGGTGAGCAGGTAGCGTTGCAGCGCAATCACGCTGCCACCCGATCCGGAGCGCCACCGCTCCAGTGCGGGGATCATCCCCCGCCACCGCCCGACGGTCGGGCTCGCGGCGATGGAGGCGTCCGCATATGGCAACAGCAACGCCGCGTGCCGCGCACCCTCATCCATCTCAGCGATCTGCTGCGCCAGCAGGTACTTCAACGTCAGGCCGTCGGCGACGCCGAAGGCCTGAAAAATGGGCGAGCCTTCTCCGTGCCACCACCCGAAGTCCTGCGTCCGCGCGGAAAAGAGCGTTGAACGCCACAGGGTCTGTTCCGACAGCGCCAGCCGCTCGAGCAGGTCGTGCGCGAGCAGCGCGCGTAGCCCCTCGGCGCGGTCGCGTGCGCCAAGCTGGGCAAAGAGCGCCTGCACCCCGGAGAGCTGTTCGCGCTGCGCGCGGAAGTCAGCCGCATCGAATGTGACCGGTGCATTCGCCGCGGCTGCGAGGATCATCGCCTCCACGGTCCTGTCTTGCACCAGCTGGGCAAGCTGCGCGTTGACTATCTGCGCGATGCCGCCCTGCACCGAAGCTGGAAACCTGGGCAACATGTCGACCGCGAAGCGGCGGCGCTCGCCCGCGAGCGAAAGCGCGTGCGCGAGGCGCTGCTGATCCCATGACAGCGGAGCCGGCGCCGTGGCGGGCAGCGCGCGTCCCGCCGGCTCGGCCATGAAGGGCTCGCGCAACAGGGCCGTGAGCGCGTCCCGCAACGCGACTCGCTGCGGCGAGAGGGCGAGCCGGCCCCGATCGGGTTGCCACTGCAATGCTGGCTCGCTGCCGCCGGCCAGCGAGCGGGAGAACTGGCTGCGGAACTGCTGCGCGAGCCGGCCCGAGCGCCGACGCACCTGCTCCACGGCGTCGGGCCCCAGCAGCCGGACGGTGCCGACGCGCTCCAGCAGCGCCTCGTGCAGGGGGCCCAGACTGGGGGTGGAGCCCTGTAGCCACGCGTAATCGCCGCGAGCGAGCATGGCCTCCTCATCGTCGAGCGCGGCAAGCACTTCGCGCAGGCCCTGCATCGTTTCCGCGTAAGGCAGAGGGCGCGCTCCCGGCGCAAACAGCCGCCCCGCGCGCTGCGCGAGAACCGTCTCCGTCGCCAGCAGGTCGTTGCGCTCGAACAAGCGGGTGTCCAGCGCGGCCATGGCCTTTCCCACGCTGCACCTCACCGCATACTGCAGATGGGCGATGCCCAGCGCGCGTGCGGCCGGGTCGGCGGGTTTGAGTCCGCCGCCGAACAGCGACGCGCTGCGTGACAGGCGCCCCGGCACTTCGGCCCCAAGCGTGTAATTCGCCAGCACCCGAAGGTGCCGCGCATCCGCGGTCGCCGGGTCCTGCAGCGCCTGCATGGCATCCACCGCACTGTCGAGCTGCTCCACCGCCTCGAGGTGGCTTTGCGCAGCAATGACCTCCGGCAATTCGCGGGTACCGGCCCCGCCTGCATCGAAGCCGGTGGGCATCGGCGGCTGAGCACATCCGCGGTCCACCAGCAACGCGCCGCTGGCCGCGTCCTGCGGCACGCCAGTCAGCCTTGCGGCGCGGAAGAACAGCTCGCGGCGCATGGTGTCCACCGCGATCTCGCTGAACTCGCGCTCGATGCGCAGCGCCAGGCGCTCGGTCAGGTCGTCGAATGGCCGCCATGATCCAGGAAAAAACATCATCCACCGGCTGTCGTCCTGCAGCTTTTCGCCGGCGGCCAGCAGCCACAGGGCCTTGGCGCGGTACCACTCTCGCGGAATCGGTTCATTCGCCTGCGCCATCCGGGTGCGAAAAACCGTGTCGGCGCGGATCTGGAGGAGCATGCGCACCAGTTCGTCGTTCCAGGCGCTCAGCTGCACAGCGGCAACGCCGAGACCCGTCGCCCAAAGGACGAGCACGATGGCAGCGATGTACCGCAAAGCGTTCATACCGACGCTCCCGCGGCCGGGCGTTCGGCATCCAGGATTTCACGCACCGGCCACGAATGCCACAACCACAGGAGCTGGGACACGGCCAGCAGCGCCGCTGCCGCAAGCAGGTAGACCCAGGCCGAGCTTGGCAGCCGCCATTGCGCGAACCAGGCGCTCACCTTGCGGCTGAGCCTGGTGAGCGATTGCGACGGCGTTTCGCGAGCCATGCGCCTGGACCTCCGGACGTGCGACAACGATTGAATTATCGAACGCAGCCGGGGCGCGTGGGTGGCGGCGTGCGTGAAGTCGTGTCAGGCCGCGGTGGCTCCCGTGCGCCGCAGGATCGGCTCGCGGATCGGCAGGTGAATCAGCGCCGCACCCACGGCCAGCACGATGTCGATGTACCAGATCCAGTCGTACGCCCCCGTCGCATCGAACACCTTTCCGCCCAGCCACGCGCCCAGGAAACCACCCACCTGGTGGGTTAGCAACACGATGCCGAATAGCGTGGCCATGTTCGAGGGTCCGAAGAACTTGGCCACGAGGCCCGCGGTAGGCGGCACCGTGGAAAGGAAGGTAAGGCCCATCACGGCGGAGAACAACAGAACCACCGGCCCGGTCTTCGGCGCGAGCAGGAACACGATGACCGCGAGCGCGCGTGCCGCATACACCAGCGCCAGCAGCGACTTCATGCGCCAGCGTCCCACGGCCCAACCCATCACCACACTTCCCACGATATTGAACAGGCCGATCATCGCGAGCGACCAGCCGGCCCATTGGGTCGGCAAACCGCATGAGGCGATCACGCCAGGCAAGTGGGTGGCGAGGAACGCGACGTGGAAACCGCAGACGAAGAAGCCCGCGCCGAGCATCAGGTAACTTGGGTTGCGCAAGGCATCGCGGATCGCCTCGCGCGTGCCCGCCACCTTCTGGCCGGCCGGCGCGGCATGTAGCGAGTTGCCCTTGAGCAGGAACGCGGCCGGCAATACGAGTAGCAAAACAAGGCCCAGGATCTGCATGGCGGCTGCCCAGCCGACGCCGACCATCAACGCGGCGGCAATGGGCGCCATGACGAACTGGCCGAAAGAGCCGCCCGCATTGACGATGCCTGTCGCCAGGCCGCGCCGCTCGGGCGAAACCAGCCGCGTGGTGGCCGCCATCAACACCGCCGGGCCGGCCATGCCCGCGCCGCCGGCGGAGAGCACTCCGATCGCGAGGATCAATCCCCAGGTGGTCGTCATCATCGGCGTGATGTACGTGCCGATGGCCACGAGGATGGCGCCGGCGAACAGCACGCGGCCCGCGCCGACCTTGTCGGCCATCGCACCCGCGAAAGGTTGCGTCAAGCCCCAGAAGAGTTGCCCGAAAGCGAACGCCAGACTGATGCTGCCCAGGCCGAGGCCGGTGGAGGTGTTGAGCGGCGACAGGAACAGGCCCATCGTCTGCCGCGTGCCCATCGTGAGCGCGTAGGTGCCCGCCGCGGCGAGCAGGACGAGCCAGAGGGCCATGTGCTTCGGCCGGGCGCCGGCTGCGTCATTCATCGGTTTCTCCATCGGGATGGGGTGAAAGCAATTCAAGGCATTCGTCGATAAGTGCGTGCAACTCGACCACGCGGCGCGAACCGAGCATTTGGTTGATGCCCTCCTGCGCCACGCGCCAGCGCCGCTGTGCCTCCTGACGCTTTTCGCGGCCGGCCGGCGTAACACTGAGCAGGCGGCTGCGGCCGTCGGCACCGGGCCCGAGCTCCAGCCAGCCCGCATCGATCAGCGGGCGCATGTTGCGGGTGAGCGTGGACGGGCCAATCTTCATCTCGGCAGCGAGGTCGCCAGGGCGGATGGGGCCGAGCTTGACGACATAGGACAGCAGCGAATACTGCGTGCCCTTGAGGCCAGTCTTGCCGACTTCGTCGTCGTAATGCTTCGCGACACGGCGCATGAGCTGTCGCAGCTTGATGTTGGTGCAGCCCTGGGGCTTGACAGCGATGTCCATGTCGATTATTGTAGCTGCAACTGTTGCATATGCAAGTTTATTTGCTTTGTGAATTGGAAGGGGAAACGATGTCGCAGATGAACCAGCTCGAAGCCTGGCTGGCCCAAGAGCGCGAAGTGATGGCCCGGCTCGAAGCCGGTGTGGGCGCGGGCGTGGCCAAGCCGCAGCAGCTGGCCGGCAAGACCGGGCTGGAGATGATGCAAGCCATGCTGCGAGGCGAGTTGCCCTACCCGCCCATCGCGCGGACGCTGGATTTCACGCTGATCGAAGTGGACGAGGGCCGCGCCATGTTCCAGGGCACGCCCGGCCCGGCGCACCTCAATCCCATGGGCACGATCCACGGCGGCTGGTACGCGACACTGCTCGATTCGGCGCTGGGCTGCGCCGTCCACACCATGATGCCCGCTGGCCGCGGCTACACGACGGCCGAGCTGGGCGTGAACCTGGTGCGCGCAATCGGCAACAAGGCGCCGCGCGTTCGCGCTGAGGGCAAGGTGATCCACTGCGGCCGACAACTCGCCACCGCCGAGGCAAGACTGTTCGGCCCGGACGGTACGCTGTACGCGCACGCCACAACGACGTGCCTGGTATTCGAGCTCCCGACAAGATAGCCGTAGGTTGGGCACCCATGCCCGCCACCGCCTATCCCCCGTCCGTCCCCACCCACAAGGTCTTCTCGAGCCTCAGTGCATCGACCTCACCGCGGTAGTAACCGCGCACCGTCCCCGCATCTTCATAGCCCTGGTCTCGGTAGAACGCGATGGCCACCGGGTTGTCCGCACGCGCCTCGAGCTGCACGCGTTCGATGCCCGCCGTGAGCGCGCTCTTCTCCAGCCACGACAGCAGCACCGCACCCAGCCCGCGCTTGCGCTCGGTGGGCTGCACCGCCAGAAGCGTCAGGTGCGCCTTCTGCTCGCCGTAGCGCATGATGCCGAAGCCCAGCACCAGTCCGCGCTCGCGCACTACCGCCACGTTGGTGCCGTTGTCACGAATCGCCTTCATCACACGAGACGGCGTCCAGCTCCAGCCCAGCCCGTATTCCACATAGTCGCGCGACATCTCCGCGATGGCGCTCGCGTCGGTCTCGTTCGCGAGGCTGACATTGGGAATAATGATCATGGCGCTGCCAGCATAGCGCGCCTTCGTGCAAACCGCACGTCGCATCGCCATAATGGATGCCATGAGACTTCTTCACACCATGCTGCGCGTGGGCGACCTGCAGCGCTCCATCGATTTCTACACCCGCGTGCTCGGCATGAAGCTGCTGCGCACCACCGAGCGGCCCGAGCAGAAATACTCGCTGGCGTTCGTCGGCTATGGCACCAACCCCGACCATGCCGAGATAGAGCTCA
The DNA here is from genome assembly GCA_029237735.1 of Ramlibacter sp. Taxonomy (GTDB): domain Bacteria; phylum Pseudomonadota; class Gammaproteobacteria; order Burkholderiales; family Burkholderiaceae_C; genus Ramlibacter. The sequence goes on along the minus strand of JAQZBU010000108.1, from coordinate 3,013 downwards.
CCTACAACCACGGCGTGAACAGCTACGAGATGGGCACCGCCTTCGGCCACCTCGCGCTGGGCGTGCCGGGCGGCACGACGGTGATCGCGTTCGTCACCGACCCGGACGGCTACAAGATCGAACTGATCGAACGGAAGAACGAGCAAGCGTAGGTATTGTCATTGCGCGCTTGACCCGCAATCCATCGCGTCAGGCAATTCCGTTCGAGGCATGGATGCCGGATCAAGTCCGGCATGACATTCATTTGCCTTTCAGCGCCACTGCTTCGCGGGCGAGTTGGGTGATAAGCGCCCAGTCGCCTTGCGCGACCGCATCGGCCGGCGTCAACCATGAGCCGCCCACACACAAGACATTGGACAGGCTGAGGAACTCCGCCGCGTTGGCCGGGGTGATGCCGCCGGTGGGGCAGAACTTCACCTCGCCGAACGGCCCCTGCCACGCCTTGAGCATCGCGGTGCCGCCCGCCTGCATCGCCGGGAAGAACTTGAGCGAGGAGTAGCCGTCCTCCTGCGCCATCATGATTTCACTACCGGTGGCCACGCCGGGCAGCAGCGGCAGGCCGAGCTCCCGGCATGCCTTGCCGACGGCGTGCGTGTAGCCCGGACTCACCGCGAAGCGCGCCCCAGCCCTGGCGGCCGCCCGCGCCTCGTCGGCGCTCGATGCAGGCGAGCGCGGCCGGCGTACGCAGCGTCACCTCCAGCATGCGGATGCCGCCCGCGACAAGGGCGCGTGCCAGGGGCACCGCATGCGCCACGTTTGACAGCACGATCACCGGGATCACCGGTGCGTCTGTCATCACCTGCACGGACGTCAGCTTGTCCGTCGCCGCTTGTACTAAAGCCATGTGCACGCACCTTCCTCGGCCAGCAGCGCGTTGCGGCGGAAGGCCGCGAACATCTCGCGGCCCACGCCGATGCCGTTGGCAATTTTGAGATTCTCTGGCATGGCGGCGGTTTCACGCGCGGCCCACTCGTCGGCGGGAACCAGCGCCTGTAATGTGCCCGCATCCGCATCCAGGCGCACGATGTCGCCGTCGCGCAATTTGGCGAGCGGCCCGCCGGCAGCCGCTTCCGGGGAAACGTGGATCGCAGCCGGCACTTTGCCGGACGCGCCGCTCATGCGCCCATCGGTGACCAGCGCCACGCAAAATCCCCGCCCCTGCAGTACGGCGAGCGGCGGCGTGAGTTTGTGCAGTTCCGGCATGCCATTGGCTTGCGGTCCCTGCCACCGCACGACGCAGACGACGTCGCGCTCGAGTTCGCCGCCATTGAATGCGCGCAGCAACTCGTCTTGCGCGTCGAAAACGCGGGCAGGCGCCTCGATCACGTGGCGGTCGTTCGGAACAGCCGAAACCTTGATCACGCTGCGCCCGAGGTTGCCGGTGAGCAGCTTCAGGCCACCGGTGGCGCTGAAGGGTCGATCTACTGGCCGGACGATGTCCAGGGATCGGGAACGGCCGATGTCGCACCAATTGATGCGGTGGCCTGCGGTGCCCCCACCCCTGCCCTCCCCCAGCGGGGGAGGGAGTAATTCAGGCTCGCGCGTGTACTCGCGAATCCCGCCCTCGCGCACTGTCAGCACATCCTCGTGCATCAACCCTGCGTCCAGCAGCTCGCGGATCACGAAGCCCGGCCCGCCTGCCGCCTGGAACTGGTTGACGTCAGCCGTGCCGTTGGGATAGACGCGCGCCAACAGCGGCACGACGGCGGAGAGCTGCGCGAAGTCATTCCAGTCGATGGTGATACCGGCCGAGCGCGCCACAGCGACCCAGTGGATCAGGTGATTCGTGGACCCGCCCGTCGCCAGCAGCGCCGTCATCGCGTTCACGATCGCGCGCTCATCCACGAGGCGCCCGATCGGCGCGAAACGTTTCGCCTCGATGATGCCCAGCACGGTGCGCACCGCCTCGCGCGTCAGCTCATCGCGCAGATCGTTGCCCGGGTTGACGAACGCCGTACCCGGTACGTGCAGGCCCATCGCTTCCATCAGCATCTGGTTGCTGTTGGCCGTGCCGTAGAAAGTGCAGGTGCCCGGCGAGTGATAGGCGCGCGATTCCGCATCGAGCAGCTCGGCTCGGCCCACCAGCCCCTGCGCCGCCTGTTCACGCACCTTGGCCTTCTCGCTGTTGGACAGGCCGCTGGGCATCGGGCCGCCCGGCACGAACACCGTGGGCAGGTGGCCGAACTGCAGCGCGCCGATCAGCAGGCCCGGCACGATCTTGTCGCAGATGCCGAGCATCAGCGCGGCGTCGAACACGTCGTGGCTGAGGGAGACGGCCGTAGCCATGGCGATCACGTCGCGTGAGAAGAGGCTCAGCTCCATGCCAGGCGTGCCCTGCGTGACACCGTCGCACATGGCAGGGACGCCGCCGGCCACCTGCGCCGTCGCGCCGTGGCGGCGCGCCTCTTCCTTGATGATGTCCGGGTAGCGGCCCAGCGGCGCGTGCGCCGACAACATGTCGTTGTACGCATTGACGATGCCGATGTTGGGCGCCTTTTCGGTGACGACCTTGAACTTGTCGTTGGCAGGCAGGCCCGCAAAGGCGTGGGCCACGTTGGCGCAGCCCATGCGATCCGCGCCCCGGCCGCGCGCGGCGGCCGCGTCGACTTGCCGCAGGTAGGCCGCACGGCCGGGCGCGCTACGCTCCCGGATACGATCGGTGACAGCGGCAACTTGGGGGTGGAGTTTCATCTGGGTTGGTAACTAAATTACAGCTTCGATCCTACCCCGGAACAACGGCCCGCGTGTGTGCCAGCGTTACGAACAGGTTACCAACCGACGGGGACAGGCGCGTGGCGCTAAAGTTCGGCCATGAGCGAATTGAAGCCGCTGCGCGACCCGGCGCCGATGCTGGACCGGGTGCTGCAGGAGTGGGGTGGGCATGAGGACCTTTGGGTCTTCGGTTATGGCTCGCTGATATGGCGGCCCGACTTCGACTTTGCCGAGCGGCGGCCCGCACGCGTGCATGGCTGGCATCGCGCCCTCAAGATGTGGAGCCGCATCAACCGCGGCA
>JAQZBU010000229.1 GCA_029237735.1 Ramlibacter sp. | reverse complement strand
GCAGGCGCAGAAGATGGAAGCGATCGGCCAGCTCACCGGCGGCCTCGCGCACGACTTCAACAACATCCTCACCAGCGTCATCGGCTATGTGGGAATGGCGCAGGAGCGGCCCGCCGCTTCCGAGGACACGGCCCTCGCCCGCCAGCTCTCGCAGGCGCGGCTGGCGGCCGAGCGCGCGCGCGACCATGTCGCGCAGCTGCTCGCGTTCTCGCGGCCGCAACGCGGCGAGCGCCGATTGATCAGTGCGACGCACGCCGCGCGCCAGGCGCTACAGCTTTTGCGGCCGTCGCTGCCTTCATCGATTGCGGTGGAATGCAGCGAACTGTGCGACAGCGCCGACGGCGCCGTGCCGCCCGTGGTGGCGGACCCGATCCAGCTCGAGCAGGTGCTGTTCAACCTTTGCATCAACGCCCGCGACGCGATCCGCGGCCACGGGACGATCCGGGTGCGGATCGGGCATTCGAACGCGGCGGGCGCGCATTGCGCATCCTGCAGTGCGCGCATCGACGGGTCGGCGTGGGTGTGGGTCGAAGTCGCCGACGACGGGTGCGGCATGCCGCCTGAAGTGCTGGAACGGATGTTCGAGCCGTTCTTCACCACCAAGGACGTAGGGCGCGGCACCGGCATGGGCTTGGCCATGGTGCATGGCATCGTGCACGACCACGATGGCCACATCGAGGCCACGTCCACCCCGGGCGAAGGTTCGACCTTCCGCGTGCTGCTTCCGGCAGCGTCCGAGGGCGCGTGGGCGCCGATGCCGGTGCCGCAATCACCAAACGGTGCATCGTCTCAACCCAAACTGCGCGGCCGCGTGCTGCTGGTCGAGGACGAAGCGATGGTGAGCGTCTACATGGTCGAGCTGCTGACAAGCTGGGGTTTGGAGGTGGTCGCGCAACACGACCCTCGTGCGGCCGCTGATCTGCTGGCCTCGCCCGAACCGTTCGACATGCTTCTGACCGACCAGACCATGCCCGGCATGACCGGTTTGGCCCTGTGCGCATTCGCAAAGTCACAGCGGCCAACGCTGCCTGTGCTGGTGTACACCGGCGACACATCGGAGATCGGCAGCGCCGAATTGGATTGCTGCGGGGCAAGAGCGTTGCTGCGCAAGCCGATCGACGCCGCGCAGCTGCGTGGGCTTGTGTACGAAGTGCTGTCGCTGCGCGGTCGCGTCGCGTGAGGTGTGGCGGGCATATCGCGTCGCGTCAGGGGGGTGGCGGGCGCTCGCGTTGCGGCAGGCGGTACCCGGCAGCGGCTCATACTGTGGCGGTCTTCGCTTCGCTACGACTTAGCGAAGCGTCTCGGCCCACCCGCACGCGGATTGCAGGCGAGGTAGAGGCGTGTGAATCATGGCGCGCCACAACACCCGCCCACAGCATCAAGCCCGCGCGGGGCGCATGGCGGGCTTCTTCACAGCCTCGCCCCCGCGCGGCCACACCAGCGCCGCAGCGCCGAGCGCCAGGGCCGCGTCGATGCACCACAACAGCTGGTCGCTACCGGTCACTTCGGCGGCCCAGCCACCCAACCAGATGCCCGCGAAGCTGCCGATCTGGTGCACCAGCATCACGACACCGAACAACGTGCCCAGGCGCTGCACGCCGTGCTGGCGTGCGATGAGCTGCGTCGTGGGCGGCAACGTGCCCATGTGGCTGGCGCCCATCAGCAGGCCGAAGCCGAGCATCACCTGCGGCGTCGCTGGGAGGACGAGCAGGCCGGCGATGCCGAGCGCGCGCGTGACATACAGGCCCACCAGCAACGCGCCCGCCGGGTAGCGCTTGAGGGCCAGCCCGATGACGATGCTGCCTGCGATATTGGCCGCGCCCGCCAGCGCCATCCACGTGCCTGCAAGTGAGGGCGGCAGGCCGCATCTCTCGATCACGCCCGGCATGTGGACACCCAGGAAGCCGATGTGGAAGCCGCAGACGCCGAAGCTTGCGGCGACGCGCCAGAAACGCCATTCGCGCAAGACCTCGCGCACCGAGCCGGCGGGAGCCGACGCATGGGATGCCGCAACGCCAGCCTTGCGGCGGAACACAAGCGACAGCGGCAACGCCACCAGGCTCAACGCGGCCATGGCCAGCAGCGCCACCGCCCAGCCGCGATAGTCGATGGCCCACTGCATGACCGGCCCCAGGACGAGCTGGCCGGCCGAGCCGCCGGCGCCGATGACGCCAACGGCCAGCCCCGCGCGCGCGGGCGACACGGCCCGCCCCACTTCGCCCAGGAGAAGGCCGTTGCTTCCCACGGCGCTGGAGGCGACCGCGCTGGCGACCAGCATCAGCGCCAGCACGGCGGAAATAGGCCAGACGGCCAGCGCGGAGATCGTCGCGGCCAGCAGCAGGCCGCCTATGACGATAACGCGCGCCGGGCCGTGGCGGTCAGCCATGGCGCCGATCGCAGGCTGCGCCAACCCGACGCCGAGCTGTCCCAGGGCCAGCGCGAAGCTGATCGCGGCGAGGCCCATGCCCGAAGCGGTATTCAACGGGGAGACGAACAAGCCGAAGGCCGAGCGCCCGCCCATGGCCAGGCCCATCAGGACGGAGGCCGCCAGTGTCAATCTCCAGGCGGCCGCGTTCATGGCCACTGCTTTTCGCGGTGAGGTGCCATTGCATGCTTGCGCGTGCGCTCGGCCATGCCGTGGGTTTCAGCCCAATACGAGTCGTACTCGGAGCGGCGCATGCCCAGGTCGCGCAGCGTCGCGTCATCGAGGGAGTTGAATTCGCGGCGCGCCGCGGCGTAGCGCCATGAGTCGGCCAACTCCCGAAGTACGGACCGCAGAGGCATCGGAAGGCGGGAACGGATCGAATCGGACATGGGAATCTCCTCGGGGTAAAAGCGCGGCCGCGAACGGCCGCCTGGAATCACGCCGCGAGCGGCATGGTTTGATCGGGTTGCTCGGGCACGGCGTACGTCAGGGGCGCCAGGGCGTTCTTCACACGCGTCGCCTGCGTCTCGTCGAGCAGGCCGAACAGCACTTTCTGGAACCGCGGCTCCATCACGCCGGACACGATGTATTGCCAGCGGTAGGCCTTGAGGACCTTGTCGTGGATCTGGCCGAGCTGCTCCGGAGTAAAGAACGTGCCAGACGCGCCGATGAAGTAATCCGAGTCCGCGCTGGCCTGCGACTGCAGGATGCCGTCCACGGCGCCCACCAGCGCGATCATCCAGCTCGTCGAGCTGGGCGTGCTGCGATTCTTCCTTCCAGTGGAACAGGAAGACGTCCTTCCACAGCTCCGACAGGTTGTCCTGCGGCTCGATGCTGGCGCGGTAATGCGCCTGGGTGAACAGCTCGATGTCCAGGGTTAGCGCCAGCACCGACCAGGAGCTCTTGCCGAGCACGGCCTGCGCCACCGCATTCGCTTCGGCCGTCTGAACGTAGCCGTGCGGCATGTCGGCCGCCATCATCTGCTCCAGGCGGCGGAAGAGCTCCTGGTGCTTGAGCTCCTCATCGGTCATCCGAACCAGCGCCTCCAGCGCCACCTGGTCGCCCAGCCAGTGCTCGCGGCTGATCTCCAGCACCTTCGCGCCGATGAAGCGCTCCACCAGGCCGAAGACGTATGCGTACGTGCGGCCCTGCACCTGGCTCAGCAGCCGCTTGTCGGCCGCATCCAGGAAGGGCAGTTCATTGACGAGCGACAGGCTGTTGGGCATGAAGCTCTTCGTGTAGTCGAAGCGTCGGCCGCGGATCAGGTCGCGCTCGATCTCCCATCGCACGCGCTTGGAGACTTCGATGACCTTGGCATAGCGCTGAGTGGTGGTTAGGGTCGTCATGGCTTTCCTTTCGATGGTTGGAAAATGCGCCGTCTCGCAACAGCGGATGCGGCGAAAGGAAGTGTGGAAAGCGCGGGTATCGCGCATGCTTCCAGCGCGACCGCAGATGTAGCGGTTCGGTATCGGCATGCGGCCACTCCGATCTCACGCGGGGGATTTGTTGCCGGTTTGTATTCAGGACTCGTCAGGCGGGCGTCGCTGCTGCAAAATTGCCGCCATGATTTCCAGAACCCGCCTGCTCATCGTCGACGACGATCCGTCGGTGCGGGAGATGCTGCGCGAATACCTCGAAGGCCACGGCTTCGAGGTGGCTGAAGCGGGCAGCGGCGCGCAAATGCGCGATCAGTTCGAGCGAGAACTACCCGACGCGGTGCTGCTGGATGTGCGGCTGCCCGGCGAGGACGGCCTGGTATTGGCGCGCTACCTGCGTGAACACTACGACGTGGGCATCATCATGGTGACCGCCTCGGGCGATGTGGTCGACCGCGTCGTGGGCCTGGAAATCGGCGCGGACGATTACATCGCCAAGCCGTTCGATCCGCGCGAGTTGCTTGCGCGCCTGAAAAGCCTGCTGCGCCGGCTGCAAGCCAAGCCAGTGGCCGAGCATGCGCCTTCAACCGCGGGGGCGATCTCGCCCATCATGACCGGCCGCAAATACGACCTGCTCAAGACCTTCCTGGCCAACCCCAACCGCGTGCTCTCGCGCGACCAGCTGCTGATGCACACGCGCAACCGCGAGTGGGAGCCGTTCGACCGGTCGATCGACATCCGCATCGGCCGATTGCGCCGCAAGATCGAACCCGATCCGGCCGGTGAGCCGCGCTGCATCCGCACGGTGCGCAACGCGGGCTACATGTTCGTGCCCGACGCAGGCTGAGCACCCAGCCCCAGCAGCCGCACCGCGTTGCCCTTCAAGATGCCGGGCATCACCTCGGGCTTGAAACCGGCGTCTTCGAAGTCTTTCATCCACCGCTCGGGCGTGATCAACGGGTAGTCGCTGCCGAACAGGATGCGGTCTTTCAGCAGTGTGTTGGCGTATTGCACCAGCTGCTTGGGAAAGTACTTCGGGCTCCAGCCTGACAGGTCGATCCACACGTTCGGTTTGTGCGTGGCGACGGACAGCGCCTCGTCCTGCCAGGGGAAGCTGGGGTGCGCCATCACGATCTGCATGTCCGGGAAGTCGATGGCTACGTCGTCCAGGTGCATGGGGTTGCTGTATTCCAGCCGCAGGCCACCGCCGCAACGCATGCCCGAGCCGATGCCACTGTGGCCGGTGTGGAAGATCGCCGGCATCTTGTGCGCGTTGATCACTTCGTAGATAGGCCAGGCCATCTTGTCGTAGGGATGGTAGCCCTGCACCGTGGGGTGGAACTTGAAGCCCTTGACGCCGTGCTCCTTGATGAGGCGCTCGGCCTCGCGCGCGCCCATCTTGCCCTTGTGCGGGTCGATGCTCGCGAAGCACATCATCATGTCGCTGTTGTCTTTCGCGGCCTGCGCGATTTCCTCGTTCGGGATTCGCCGGCGCCCCAGTTTCGATTCGCTGTCCACGGTGAACATGACGAGGCCGATCTTCATTTCGCGGTAATGCGCGATGGTCTCGGCGATGGTCGGCCTGCGGTTGGAGCGGAAATACTTGTCCGCCGCGCGGTCGTATTCCTCGCCGTAGTTGTCGAACGGGTTCCAGCAACTGACTTCCGCATGCGTGTGGACGTCGATGGCGATGAGGTTGGCGTGGTCCATGGGTTCTCCGTGTTTCGTTCACCAACCTAGGGAAAGCCCTAGCCGGCGCGGCTTGAATTGGTTATGTTTTATAACAATAATCGGCCAACTTCGCAAACCTTGATGAAACACAAAGACATCCACCTGGAGTTCCGCGGCGACATCGCCATCGTGCGGCTGAACCGGCCCGCCAAGCGCAACGCGCTGAGCGACGAGCTCATAAACGCCGTGCGCACGGTCTTCGAAACCCTGCCCGACACCGTGCGCGCCGCCGTGCTCGACGGCGAGGGCGAGCACTTTTGCGCCGGCCTGGATTTGTCCGAACTGAAAGAGCGCGACGCCGGCCAGGGCATGCACCACTCCCGCATGTGGCACGCCGCGCTGGAGTGTGTGCAATATGGCCCCGTTCCGGTGATCGCCGCATTGCACGGCGCGGTGGTCGGCGGCGGACTGGAGCTTGCCAGCGCTTGCCACATCCGCGTGGCCGACGAGACCGCCTTTTATGCGCTGCCCGAGGGTTCGCGCGGCATCTTCGTGGGCGGCGGCGGCGCAGTACGCATACCGCGGCTGATCGGCGCCGCGCGCATGGCCGACATGATGCTCACGGGCCGTGTGTACAACGCGCAGGACGGCGAGCGCATCGGATTCGCGCAATACCTCGTGCCCGCCGGCAAGGCCACCGAGAAGGCGCTGGAGCTCGCCGAGCGAGTCGCGCAGAACGCGCCCCTGACCAACTTCGCGTTGATGCACGCCCTGCCCCGCATCGCCGAGCAGCCGGCCGACCAGGGCTTCCTGACGGAATCGCTGATGGCCGCCATCGCCCAGAGCGACCCGGAAGCCAAGACGCGCGTGCGCGCGTTCCTTGACGGGAAAGCCGCCAAGGTCAAGCGCGGCTGAACCGCATCCACGCCCCAAAGAGGCCCCGATGGAGACAACCCCCAAGTACCGTGCGCTGACGTTCGGCGTCAAGCGCGTGACGCTGCGTGATGGCGGCCCCGGCGTGCATTACCTGCGTGCCGACCAACCGCTGCGCGACTATCCCGCGCGGCTGGCCGACCGCCTGCGCCACTGGGCTGAGACCGCGCCGGATCGAACCTTCATGGCACGCCGCGTGCCGCACGCGGACGGCGCCCTGGGCGACTGGCGGCATGTGAGCTACGCCGAGGCGTGGAGCAGCGCGCGCAGCATCGCGCAGGCGCTCATCGACCGTGGTCTCAGCGCAGAGCGTCCGGTTGCCATCCTGAGCGAGAACGGGTTGGAACACGCCCTGATGGCGCTCGGGTGCCTGGTGGCCGGCGTGCCTGCCGTGCCCACGTCGCCGCCCTACTCGCTGATCAGCACCGACTATTCCAAGTTGCGCCATGTGCTGGCGACGACAACACCGGGCCTGGTGTTCGCCGCCGATGGCACGCGTTACGGCAAGGCCATCGCGGCCGCCGTGCCGCCCGGCACCGAGATCTCCATCGCGAGCGGCGCCGTGCCCGGCCGCGATACCACGCCGTTTGCGGATCTCGTGGCGACGACGCCCACCGCCGCCGTCGATGCCGCGATGCAGGCGACGGGCCCCGACACGATCGTCAAGTTCCTCTTCACCAGCGGCTCGACCAAGCTGCCCAAGGCTGTCATCAACACCAACCGCATGTGGTGCGCCAACCAGCAGCAGATGACGCAGTCGATGCCGGTGTTGGCCGAGGAGCCGCTGGTGCTGGTGGACTGGCTGCCCTGGAACCACACCTTCGGCGGCAACCACAACTTCGGCATGATCGTCTTCCGCGGCGGCACGATGTACATCGACGACGGCAAGCCGACGCCTGCCCTGATGCACGAGACACTGCGCAACTTGCGCGAGATCGCGCCGACGGTGTACTTCAACGTGCCGACCGGCTTCGAAGCGATCGCCCAGGCGATGAAGACCGACGAAGCCCTGCGAAAGAACCTGCTGTCGCGCGTGAAGATGTTCTTCTATGCCGGCGCTTCGCTGGCCCAACCGGTGTGGGACGCGCTGCACGAGGTGCAGGAGCGGGAGATCGGCGAGCGCATCGTCATGGGCACGGGCCTGGGCATGACGGAATCATCGCCCTTCGCGATTTTCGTGACCAACCCGAACGTCCGCGCGGGCGATCTGGGCGTGCCCACGCCGGGCATGGAACTGAAGCTGGTGGACATGGAGGGCAAGACCGAGGTGCGGTACAAGGGCCCGAACATCACGCCGGGCTATTGGCGCGCGCCGAAAGAGACGGCCGAGGCCTTCGACGAGGAAGGCTTCTTTTGCACCGGCGACGCCGTGAAGTGGATCGACGAAACCGACATTCACCTGGGCTTGAAGTTCGACGGGCGCATCGCGGAGGACTTCAAGCTGGCGACCGGCACCTTCGTGAGCGTCGGGCCGCTGCGCGCAAAGATCATCGCAGCCGGCGCACCGTATATCCAGGA
>JAQZBU010000009.1 GCA_029237735.1 Ramlibacter sp. | reverse complement strand
ATCATGTCAGGAGCAAGACCATGGCAGACAACGCACTCGCTAGCCTCAAAGGCGCCCTGCGCGGAGCGCTCATCACACGGGACGACAAGGACGCTTTCACAGCGGCGCGATCGCGAGGGTGGAACCGGGACCTGAACGCGCGAGCGAATCCGCTGGCCTTCGCCGTCGTCTCAGGTGTGCGAGACATCGTGACCACGGTGAACTTCTGCCGGTCGAACAAGATACCGATCGCGGTGCGGGGAAAGGGCGCGCATTCACCGTACGGAATGGCAAACGATGCCGTGGTGATCGACCTGATGAAGATGACCGCGGTCAGGGTCGACCCGCAAAAGAAGCTGGCATATATCCAGGCGGGAGCCGATGGGGGCGACATCGATCATGAGACTGCCCTGCATAACCTGATATGCATCACCGGCTCTGTTTCCCACACGGGCTTTGCCGGTGTCGCACTGGGCGGCGGCCTGGGTCACCTCAGCCGTTGGCTGGGCGCGGTCGTCGACAGTATCGTTGGCTACGAGATGGTCACCGCGGAAGGTAAGGTCGTCCGCGTGGACGAGGCCACGGATCCGGAGCTTTTCTGGGGCATGCGCGGCAACGGGGCCAGCTTCGGCATCGTCACCGAGTTCGTCGTCCGGCTGCGCGATATGCCCAACAGCGGAATCATCCGTAGCGCCCCAATCCTGTGGCCCGTGGACAAGGCGAAGGAAGTGATGACGTCATGGATGGAGCGTATCGGCCGCGCTGACCGTAAAGAAACGGAAACGCTTCAGTTCGTGTACATGCACTCGCCTGATGGTCATCCGGTGTGTGGTGTGGTCCCGCTGATCGTCGGTGAGACGGAAGCCGCGGCCAAGGCCACCTGTGACGAGCTGGCGGCGTTCGGAGGCGGCGCCCTGGTGCGCCAGGACACGCAGCTGCCCTACACGGCCCTTCAGGCGGCGCTCGACGGATTGCTTCCCTTCAACCAGAACTACTGGGACAAGGGCGTGTTCATCGATTGGGATCCCCGCGACGGCGGCGCGGTAAGCAGCATCGTGAATGCGGCTGTGAAGCAATGGAGCGAAAAGCCGGCGTTTGCCTCGAAGGTTTCTACGTTTCTCATCTTCATGGAGGTCAGTGGCGCGGTGGCCAAGGCTGATCCGGCGTCCACTTCGTTTGCCGCCCGCAAGGGGCGCCTCTGGTGCAGCTGCATCATCAGTTGGCCGGACGACGACGTCTCGCAGCGAGCGGCGAGCAAGATGTGGTGCAACGAATTCACAGCGAAATTGAGCCGCTTTCATGTGACCACCTATTTGAACAATGCCATGCCGGAAAGCGAAGTGGAAATGCTGGAGGTGTTCCCGCAGGACACCATGAATCGGCTGCGATCGCTCAAGCAAAAGGTCGATCCCGACAACGTCTTCAAGATGGGCGCATGGCAGTACGAGGCGAACATGTAGTTTGGCGGGCAGGTGCTTGGCGAGATCGATCCCGAAGGTGACAATCGCCAGATGTTCAAGCGCATCGACCATATCGAACTCCTGACTGCCACTCCAGAGCGCACGATCGCGTTCTATACCGGCTTGCTCGGCTTCCGCGAGCGCGAGCGCAGATCCATTCCCGAGACCCCCTTCGGGCCGCTTGACCTTATCTATCTCGAGCTTGGCGGCACCACCGTCGAGGTGATGTGTTATCCGCAAGCGCAAGCGATCCCGCCTCGCAGCGCAGAGCAGCGCCTCGGCTGGCAGTGCCTCGCCCTGGAGGTGGATGACATGGACGGCGCGCTGAACCTGCTCAAGGAGAAGGGCGTTGAGGCAACATGGGGGCCGATGAAGCGCCCGGACTATGCCCGCGCCGAGATTCGCGACCCGGACGGCAACCCGATCGAGCTGCGGCAGTGGTTTCGCAGCTAGCCGTCAGCGAGATCCGTTTGAGCTGAAGGAGACATCTCCGATGGATGAGCTCGAGCGACTGGAAGCCATGCTTCGCGCGCGGCCGGCATCATTCTCCAATGTGCAACGCCGCGTGGCGTACCTTTCCGCTGGCAGCGGATGTCCGTGTGGAACAGGTCGTGGCGAACGGCGTTCCCGCTGAATGGACGGAGATCTCCCAGTGCGTCGCGCGACATCATGAACTTTCTGGCCGAACAGTACCTGGGGCGCCTGCCAAGACAGACGCCTCTCGCGTCGCCGGTTTTCGCCGATCTGCACGGCATCGCGCCGCTGGCGATCTTCGTCGGGTCCACGGATCGTTGCTGGATGATGCCGTCGCAGCTGCGCGAGGCCATGTCATGAACAGCGAAGCGCTCGACCGTCTCGCCGAACAGGTGCAGTTGGATGCCCCGGCCAACGAGCGCTTGCGCCTGGAGTATGGCTACGCATGCGCGCTGCGCGTCAAGCATTTCCTGGAGGAGCCGGCGGTTGCGGACTGTCTTTCCGGATTGGGCCAATACCTTGCCGGCACGTTGGGCCGAACGCAGCTCGACCGGTTGGCGGAAGATGCCGCTCGCCTTGCCAGGCAGCATCAGGGCTCCACATCGATCGACGGTTCCGGGCACGCGGCCGTGTCTGCCAGCTACGCAGTCGCTAACGCGCTGGCGGGCAAGGCGCGGCAGGCGGCGGAGTACGCCGCGTATGCCGCTGTCTATGGTCAAGGCGGGTATGGCGCGGTGAGCGATCGCGAGTCGTTCGAGCCTGAGTTCCAGTGGCAGGCCGACTGTCTCGCTTCCTTGGCCGGGCAGCGCGCTGCAAGCACATAGTGCGCCGACATCCGCATGTGCCTCAGGAGGGCCCAGTTTCGCGAGCCGGCACTTGGCATGCGTACTGCCGAGTCTTATCATCTAACTCGCCGGCCTTGCGCCACCAACAGGAGTGCAGCATGCGGAGGCTGATGGTACTCGCGGTTCTTTGCATCGCCGCATTCACCGCGACCGCTCAGGACCTCGGGGTGATCACGCGACAGAGCAAGAGCTCGATGACTGACCCCGCGGCCAAGCTCCTGGCGGCGATCGAGTCCAGCGGCATCTACAAGGTCTTCTATCAGCTCGACCACGCGGCGAATGCCGAAAAGGAGGCGGGCGCCACATTACTGCCGTCTCATCTGATCCTCTTCGGAAATCCGAAGGGAGGCGCCCCGCTGATCAAGGAAGCGCCGACCCTCGCACTGGATCTTCCCAACAGGGCCCTCGTATGGCAAGACGCGGACGGTAAAGTCTGGGTCACCTACAACGACCAGCCCATGCCTGGCAAAAGTGGAAGCGCGACAAGGCGCTCCAATAGCGCTTGAAGCATGGTTGGGCTGTCGTGATCCACACCCGCGACGCGGTGATCAGACCTATAATTTTTCCCCCACCCACGACAAGGGGGTTTTCTTATGGCTCTCTATTTGACCCGTTTCAGCTATACGCCGGAAACCTGGGCTCGACTGACGAAGAACCCCGAAGACCGTCGCGAGGCTGCGCGAAAGTACATTGAGTCTGTCGGCGGGAAGCTGCATGGGTTCTGGTACGCGTTCGGCGCATACGACGGCTACAACCTCTGGGAAGCACCCGACAACGTCTCGATGGCTGCAGTCGCCATTGCCATCGGCAGCGGCGGCGCATTGTCCAAAGTCGAGACAACGCCGCTGCTGACAGTCGAGGAGACGTTGGACGCACTAGCTCGTGCGGGTACGGTTGGCTACCGTCCGCCCGGGGCGTAGTCGAACCGCGCCGCGTTCTGGTAGCCGGTGGGCCATGAAGATTGCCTTTCTGGTCAACCGGGATATCGAGAGCAATTTCGCTCTCAATCTGCTGATGCCCGAGCTCCATCGCAGTGTCGTAGGCATCTTTGTTTCAGAGCGGGTTGGGGGCAGCAGAACGGCGCCGGCTCGGATGCTCGGGCAGCTCGCCTTCATCGAGCAGGAGTTGTTCAACGATCTGGTTTTTCCCCTCGTCGACCAAACTCGCCAGGTTGATGCCCGCTATGTGGGGTTTGGAGAACTGCCGCGGCGCTTCGGCGTTCCCGTGCAAACGCTCGCGACCTTGAAAGATCCTTCGGAGCTGCGGAAGTTGCGAGACGTGCGCGCCGACCTTTTTGTCTCGATTCGCTTCGGCAAAATCCTGGGTACAGAAGTACTGGGACTTCCGCCCCGCGGCGTCCTTAACCTTCACTCGGGTCTTTTGCCTCAGTACCGAGGTGTTCTTGCAACCTTCCGCGCCTTGCTGAACGGCGACGCGGAGATCGGCTGCACCCTTCACTGGATCGACAGCCCCGCCATCGACGCAGGCGGCATCATAGAGACGGCACGACTGCCTGTCGCCAAGGAGCATTCATTGCTTTGGCACATTCTCTCGCTCTATCGGCCTGGCGCAAGTTTGATCATGGACGCAGTCCGGCGGCTGGAACGTGGCGAGCCTGTCATTGGCACGCCGCAAGATCCGTCGGCCGGCGCCTACTACTCGTTTCCCACTGAAGACGACATGATTCGGTTCGCCACGCTGGGATGGCGACTGTTCGATCGTGAGGACGTCCTGGAACTTGCCGAATCGTACGGATGCAAGCCGCGCCGTGGAGTGAACGGAGCCCGCTCCGGCACTTGGCAGGGGAACTGCTGAGTCTTATCATCCACCTCACGGGCCAGGCGCCATTCCGGCGATCCCGGCCAGCTCCGAACTTCAGGCGCTTGAAGCATGGTCCACCGAGCCTTCGCGTACGAGCCCAAAGCACATCCCCCGATTCCTCGCGAACGGTTCGCGCGACGCGTCCTGGTGCACGCTGCAGCAGCCATGGCAGTGCTGGCGTTTTCCCTCGCCCTGGGCATGGTGGGCTACATGTACTTCGAGCACTTGCCCTGGCGCGACGCATTCCTCAATTCCGCAATGCTCATGGGCGGGATGGGCCCCGTGGATGCTCCGCGCACCGACGACGGAAAGGTGTTCGCCGGTCTCTATGCGCTCTATGCAGGCCTGGTCTTCCTGGCCGCGGCGGGCCTGGTCTTCGCACCCATCATGCATCGCCTCATGCACAAGTCTCACTGGCAGCAGGATCGCTAGGCCCTTCGCAGGCGCATACTGGCTCGACGCGACGAAGTGCGTCACAAGGAGCCACGCATGGAAAACACACCGGGAACGGTTCTTGTCACCGGGGCCACGGGCGGCATCGGTCTTGCAGTCAGCCGTCGCCTGGCCGGCGCCGGCTACTCTCTCTTGTTAGCCGCCCGCAATGCAGAACGGCTTGGCGCGCTCACCGAAGAGCTGGAAAAGTCGTTTCCAGGCGCTGGGACGTTCTCCTGGATCAGCGTCGACATGGCGCAGGACGAATCCGTCGACGCGTTCGCCACTGAACTGTCCGCAAGAAAAATCGCTCTGCAAGGCGTGGTGTTGATGCCACCGCAAGATCCGCCAACCAACGATCCATTTCCGAGCAATGCAAAGTGGCGTCACTTGCTTCAGGCCAGCTTTATCGGCCCGCTGGCGCTGCTCAAGGCTGCCATCGACACCATGCAACCAGACGCGGCGAACGGCAAGCGGTGCAAGGTCGTGGTCATATCGGGCATGTCGTCGGTGCAGGTGATCGGTCACTACGCTACCAGCAACGTCATTCGCTGCGCATGGTTGGCCGAGGCCAAGACCTTGGCGTTTGCCCTGGGGGACCGTGGCATCCATGTCAACACGCTCTCTCTCGGCGGTACGCTCACACCGGACTATCTGGCATCGCTCGGAAGGCGCGCCGCCACCGCCGGTGTCAGTGTCGAGCAGCGCCTCGAGGATGAAACGGCCAATATCCCACTCAAGAAGTATGGGACGCCCGCGGAGGTCGCGGTCGCGGTCGACGGACTGCTGTCGCCATTCTCAGATCACATGACCGGCGTGAACCTGCTGCATGACGGTGGGTTCACGCGGGCGTACTGATCCTTCATTGGGGTTGGGCCACCGCCCCCAGCGCCGGGTCCTCGAACACGATCTCACCATCCACCAGTGTCAGAAGGCTCCGGGTGGCTGGCATGGCCGCAGCCGGCACCGTCAGCAGATCTTGCGACAGGACGGCCAGGTCGGCCGCCATTCCGGGCATGATCCGGCCCTTGTTGCGCTCCTGGCGCTCGGCGTAGGCGCCGCCGGCGGTGTAGGCCAGCAACGCTTGCTCGCGCGTGAGCGCCTCGGCGGGTGACGCGGCATAGATGCTGGCCAACATGATGTTGAGGAAGGGATTGGCTTCGTTGCCGCCAACCACGCTGTCGGACCCTAGCGCAAGGGGCACGCCCGAAGCCGGAAGGCTTCGGAGCATTGAATACGGGTCGCTCGGCCGGCGCGGGGCGCTCGCTGGCGGAAAGTGCGTCGGATTCTGGATCACGACAATCCCGAGTCGTGCAGCCTGCGCCAGCGTGTCGGCCCGAATGCCGTCGCCGTGCTCGATGCGCACGCGCATGCCCTTCCACACCGACGGGGCCGCAAGGCTTTCCATCATCGCGAACACGCGGTCGGTCTCGGCGTCACCGACCACGTGAAGCGCCAATTGCTCGGGCCTGAGCAACGCCGTTTGCAGGATCTCGCGCAACTGTTCATCCACATGATTCGAGCGGCCGCGCCACTCCGGCCGGCCCGCGTACGGCTCGCGCTTCAGTGCGTTCTGTTCCAGCGGTGTGCCGTCCAGCATCCACTTGGGGCCATCGATTCGCACTCGGGGAGGAAGCTTCTTCGGTGCGGCGTCCATCGCAGCCCAGGCACCGGCGATGCTCGGTACCACCCCGGTGGCCCACGAGTAGACCGTCCACTTCTGCGGGGTCCTGGCAACGGCCAGAGAGTCGATCGTTACTTCGAGCGACTTTCCGCTGTTCATCAGGTGGATGCTGGTGACGCCCCAACGCGCATACCGTTGTGCTGCGGCGCGAAAGTGAAGGGCGAGCTGCGCCGGTTCCGGCGGCGTGGCCCGGCTCTCCGGGACGGGCGACGCCCCCTCGTCGGCACGGCCGTTGAGGCGCCCGTCGGAATCCCGGCCCCACCAGCCCCCGATGGGGTTTTGCACGTCATCCGTGATGCCGATCCGTTTCAGTGCGGCACTGTTGACGATCGCCGTGTGACCCCAGAAGCCGCGCAGCAACACGGGCCTGTCGGGCGCCACTGCGTCCAACGCCTGGCGCCAGTTGCGGGGGTCTCTGGCGACGATCGGACCGATCCACGCGCTGATCCAGTCGCCAGGTTGCCTGGCCGCCTCCGCCACGGCGGCGAGTGCCTGCTCGGCGGTCGGGCCGGGAAACGGCAAGCCCGGCATCGCAATCGGAGTCGATGGCAAGACCCCGCCGATATGAACATGGGCCTCGATCAAGCCCGGCGTCGCGAGGCGGCCGCCGGCATCGATCACGCGGGTTCCCGGCCCCGCCATGGCGCGGATGTCGGCGTTGCCGCCCACGGCGCTGAAGCGACCGTTCTCGATCGCCACGGCTTCCGCCCGCGGGCGAGCCGGGTCCGCAGTGAAGACATTCGCGTTGACGATGACCAGTTGGGGCGCGGCGAAGGCGCCGCCGCACAGCAACGCCAGGGTGAATGCGGCAGGGTGATTGAACTGCATGGTGTGTACCTCCGTGGATGAGAGGATCCGACCATCGCCTGTCGGGCCTGGAAAGTCCCGATCGGTGAACGAAAACGGACGAAATCGCCCGAAAAACGACGGTCATCCGTGCCCACGGCGCACAATGAGCTGCGCGTATTCGCATGGGGGCGCGATTTGCATCGGGACACACAGGATTTCACGGTCGTTCCATCGAGGCTGGCGATTGGCGGCTTCGTGATCGACTTCGGCTGTGAAGCGTTGCTCGACGCGCAGGGTCAGGCCGTCGAGTTGCGGCCCCAGGCCTATCAGGTCCTGCGCTACCTCGCGCTCAATGCTGGGCGATTGGTGACCAAGGACGAACTCATGGCCTCGGTCTGGCCGGGGTCCGTCGTCACCGACGATTCATTGGTCCAGGCGATAGGGGATGTGCGGCGGGCCCTCGGCGAGGCGGGCCATGGCATCGTCAAGACCGTTCCACGCCGCGGCTACATGCTGGTTGCGGCGGGAGCGACCTCCGAGGTGGCGAAACAGAATCCTGCGCGCCGCTGGATGGCGGCGGGAGGAGGTGTGCTCCTGCTTCTGATCGCCGGCGTGGCCTGGCAGAGCCTGGGCCGGAACGACGCCGCGCTGCCGAGCGTCGGCCCCGGCACCCCTCCGTCGATCGCGGTGCTGGCCTTCAAAGGCCCGCCGAATGACGCCGACGGCGATGCGCTGGCCCGCGACGTGGCCGCCGACCTGGTGTCGGAACTGGCGCGAAGCCCGTATTTGCGCGTCGTGTCGAGCCAGTCGAGCTTTCAATTCGCTGGCGGACAGACACCACTGGCCGAGATCGGCCGGCGATTGCGCAGCCGCTACATCGCCGCGGGGACGGTGCGACGCGACGGCGAGCAACTGCGCATCGTCGTCGAGCTGCTCGACAGTCAAGGCGGCCAGGTCGTGTGGTCGTCATCGAACCTCATCGACCGCGCCGACCTGCCCGCCACTCAACTGAAACTGGTCAGCCGCATCGCGGGGAGCCTGCAGACCAAGGTTTCGGGGACCGAGCAGCGACAGGCGCTCGCGCAGCCGCCGAAGACACTGGACGCCTATGTTCTCGTTGCGCGGGGCAGGGCGATGCAGCAGCGATACACCGCGCAGGGCATGCGCGAATCGCGCCGCTTTTTTGAGCAGGCCCTGGTCATCGATCCCGATTACGCACCGGCGTGGGCGTATCTCGGCATCACGAACACAGTCGATATCGGCCTGCGCCTGACCGGCGAATGGGACAACGCGCGCCTCGGCGAAGTGTTGACGCAGATTCGACGCGCCATCGCACTGGCGCCGGATCTGCCCGTCGCGTACCTTGCCCTGGCCCAAGCCCAGGCGCTGGCCCGCAACTTCGACGCCATGCTGACGGCTGCGCAGAGAACCTGTCAGCTCAGCCCCAACGACGCCGACTGCTTCTTCATTCTTGGCCATGCGCAGTACAGGATGGGCGAAGTCGAGGCTGCGGCACGCAACTTCGAGCAGGCACTAGACCGCAACCCTATGGCGCCCGCCTACCTGCCGGCGTTCTATGCAACGGCGCTGTGGGGAAGCCGGCGCCTGGATGAAGCCGTACGCTTCGCCGACGAATGTCTTGCGAAGGCCCCGGAATTTTGGCGCTGCCGGCAAGACCGCATCGCGGCGCTGGTCGAACTCGACCGTGTCCCCGAGGCACGCGAGGAAGCAACCCGACTGCTCGCGCGATTTCCGCAAATGACCGCGGAACAGTTTGGATCCACGTTCGCCGACACGGCGACCGCGCTGCGGCAACGGCGCATTGCGGCTGCACGGGCGGCTGGTGTCCCACCTGGCACGATCCCGGACTACCTGCGCGATGCGCAGGCTAGGGGTGTCGTCCCGGCCGGGTTTGCGGTGGCAGGCCTCGAGCCTCTGACCGGCGGACGCACCGGCGCGCGGGTATTCGCCATTCGGCCGGGCTACGTGTTGAAAGTATTGCCACGCAACACCTGGCGGGTCGAGGCCATGCAAGCGCCTGACGCCGGAGAGGGACCGCTGTGGCTGAGCGGCGCCACGCGCAGGCTTCCGGCACCGGTGGCGTGTCCGACGGTCGACGTCGCAACCCACGTGGACAACGACGAGTGGTGGATGCTGATGCGCGATGTGTCCGATGGCATCCGCGCGCGCGGGGCCTTCACGGAGAGCGACGAGCGGGTGCTGCTGGCGGCGCTCGCGCGCTTGCATGCGCACTACTGGGCCGGGTGCAACGGCCTCGACAAACTGCCGCTCGCTGCGGCACGCGGCGTCACGGTTGCGTTGACGGAAACTGTCGCCTTCGTTGCCGGGCGCGCGCAGGCGCCGGCGGATTGGGTGCGCAGATGCGCCGACGATTTCACGCCGCTGAAGATGCTGCTGCCCACGTTCCTCGAGATGCTCGGCTCGGCAGATGCCGATTTTTTCATCCAGCTCACCTCTGACCGCTCATGGCACCAGGGGCTCGACGATGCCGCGCTGACGCTCACCCATGGTGACCTCCGGCGCGCGAACATAGCCATCGCCGGCGGGCAAGTCACCCTGCTCGACTGGGAATTCGCGTCGCGCGCGCCTGCCGCGTGCGATCTGCAATGGCATTGGTTCCTGCACTTCTGGGCCTATCCGCCCGACAGCCGGCCACCCGAGGCGCGTGCGCCACTGCGCGAGTACTACCTGGCCGAGCTCGAGACTGTGCTGGGGCGGCCGATCGACCGCGAGGAGTTCGAGCGCACCTGGGATCTCGCGTGGCTACGCGTCATGTCGATGATCGGGTTCTGCCTGGCGGACGTGCCGAATCCTGCTTCGCCGGAAGCGCGTCATCGCGCCAAGTCGGCGATTGGGATTGCCCGCGCGATCCTGGACGCGTGATGAACGCGGCCGCCGTTCCGCCGACCAACAGTACGGGGAAGTGCGAATGATCTGCTATGGCCTCTTGGCCGGGGGGATGGTCGTTATTGGGTACACACCTCGTGGCGGGGATCGTCACGTCTTCAGTATGAGGAAAGCCAATGACCGCCAACAAACCCGCATCGCGCCGCTCCTTGAAATCTCCAGCCTTGTGAAACTGTGCAGATACTCGTCAACATCGACGTAGATGACCTGGACACGGCCATCGAGTTCTATACGAACGCGCTGGGTCTTCGCCTGGTCAGGCGCTTGTTCGACGGCTCGGTCGCCGAGATGCACGGGGCTTCATCCACCATTCATCTTCTGTCGAAGCCTCCGGGAAGCACTGCGGTTTCCCATACCTCGGTCGCTCGAGACTACCAGCGGCACTGGACACCCGTGCACCTGGACTTCACAGTCGTTGATGTGTCGGCGGCGGTGCAGCGCGCGGTCAACGCGGGTGCGAAACTGGAAGGCGAGATAGAAACCTTTACGTGGGGCCGGCTCGCGACCATGAGCGATCCATTCGGACATGGCTTCTGTCTACTGCAATTTCTGGGGAAAGGCTATGACGAAGGCGCTTGAGACTTCGGCGTCACGCCCGCTCCCATATCCCAATACAACCCCGTCATCACCGCCAGCGCCTCGCGCAACAACTCGGGCGGCAGGTGCTCGTTCGGAGCGTGCTGCGAGCAGCCGGGGTAGGAGTGCGGCACCCAGATCGTGCGCAAGCCCAGCACGTCGGTGAAGATGTCGTTGGGCAGCGAGCCGCCCAAGTTGGGCAGCACGGCGGGTTTCTTGCCGGTGGTCTCAGCCAGCGACGCTGCCGCCCATTTCACCCAGGCGTCGTCCGGGTCGATGCGCGTGGCGCGGAACATCTCCTCGCGCACGGGGAGGATCTTCACCATCGGGAAGCCCTGCCGATCCAGGTGGCGGCGCAACGCGGGCAGGAAATCGTCGGGGTTCGGGCCGACGACGAATCGCAGCTGGCAGCGCGCCCACGCCGTGGGCGGGACGGCGTTGACCGGCGTTTGCGGATTGCCGGTCTTGTATGCCAGCACTTCAAACGAGCACCAGCCGAAAACACGCTCGGCGGGTGACAGGCCAGGCTCGCCCCACCAGGGCTCGATCTCGGGCCCGTCGGCGCCGCCATCCACTTCGCAATCAGCCAACGCCCGCCGCACCGAAGGCGGCAACTCCTTGGGCACCCATTCAGGAATGCGGATCTGGCCGGTGGAAGAAACGATACTGGCGATCGCGTGCGCCAGCTGGATGCCCGGGTTGGAGATGAGGCCGCCCCAGTTGCCCGAGTGATGACCGCCCTTGCGGGCCTCGATCACCAGGTCGAAGCTCAGCGCGCCGCGCGATCCGAGGAAAATCGTCGGCCGCTCGGCGCGCAGGCGCGGGCCGTCGGAGGCGACGAGCAAGTCGGCGGCGAAGAGCGCCTTGTTCTCTTCGCACAGTTCACGCAGGCCGCCCGAGCCTGTCTCTTCGCCCATCTCGATCAGGTACTTGGCGTTGAAGCCCAGCTTGCCGCGAGCGGCGATCACGTTGGCCGTGGCCTGCATGTTGACCGAGTGCTGCCCCTTGTTGTCCGCGATGCCCCGGCCGTACCAGTGGCCGCCGGATTCAGTGAGCTTCCAGGGCGAGAGTCCTTCTGCCCACTCCGGCTCCAGACCGCGGATCACGTCGCCGTGGCCGTAGCCGAAAACCGTTGGCAGACCTTCGCCCTCGATGCGCTGTGCGAACAAGAAGGGTGCAAGTGCCTTGGGGTGGGTGAGGGTGCGGCACTCGAAGCCCATCGCCTCGAAGGCCGGCTGCATTTCATCCTGCAGGTAGCTGGCCAGCACGGCGCTGCGCTCGGGGTTCTGGCTTTCGGTCGGGATCGCGATGCGGCGTGCAAGCGTTTGCATGAACTCGCCCGAATCGAATTGGCGCTGGGCGAGGGCGATGGCGTCGTTGCGGGAAGTCATGGTGCAAGCATGCCACGGAAGGCGCGAATCCGCGAGCGGCGCTACCATGCGCGGCATGTCGAAATTCGTCGTCCATCACATCCCCGTCTGCCCGTTCAGCCAACGGTTGAAGATCCTCATGGCGCTCAAGGGCCTGCCCGGCGAGGTGGAATTCCACGTTGTCGACATCACGCGGCCGCGCGATGAGCGGCTGCTCGAGCTGGCACGTGGCACCACGGCACTGCCGATCGTCGAGTTCGCCGACGGCCGCGTCCTCAAAGAGAGCCTGGTCATCCTGCAGTACTTCGAAGACATCTACCCCCAGCGTCCGGTGGCGCAGCGGGACCCGTGGCGCCGTGCCGTGGAAAACATGCTCACGCGCATGGAAGGCGATTTCGTCTCGCATGGCTACGCCTTCGTGTTGAACCAGGACCTGGCGCGGCGCGACGCCATGCGCGAAAAGATGCTGAGGCTCTACGCGCAGCTCAATGACTTCCTGGCAGAGTATTCGCCCGATGGCACTTTCCTCTTCGAGGATTTCGGCTGGGCCGAAGCCGTGTACACGCCCATGTTCATGCGCTTCTGGTTCCTTGAGTACTACGAAGAGTTCGACCTGCCTCCGGTCGACGCCTACGCCCGCGTCCGCAAATGGCGCGATGCCTGCCTCGCACACCCATGCGCGCAACAGGTCACTCGCGAGGAGATCGTAAAGCTCTATTACGACTACGCGAAGGGCGCGGGCAACGGCGCGTTGCTGCCGGGCCGTCTAAAATCCTCCTTCGTCTTCGAGCCCGACTGGCCCGTCCGCCCGTGGCCGTCTCGCGACAAGTACGGCTACAGCGCGAGTGACGAGGAGTTGGGGCTGATGTCGTAACGAAAGGTTAGCGTTAACATCGGCCCATGGCCCGCACCGCAACCGTCATCAAACCTGCACCCCGCACTCGCAAGGGCACTGGCGGCATTACGCTCAACGACGTCGCCAAGCTCGCGGGTGTTTCAGCCATCACGATCTCGCGCGCGCTCAACACGCCGGACCGTGTATCGCCCGACACGCTGCAGCGCGTGCGCGACGCCGTCGCGCGCACCGGCTACGTGCCCAACCTCGTCGCGGGCGGCCTCGCTTCCAATCGCAGCCGGCTCGTCGCGGCGCTGATTCCAACGATCGCGGGCTCGGTCTTTCTGGAAACAATCCAGGCGCTCACCGACACGCTGGCCGCCGCCGGCTACCAGTTGATGCTGGGGCAGGGCGGCTACGAAGGTGCGCGGGAGGATGCGCTGATCGAAGCCATCATCGGCCGCCGGCCCGACGGGATCGTGCTGACCGGCATCCTGCATTCGCCGGAAGGGCGCAAGCGCCTGCTGGCCTCGGGCATCCCCGTTGTGGAAACCTGGGATCTGACGCCCACGCCGATCGACATGCTGGTGGGGTTCTCCCACGAGAAAGTGGGGGCGCAGGTGGCGGACTGGCTGCATCGCCGGGGCTACAGGCACCCGGCGATCGTCACGGCCGATGACCATCGCGCCGGCCTGCGCCGCAAGGGCTTCGAGGCGCGACTGCATGAGCTGGGCATCGCGAAGGTGCCGGCCTGCGTGGTGCCCGCGCCCAGCACGCTCGGCGGCGGCCGCGCCGGCCTGCTGGAGTTGCTGTCGCAGGACGCGAAGCTCGACTTCATTTTTTGCAGCTCCGACCTGCTGGCCCATGGCGTCGTCACCGAGGCGCAGGCCCAGGGCATCAAGGTGCCCGATGAGCTGGGCGTGCTGGGCTTCGGCAACCTCGGCTTCGCAGCCGATACGCACCCGCCGCTTTCCACGGTGCACGTAGACGGCGCGGCCATCGGCCGGCAGGCGGCGCGCTTCATCATCGACCGCCTGGCGGGCAGCGACACCGGCCCGCGGGTGCGCGACATCGGTTTTTCCATCCTCGAACGCGAAAGCGCCTGACGGGTTTTTATTGACCACCGACAGCGTTTCGGCTACATTGCCAGATGGTAGCGCTAACATTGAGACCGTCATGACCCAATCCCCTCGCAAAAAACCCGAAGAATTGAGAAGCCACCGCTGGTACGGCATCAAGGACCTGCGCGCCTTCGGCCACCGCTCGCGCACCGCGCAAATGGGCTACCACCGCAGCGACTACGCGGGCAAGCCGGTGATCGCCATCATCAACACCTGGAGCGACATCAACCCCTGCCACTCGCATTTCAAGCAGCGCGTGGAAGAAGTCAAGCGCGGCATCTGGCAGGCGGGCGGCTTCCCGGTGGAAATGCCCGCGATCTCGCTGTCCGAGCCTTTCCAGAAGCCGACCACCATGCTCTATCGCAACCTGCTGGCCATGGAATGCGAGGAGCTGCTGCGCTCCTACCCGACCGACGGCTGCGTGCTGATGGGCGGCTGCGACAAGACGACGCCCGCGCTGATCATGGGCGCGATCTCGATGAACCTGCCCGCCATCTTCATGCCCGCCGGCCCGATGCTGCGCGGCGACTACAACGGCGAATTCCTCGGCTCCGGCTCCGACACCTGGAAGTACTGGGCCGAACTGCGTGCCGGCAACATCACTGAGCAGGATTGGCAGAACGTCGAGGACGGCATCGCCCGCTCGCCCGGCCATTGCATGACCATGGGCACCGCCAGCACGATGACCAGCGCGGCCGAAGCGCTCGGCCTCACGCTGCCCGGCGCCGCGTCGATCCCCGCGCCCGATTCGCGCCACGCGCAGATGGCCACGCTCACCGGCAAGCGCATCGTGGACATGGTGTGGGAAGACCTGAAACCTTCGGACATCCTCACCGCAGCTTCGTTCGACAACGCTGTCACCACGGTGCTGGCCCTGGGCGGCTCCACCAATTCCATCGTCCACCTGATCGCCATGGCGCGCCGCGCGGGCATCGACCTGGACATCGAACGCTTCGACGCGCTGGCCAGGAAGACGCCCGTGTTGGCCAACCTGCGGCCGAGCGGCAAGTACCTGATGGAAGACTTCTTCTACGCGGGTGGCCTGCGCGCCTTCCTCACGCAGCTGGGCGGCCTGCTCGATTTCACGCAGCGCACCTGCAATGGCCGCACCTTGGGCGAGAACGTCGAAGGCGCCAAGGTGTTCAACGCCGATGTGATCCGCCCGCTGGACAACCCGGTGGTGGCCGGCGACGGCCTGGCCGTTCTCAAGGGCAACCTCGCGCCCGGCGGCGCCGTCATCAAGCCCGCGGCAATGGAGCCGCAGCTGCGCAAGCACAAGGGCCCGGCGGTGGTTTTCAAGGACTACAACGACATGGCCGCGCGCATTGACGACGAGGCGCTGCCGGTCACTAAGGACAGCGTCATCGTGCTGCAGAGCGCCGGTCCGCAGGGCGCGCCCGGCATGCCCGAGTGGGGCCAGCTGCCGATCCCCAAGAAGCTGCTCGTGCAAGGCGTGCGCGACATGCTGCGCATCAGCGATGCCCGCATGAGCGGCACCAGCTACGGCGCCTGCGTGCTGCACGTCACGCCTGAATCGCACGTCGGCGGGCCGCTGGCCCTGGTGCGAGACGGCGACATCATCGAGCTGGACGTGGACGCCCGCCGCATCGACATGCTGGTCAGCGACGAAGAGCTGGCACAGCGCAAGGCCGTGTGGAAGCAACCCGCGCCCAAGTTCACGCGAGGCTACGGCGTGCTCTACCTCAAGCACATCCAGCAGGCCGACACCGGCTGCGATTTCGATTTCCTGGAGACCGAGAAGGCCCAGGCCGAGCAGGGCGGTGAGCCCGAGATCCATTGACTTTTCCACATAGCAAAGAGAACTCCATGACCATTCAACGACGCACCGCCTTGCAAGCGCTCGGCAGCATGGGCCTTGCGGCCGCTCTCCCCTCGGTGGCGCAGGACGCCCCCTGGCCTTCCAAGCCCGTGAGCTACATCGTCCCGTTCACGCCGGGCGGCTCCACCGACGTTATCGGCCGCACGCTGTGCGAAAAGTTGCAGACGGCGCTGGGCCAGCCGTTCGTCGTGGACAACAAGCCGGGAGCGGCAGGCGCCGTGGGCGCGGCCTATGTCGCCAAGGCCAAGCCGGACGGCTATACGCTCTTCGGCGGCACCATCAGCACGCATGCCATCAACGCCAGCCTGTACAAGAACCTGCCGTACGACCCGGTGAAGGATTTCGAGCCGGTGGCGTTGATCGCCATGCTGCCTAACGTGCTCATCGTCAGCCCGACGCTCGGCGTCAACACCGTGCAGGAACTGATCGCGCTGCTCAAGAAAGACCCGAGCAAGCGCAGCTTCGCATCGTCGGGCGCCGGCACCTCCACGCACCTGGCCGGCGAGATGTTCGCCGACCTGATCGGCGTGCCTCTGACGCACATTCCGTACAAGGGCACACCGCCCGCGATGATCGACGTGTCGTCGGGACAAGTGCCCTTCATGTTCGACCAGATGACGGCGGCCGTCTCGCTGGTGCAGGCCGGCAAGCTCAAGGTGATCGCCGTCACGACAGGCAAGCGCATGGCGCTGGCGCCGCAGCTGCCCACGATGATGGAAGCGGGCGTGCCCCAGTTCGAGATGGCGTCCTGGCAGGCGGTGTATGCGCCCAAAGGCACGCCGAAACCCATCGTGCAAAGACTCAATGCGGAGATCCGCAAGATCCTCGCGATGCCCGACGTGAAGGACAAGCTGGTCAACAACCTCGGCATGGAAATCGTCGGCAGCACGCCGGAGGAACTGGCCGCGCACATGGCGCGCGAGATCCCGCGCTGGGCCGAGCTGGTGAAGAAGTCCGGCGCTACGCCCGGCTGAGTGCTGTCATCCCGGGCTAGACCCGGGATCCATGGATTGCGGGTCGAGCCCGCAATGACAACTCAACGCAAGGAAGCACATCTATGTCAGAACTCTCTCCCCAAACCACCGAGTTGCTGCGCCACGTCAGCGTGGCCACGCTTTGCACGCAGCTTTTCAAGCGCGGTTTTCGCAACGTGTTCATCCAGGGCATCGGCCGCCTCACGGATCCCTCCGGCGGCAACCTCGTCGGCCCCGCATTCACAATGCGCAATATCCCGGCGCGCGAGGACCTCGACCAGATCAGTGCCTTCGACAACCCCGACCACCCGCAGCGCAAGGGCATCGAGAGCGTGCCTGCCGGCCACGTGCTGGTGCTCGATTGCCGCGGTGAGACGCGCGTCGCCTCCGGCGGCCAGATCCTGACCACCCGCCTGAAGGTGCGCGGCGCCGCGGGCCTGGTGTCCGACGGACCGGTTCGCGACAGCGGAGCGATCAGCGAGATGGACTTCCCGGTGTACTGCGCCGGCGGCAGCGCGCCGCTGAACCTGATCCATCACCACGCGATCGACCTGAACGTGCCCATCGGCTGCGGCGGCGTGCCGGTCTACCCCGGCGACGTGATTGTTGGTGACGACGAGGGCGTCGTGGTCATCCCTCGTCACCTGGCCGACGAGGTAGCGAGCGACGCCGCCGAACAGGAAAAGATGGAAGCCTTTATCCTGGAGCGGGTAGAGGGCGGCGCGAAGCTGGCCGGCACCTACCCTCCCAACGCCGAAACGCGCGCGGCTTACGAAGTGTGGCGCAAGGAAAGGAATCTCTGACCATGAAGCACGACAACCTCATCAACGGGCAATGGGTGGCCGGCAACAGCTACTCGCCCAACGTCAACCCGTCGAACCTGTCCGAAGTGATCGGCGAGTACACACAAGGCGACGCTGCGCACGTCGATGCGGCTGTCGCGGCGGCGCGCGCCGCGTTCCCCGCCTGGTCCACCGGCGGCATCCAGGCCCGCGCCGACGCCCTGGACAAGATCGGCAACGAGATCCTGGCCCGCAAGGAAGAGCTGGGCTCCTTGCTCGCGCGCGAGGAGGGCAAGACAAAACCCGAGGGCATCGGCGAGGCTGCGCGTGCCGGCAACATCTTCAAGTTCTTCGCCGGCGAATGCCTGCGCCTGGGCGGCGAGATGGTGCCGTCGGTGCGGCCGGGCATCGGTGTGGAGATCACGCGCGAGGCGGTGGGCGTCGTCGGCCTCATCACGCCCTGGAACTTCCCCATCGCCATCCCAGCGTGGAAGGTGGCTCCGGCGCTGGCGCACGGCAACTGCGTGGTGCTCAAGCCGGCAGACCTGGTGCCCGGCTGCGCCTGGGCGCTGGCCGACATCATCAGCCGCAGCGGCATCCCGGCGGGCGTGTTCAACCTGGTGATGGGCCGCGGCAGCGTGATCGGCGATGCGCTGGTCAACCACCCCGGCATCGACGCCGTGAGTTTCACCGGCTCGCAGGGCGTGGGCTCGCGCATCGCGCAGGCCTGTGCGACCGGCTTGAAGAAATTCCAGCTAGAGATGGGCGGCAAGAACCCGCAGGTGGTGCTGGACGACGCCGACTTGAAGGCCGCCGTGGAGTTGTGCGTGCAAAGCGCGTTCTTTTCCACCGGCCAGCGCTGCACGGCGTCCAGCCGCCTCATCGTCACCCAAGGCATCTACCCGAAGTTCATCGAGGCGATGAAAGAGCGCATGGCCGCGCTCAAAGTCGGCGATGCGATGGGGCAGGGCATCGACATCGGGCCGGTCTCCAGCCAGAGCCAGCTCGAACAGGACCTGAGCTACGTGGAAATCGGCAAGGCCGAGGGCGCGCTGCTGGCTGCCGGCGGCGAGCGCCTGAAGCTGTCCACCGACGGCTTCTACATGGCGCCGGCGCTGTTCAGCGAGAGCGCGTCGGCGATGCGCATCAACCGGGAAGAGATCTTCGGCCCCGTGGCCAGCGTCATCCGGGTGAAAGACTATGAGGAAGCCCTGGCGACGGCCAACGACACGCCCTTTGGGCTGTCCGCCGGCATCGCCACCACCAGCCTGAAGCATGCGACGCATTTCAAGCGACACAGCCAGGCAGGCATGGTGATGGTGAACTTGCCGACGGCGGGGGTGGACTATCACGTGCCGTTCGGCGGGCGCAAGGGCTCCAGCTACGGGCCGCGCGAGCAGGGCCGGTACGCGCAGGAGTTCTTCACTACGGTGAAGACGGCCTACACGCTGGCCTGACACGCGGGCCGTGCGTCACTGCGTCACTTCGACGTAGCCGAGGCGGCAGACGCAGCCGCGCTGGCCTTGCGCGCCGGCGTGGCCGGGGTCGCAGGCGTGGCGGGCGTCGCCGGTGAGGCCGGCGACGCACCCATACCGGCAGTGGGGTTCGCAGGCGTCGCCGGTGTGGCCGGGATCGCGGGCGTAGCCGGTGTCGCCGGTGTCGCCGCGTTCGGGGATTTCGCGTCCGATGTCGCCGAGGGCGGCGTAGCCTGCGCGAAAGCCCCGGCAGCGTACATGGCGAGCAGGGCGGCGAACAGTCGAGGGGTCTTGGTCATGTCAGTTTCTTCAGGAAGTTGAACGAGGCGCCATGCTGCCGGGGCACGGGCGGTACCCCGTAACGACCTGATGCCTCAGCCGTACTCCATGGATGAGCGGAAACCGCCCGATTGCCGTCAGAAACGGGTGCGGCAGTCGCCGAATGTGAGCGGAGGTAAGTCCAAGGTTCGTTGCTCACGCTTGCAGCGGGTTACCCAGCAATGCACGGCGGTCGGGCCACCACCTTGGTGCGCATGAGTCCTGGACCTGAAGGATGAAGTGCATCGCGCGCACCGCGGTGTATCGCTCCAGGTGACACGTGACCAGGCCCAGACCACGCGGCTGCTTACTTGCGGGCATGCTCCCTGCTTCCCTGTGGTGGTCAACTAGGATTCTCGCGCGGCTCGCGTAGTGACGTGGGCCGGGGCGGCCGGTTTTTTTGGTCCCCGCCCGCATGCATTTTTGCGCGCGCGCAACAGCGCCACAGGAAATGCGCCCGAAGTCCACACGCGCTTTCCCTAAGAAACTTTGCCCTCTTGTTTTTATCTACCGTTCACCTACAGTGAAGACAGATTTTTGCCTACAGGCGACGATATTTGACGCTCAAGTGCGTGCGTTAAAGTGCAACCGAGAAGAGTCGCCATCGCAGTGAGCACGTTACCGGACCGGAAGGAGATTCCATGGATGTAGTTCGCAATTTCCTGCAGCGATATGAACAGACTCGCGAGGAGGAGATGTCGCTTGAGGAATACCTCGACCTGTGCAAGCGCGAGCCGATGGCTTACGCCACCGCGGCCGAGCGCATGCTTGCCGCCATCGGCGAGCCCGAGGTGATCGACACGCGGCATGACCAGCGCCTCTCGCGCATCTTCGGCAACAAGATGGTGCGCATCTATCCCGCGTTCAAGGATTTCTACGGACTCGAGGAGCCGATCGAGCAGGTCGTCTCCTGCTTCCGGCACGCGGCGCAGGGGCTGGAGGAAAAGAAACAGATCCTCTACCTGCTCGGGCCCGTGGGCGGCGGCAAGTCATCCATCGCCGAGCGGCTGAAGCTGCTGATGGAACAGGTGCCTTTCTACGCCATCAAAGGCTCGCCTGTCAATGAGTCGCCGCTGGGCCTGTTCAACAACGCGGAAGACGCGCCCTTGCTCGAGCAGCAATACGGCATCGCGCCGCGCTATCTGCAGCGCATCATGTCACCGTGGGCCGTGAAGCGGCTGGAGGAATTCGGCGGGGACATCCGCAAATTCCGTGTGGTGAAGCGTTACCCTTCCATATTGAAGCAGTGCGCGATCGCCAAGACCGAACCCGGCGACGAGAACAACCAGGACATTTCCTCCCTCGTCGGCAAGATCGACATCCGCAAGCTCGAGACTTTCGCCCAGGACGACCCCGACGCCTACAGCTACTCAGGCGGCCTGTGCCTGGCCAACCAGGGCCTGCTGGAATTCGTCGAGATGTTCAAGGCGCCGATCAAGGTGCTGCACCCGCTGCTCACGGCCACCCAGGAAGGCAACTTCAAGGGCACGGAAGGTTTCGGAGCGATCCCGTTCGACGGCATCGTGATGGCCCACAGCAACGAAAGCGAGTGGAAGGCCTTCCGTAACAACAAGAATAATGAGGCCTTCCTCGACCGGATCTACATCGTCAAGGTGCCGTACTGCCTGCGCGTCACCGAAGAGGTCAAGATCTACGAGAAGCTGGTGCGCAACTCGTCGCTCAAGGACGCGGTATGCGCCCCCGGCACGCTCAAGATGATGGCGCAGTTCTCGGTGCTGACGCGCCTGAAGGAGCCCGAGAACTCGAGCATCTTCAGCAAGATGCAGATCTACGACGGTGAAAACCTCAAGGACACCGACCCGAAGGCCAAGAGCTACCAGGAGTACCGCGACTACGCGGGAGTCGATGAAGGCATGACGGGCGTCTCCACGCGCTTCGCCTTCAAGATCATCTCCAAGGTCTTCAATTTCGACTCGACCGAGATCGCCGCCAACCCCGTGCACCTGATGTATGTGCTTGAGCAGCAGATCGAGCGCGAGCAGTTCGCGCCCGAGATCGAGCAGAAATACCTCGCCTACATCAAGGAGCACCTGTCGGCCCGCTACGCGGAGTTCATCGGCAAGGAAATCCAGACGGCCTACCTCGAGTCCTATTCGGAATACGGCCAGAACATCTTCGACCGCTACGTCACGTACGCCGACTTCTGGATCCAGGACCAGGAGTTCCGCGACACCGACACCGGCGAGATCTTCGACCGCTCCGCGCTCAACGCCGAGCTCGAGAAGATCGAGAAGCCGGCCGGGTTGTCCAATCCGAAAGACTTCCGCAACGAGATCGTGAACTTCGTGCTGCGCGCGCGCGCCAGCAACGCCGGCAAGAACCCGGTATGGACGAGCTACGAGAAGCTGCGCACCGTCATCGAGAAGAAGATG
The DNA here is from genome assembly GCA_029237735.1 of Ramlibacter sp. Classification (GTDB taxonomy): domain Bacteria; phylum Pseudomonadota; class Gammaproteobacteria; order Burkholderiales; family Burkholderiaceae_C; genus Ramlibacter. The sequence continues at coordinate 35,327 of JAQZBU010000009.1, read as the reverse complement.
TTCTCGAACACGGAGGACCTGCTGCCCGTCATCTCGTTCAACGCCAAAGCGAGCGCCGACGAGCAGAAGAAGCACGAAGACTTCGTCAACCGCATGGTCGAGAAGGGCTACACGCACCGGCAGGTCCGCCTGCTGTGCGAGTGGTACCTGCGCGTGCGCAAGAGTTCTTGATCGACCACGGGAGAAGGCCACAGTGTCATCCAAGCCCCCCGGGGAGAGGTCCATGCTCCATCAGGTCATCGACCGCCGCCTGTCGGGCAAGAACAAGTCGATCGGCAACCGCGAGCGGTTCCTTCGGCGTTACCGCGACCAGATCCGCGACGCGGTGCGCAAGGCCGTCGGCGACCGGAGCATCCGCGACATCGAAGAGGGCACGGACATCACGCTGCCCAAGCGGGACGTGTCCGAGCCGACGTTCAACCACGGCCCCGGCGGGACCCGCGAGATGGTCCATCCCGGCAACCGCGAATACCTGAAGGGCGACCGCATCGCGCGCCCGGAAGGCGGGGGCGGTGGCGGCAGCGGCAATGGCGCCTCGCCAGACGGCACGGGTGAGGACGACTTCGTCTTCCGGATCACGCGCGAAGAGTTCATGAACTACTTCTTCGACGACCTCGCGCTGCCCCGGCTCATCCGCACGCAGCTGCTGGCCGATGCGCCGGAGTGGAAAACCCGGCGCGCGGGCTTTGTCTCCGAAGGCAACCCGACAAGCCTGCACGTCGTTCGCTCGATGCGCGTCGCCCTGGGGCGGCGCATCGCGATGGGCGGCGACGCCCGGGTGGAACTGCGCAAGGCCGAAGAGCACCTGGCCCTGCTTGAAAAGCGCCCCGACACCCCGCCCGCGGAACTGGCCGCACTGAAGGCCGAGATCGAGGAGTTGCGCGCGCGCCTCAAGCGCGTTCCCTTCCTGGACCCGTTCGATCTGCGCTACCGCAACCGCGTGCGCGAGCCGCTGCCCACGAGCAAGGCCGCGATGTTCTGCCTGATGGACGTTTCCGGCTCGATGGACGAGGCGCGCAAGGACCTGGCCAAGCGCTTCTTCATCCTGCTGTACCTGTTCCTCACGCGCCATTACCAGCAGACCGACGTGATCTTCATCCGCCACCACACCCAGGCGGCGGAAGTGACCGAGGACGAGTTCTTCCACGCCACCGAGAGCGGCGGCACCGTGGTGTCCAGCGCGCTGACGCTGATGCACGAGATCATCCGCGAGCGCTACATGGGCAGCGAGTGGAACATCTACGGTGCGCAGGCGTCCGACGGCGACAACTGGCAGCAGGATTCTTCCAAGTGCCGCGAGCTGCTGGACAGCAAGCTGCTGCCGCTGTGCCGTTACTTCGCTTACGTGCAGGTGGCTGACGAAGACCAGAACCTGTGGGAGGAGTACACGCGCGTGCGTGACGCCAACGTACATTTCGCCATGCAGAAGATCGTGACGCCGGCGCAGATCTTCCCGGTGTTCCGCGACCTGTTCAAGAAAGCTCCAGCAGGTACCGTATGAGCAAAGTTGTCATTGCGGGCTTGACCCGCAATCCATGGACTCCGGGTCAAGCCCGGAGTGACATGCCATGATCGAAACACTCGACAAGATAAAGCGCCTGCCCAGCCCGTCCGACTGGACGTTCGAACTGATCGAAACCTATTTCGAACAGATCAAACGTACGGCGCACCGTTTCGGACTGGACACCTATCCGGTGCAGCTCGAGCTGATTTCGGCCGAGCAGATGCTGGATGCCTACGCTTCCGTCGGCATGCCGGTGAATTACCGCCATTGGTCGTTCGGCAAACAGTTCATCGCCAGCGAGAAGAACTACCGCCGCGGCCACATGGGGCTGGCCTACGAGATCGTGATCAATTCCGACCCGTGCATCGCCTACCTCATGGAAGAGAACACCATGCCCATGCAGGCGCTGGTGATGGCGCACGCATGCTTCGGCCACAACTCATTCTTCAAGGGCAATTACCTGTTCCGCATGTGGACGGATGCCAGCTCGATCATCGACTACCTGGTGTACGCCAAGGCATACATCAGCGAGTGCGAGGAGCGGCACGGCATCGACACGGTGGAGGAACTGCTGGACGCTTGCCATTCGCTGATGCACTACGGCGTGGACCGTTACCGCCGGCCCCAGAAAATATCGATGGTGGAGGAAGAGATCCGCCGCAAGGACCGTGAGGCCTACCTCCAGCAGCAGGTCAACGACCTATGGCGCACCCTCCCAAAAAGCCAGGGCAAGCAGTCCAAGAAAGAGCATCGCCGCTTCCCCGAAGAGCCGCAGGAGAACCTCCTGTACTTCATCGAGAAGAACGCGCCGCTTCTGGAACCCTGGCAACGCGAGATCGTGCGCATCGTTCGCAAGATCGCGCAGTATTTCTATCCGCAGCGCCAGACCCAGGTGATGAACGAGGGCTGGGCGACGTTCTGGCACTACACACTGCTGAACGACCTGTACGACCAGGGACTGTTGACCGACGGCTACATGATGGAGATCCTGAGCTCACACACCAACGTCGTGTTCCAGCCGCCGGTGACGCACCCGGCCTACAGCGGCATCAACCCGTATGCGCTGGGGTTCAACATGTTCACCGACCTGCGCCGGATCTGCGAGAAGCCGACCGACGAGGACCGTCAATGGTTCCCGGATATCGCGGGTTCGGACTGGCACAAGACGCTCGATTACGCGATGCGCCACTTCAAGGACGAGAGCTTCATCGGCCAGTACCTCTCGCCGCGGATGATGCGCGAGTTCCGCTTGTTCTCCGTTGTGGACGACGCAACGCAAAAGGAGCTGGAAGTCGCGGCGATCCACGACGATTCCGGCTACCGCCACGTTCGCGAGGCGCTCTCCCGCCAGTACGACCTGGGCGCGCGCGAGCCCAACATCCAGGTGTGGAACGTCAACCTGCGCGGCGATCGTTCACTCACGCTGCGCCATACGCGCCACAACGACCGGCCGCTGGACAACGGCGCGGAGGAAGTGATCAAGCATGTGGCGCGGCTGTGGGGCTTCCGCGTGCGGCTTGAGAGCGTGGACAGCCACGACCGCGTCCTGCAGCACTGGGAAGTGACGCCTGCGGCAGTGCACCACTGAGCGCGGCTACTTCGGCAGCTTGCTCAGGATTCCATTCATCTCGTCACGCGTGAAGGCGCGCAGCGTCTGGAACTTCACGTTGCCCTGCGACGATAGCGCCAGCCCGAACGCGGCCATGGCAGCCTCGTCCTCCCCTTGGCACAGGGTAACCAGGTCGTATTGGCCCTGGGTCCAGTAGATCTCGTTCATCTTCACCCCGAACTTGCCGGCGATTTCCTTGGCCGCGTCGGCGCGCTTGGTGGTGTCCTTGATGTTCTTGAGGCCCTGGTCTGTGAAAGACGCAAGTACGACGTAGTTGAGCATGATTCATCTCCTTCTTGGGGGCCTGAAGACTAGGCGCTGTCGGCCCGTATTTCAAGGAGCTTCAATCCCTCGAACGACATCAGTTCGCCGGCGAGCGCGCTGGCCATCACTGTGGCCGGGCTGGCCAACCAGACCTGCCCTGGGCCCGAGCGGCCGGGGAAGTTTCGGTTGATCGCGCTCACCGTCACCTGTGAAGCGTCGGTGGACGAGCCCGGGCCGCAATTGGCGCATGCGCCGCAGGAAGGCTGGAGGATGCGAGCGCCCATAGCCTCGAAGGTTTTGTCGTAACCGCGCGCCTGGCAATAGTCACGCACGGCAGTGGTTCCGTACTGCAGGTAGAGCTGGACGCCCGGCGCCACGCGCAGCCCGTGGGCAAGGCCCCAGGCCAGCACCTCGTGGTAACGGTCGAAGTCCTCGCGCTTGCCCGCGGTGCACGAGCCGCCATAGGCGATGTCCACCCGCACGCTTGAAGGCAGGTTGTCCAGCTCGATGGCATTGCCTGGGTCACCCGGCGCGGCGACCATAGGCGCCAATGCGGTGCAGTCGATAAAGATATGCGCCGCATACGTCGCGCCAGGATCGCTCGTCATCCATGGCTCGATCGAAAAATCGATGCCTCGCCGCTCCTTCAGGAACCGCACGGTCTCCGCGTCCGGCGCGACGATGCCCGTCAGGCCGCCGAGTTCGGCCGTCATGTTGGTAAGGGTCGCCCGCTCATCGATGGAGAGGCCCGCGATGGTGCTGCCGGTGAACTCGAACACCTTGCTGATGCCGCCTCCAGCGCGAATCATGGGTTGGGCCAGCAAGTGCAGCACGAGATCCTTGGCCGTGACGCCGGCTGGCAGGTCGCCGTCGAGTTCCACGCGGAGTACCTGCGGGACGGTAATTCGAACGGCCCCGGTGACGAAGGCGTTGGCCATGTCGGTCGTCCCGACCCCGAAGGCGACACAACCCAGGGCGCCACTATGCGGTGTGTGCGAATCCGTACCGACGACGACCTGGCCGGGCAAGGCGTAGCGCTCGGCCATCATGGCGTGGGAGATGCCGGCGACGTTCGTGCCGTCGTCCGCCGCAGCTTCCGCGTCGGTGAGTGTGCGGTGACAGCGCAGGCCGTACGCTGTGACGAAGTCGCGCTGGGCCTGGCACATCGCGCGCATGTTGGGCACCAGGCCGGCGCGCAGGTGGGCGGGGCTCTGGTCCACGTAGGAGGTGTGATCCTCGAATACGACAATCGCCTGCGGCTCGAACAACTCCAGCGGCCGGCCGAACTCGCTGTGGAGCATGTGCGCCGCCATGCCGGTGTAGTACTCGTGGATGAAGCGCCAGTCGGCGCGCACGAAAGCGCCATCGCCAGGCAGCGGGCTCGGCGGGGTCACGGGGGTGGCGAGCAGGTGGAGCTCGATGATTTTCTCGAACAGGGTGCGGGGCGCTGGCGCGGCCGCGTCGGTGGGGCCCGCGCGGCCGCTTGTGCGCAGATGCTCGCGCCCGAACCGCAGCAGGCCGCCGCTGCGCAGGATGCCGGCCGCGAGCTCGTCGCGTCCCGCCAGCAGCTCGTCCATCGGAATGGGCTCGCCGCGCTGGATGCGCTCGACGAGGCCGAAGTCGGTGGAAGTGAGCAGGCCGATGTTGTCGGCGTTCTGCCGGTAGATGCGTTCGAAGCTGCGGGCGATCACCAGGCCGATGCCGGCGAGCTTTTCCGCGGCGGGGCTGTGCTCTCTCGACGAGCCCTTCCCATAGCGGTGGCCTACCACGGTGACGCTGAACCCGCCTGCCTGCACGGCGCCCGGTGCGATGGGAGTGTGATCACCCGAACGAAAGCCGGTGTACGGAAACCGCGCTAGAGAGTCGTCGTAGTGCGACATGATGTGCACCGGCGTGATCTCGTCGGTCGATACGTCGTCGCGCAGCAAGCCCGCCTCGGCCAGTGTGAGTTGGCGCCCGGCCATCTGCTCGCGCATGGCTTGGGCATCGGTGGTCAGGAAAAGAACGCGGCGAATGGTCATGGATGGTGGTGGGCCGCAAGATGCTCGACCAGCAGTTGCGCGGCCGGCGGCAAGCCCTGTTCGTCGCGAAAGCAGATGATGAAACGCCGCTCGGCCCAGGGCTCTTGCAGCGGGATGATCTTCAGGCCATAGGCCTGGGCAAAGCCGCCGGCCACCTCGCGCGGCACGAGGCTGATCGCCAGTCCCGCGCGCACCACGCGCAGCGCGGCCTCGAAGTTGGAGACGATCACGCGGTGCGTGAGCGTGCGGCCGAGTTGCGCGGCCTCGCGCCGGAGCATCACCTGCACGGCGCTGTTGACCGGCAAGCTGACGTGCTCGAAGTCGAGCGTGTCGGCAAACCGCAGGCTCTTGCGGGCCGACAGGGGGTGGCCCGACGGCACGACGATGCACAGGTGGTCGCTGCGGTAGGCACGGGATTGCAGCGGGCCGAGATCGGCGGCGTCCCAGCAGACACCGACCGAGGCGGTGCCGTCGCGCACGCCGCGCACGATGTCCGGGCTCACGCGCTCTTCCATGTCGACCTGAATGTTCCCGTTGCCCGGCATCTGCAGGAAGGCGGCCACGTCGTCGGCGAGCGATTCGGACATCGCGGAGACGGACGCCAGGATGCGCACCTGGCCGCGCACGCCCGCGGCATAGCCGTGCATGTCGCGCTCGATGCGCGCCGTGCTGTCGAGGATGCTGCGCGCGTGTTCGAGCAGCGTCTGCCCTGCCGCCGTGGGCATAACGCCATGGCGCTTGCGAACGAGCAGGGGCGTGCCGACAGTGTCCTCCAATTGCGCCAGGCGCTTGCTGATGGCAGAGCCGACGATGCTGGCCTTTTCCCCGGCGCGCGCGATGTTCCCTGTCTCGCACACGGTGACAAAGAGGCGCAGGGAAGTGAGGTCCAGATCGCGCATCGTGATCCTGGCCTAGATATTCCGTATTGGAACTGTTGGAGTTCCTAAATTGATTAACCAGCTCATTTGGGAAATTCTAAACTCCTGACCGTGCTCAAAGCAAACCGGAGAACCAATTGATCCAATCCGCCGCAACCGCATTGCCTCGCCGCGCGATCATCCGAGAGATGGGCCTGCGCGATGGGCTGCAAAGCATCGCCACCATACTGCCGACCGCGCAAAAGCTGGAGTGGGTCCAGGGCGCGTACGACGCCGGCCAGCGCGAAATCGAGGTCGGCTCTTTCGTGCCCGCGCGCCTGCTGCCGCAGCTCGCCGATACGGCAGAGGTGCTGGCCTTCGCGCAGACACTGCCGGGCCTGAAGGCCACGGTTCTCGTGCCGAACCTGAAAGGGGCCGAGCGCGCCATCGAATGCAAGGCCGAGTTAATGCTCGTCCCGCTATCGGCCAGCCATGCGCACAGCCTGGCGAACCTGCGCAAGACGCCCGACGAAGTTGTCGCCGAGATCGTGCGCATCCGTGCCGCGCGCGACGCTGCGGGTTCGCAAACGCGCATCGAAGTCGGCATGAGCACGGCCTTCGGCTGCACGATTCAAGGGCATGTTGCACCGGCGGAGGTCGTCCGCCTCGTCGGCGCGGTGCTGGATGCGGGGGTCGACTGCGTGAGCCTGGCCGACACGGTGGGTTACGCCGACCCGGCGATGGTGCGATCCCTGTTCGCTCAAGTGCGCGCTGTGGCCGGCGACAAGCTCACCGCCGCGCATTTCCACGATACGCGCGGGCTCGGCCTGGCCAACGCGTACGCGGCGCTCGAATCGGGCATCACCCGCTTCGACGCGTGCCTGGGCGGGATCGGCGGCTGCCCGCACGCGCCCGGCGCGAGCGGCAACGTGACGACGGAAGACCTTGCTTACATGCTGGCGAGCATGGGCGTCGAGACGGGGCTGGACTTCGACCGCCTGCTCGCGCTGCGCGCGAAGCTCGCGGTGTGGCTGCAGGGCGAAACGCTCCACGGCACGCTCTGGCGCGCGGGCCTGCCCCGGACGATGAAGGAGAGGGTTGCCGCATGAACGAAGCCACTTCACTGCCGCAGCCGCTGGCCGGCTTGCGCGTCATCGAATTCACGCACATGGTCATGGGCCCGACCTGCGGCATGGTGCTGGCCGACATGGGTGCGGAAGTCATCAAGATCGAGCCGATCGACGGCGACCGTACGCGACGCCTGCTGGGCGCCGGCTCGGGTTTCTTCCCAATGTTCAATCGCAACAAGAAGAGTATCGGCATCGACCTGCACACGCAGGAGGGCGCCGCCACGGCACGGCGCCTTTGCGCGACGGCCGACGTCGTCGCCGAGAATTTCAAGCCTGGCACGATGGCGAAGTACGGCCTCGACTACGACAGCCTGTGCAAGGACAATCCGCGGTTGATCTACGCCAGCCACAAGGGCTTCCTGCCCGGTCCCTACGATCACCGCACCGCCCTGGACGAAGTGGTGCAGATGATGGGCGGCCTCGCCTACATGACGGGCCGGCCCGGCGACCCGCTGCGCGCGGGCACCAGCGTCAACGACATCATGGGTGGCCTCTTCGGCGCCATCGCCGTGCTCGGCGCGCTGATCCAGCGCGGCATCACGGGCCGAGGCATGGAAGTGCAGAGCGCGCTCTACGAGAACAACGTCTTCCTCATGGGCCAGCACATGCTGCAGTTCGCGATGACGGGCAAGCACCCGGCGCCCATGCCCGCGCGCGACAACCCCTGGGCCGTGTACGACGTGTTCACGGTCAAGGACGGCGAGCAGATATTCCTGGCGGCGGTGAGCGACGCGCAGTGGCTGACGTTCTGCGACGCGCTGGGTTTCGCGGACCTCAAGGCCGAGCCGGAACTGGCGACCAACAACCAGCGCGTGGTGCAGCGGCCGCGGCTGCTCAAGGCGATTGCGGAGCGCATCGCTCATCGCAGCGCGGCAGAGCTCTCGGCGGTGATGGAGAAGGCGGGCCTGCCTTTCGCGCCGATCCGCAGGCCCGAAGACCTGCTGGACGACGAGCACCTACTTGCCACGGGTGGCCTTGCCGATGTGACGCTGCCCGACGGGCCCAAGGCCGGCCAGAGCGTCAAGACCACGCTGTTCCCCATCACCATGGAGGGCCAACGCCTGGGCGTGCGGCTGCATCCGCCACGGCTGGGCGAGCACAGCCGGGAGCTTCTGGAAAGTGCGGGCTTCGCGCGGCAGGAAATCGATGACCTGCTGGCTCGGTCAGTGGTAGCCTGAAACGCGACACATTAATTTCAACTGAAGGAGACAGAACCATGAATTACCAACATTCGCTCTCGCGCCGTAGCCTCCTCGCCGCGGCCGCTGCGGGCACCGCCATGGCCGCGTGGCCCCTCGTGGCAGGAGCGCAGTCCGGCACCGTCAAGTTCATCCTGCCCAACGCCACGGGCTCGGGTGTGGACGCCATCACGCGCGCGGCCCAGACGGCGCTCGGCAAGGCGCTCAATGCCACGGTCGTGGTGGACAACCAGCCCGGCGCGGGCGGCGTCGTCGGCCTGCAGGCGCTGGCGCGTTCGGCGCCGGATGGCAACACGCTGTCGGTCGTCTCGAACAACGTGGTGATCTTCCCGAGCGTGCTCAAGTCGTTGCCGTTCGACATGCCCGGCGACTTCACGCCGATCGCCATCGTCGGGGCGACGCCGATGGTGCTCGTGGTCAATCCGGCCAAGGTGCCCGCCACCAATAGCAAGGATTTCATCGCCCTGCTCAAGAGCAAACCGGGCCAGCTCAACTTCGCCTCCGGCGGCAACGGCACCATCCTGCACCTGGCCACCGAGCTGTTCCTGGAGCAAGCCGGCGCGACGGCCAAGCACATCCCCTACAAGGGCGTCGGCCCCATGGTCACTGACCTGATCGGCGGCCAGGTCGAGTTCGGCACCGCCGCGCTGCCCAGCGTGCAGGCCCACATCAAGAGCGGCGCGCTCAAGCCGATTGGCATGCTGGCGGCGCAGCGCACACCCGCGGCGCCAGATATCCCCACTTTCGTCGAGCAAGGCCTGTCCAACTTCGTGGTCGATGCCTGGTTCGCGGTGATCGGGCCCAAGGGCATGAGCGCGGGCAGCGTGAAGAAGGCGCATGACGCCGTGGTGGCGGCCTTTGCTGATCCTGGCGTGAAGGAAGTGATGGCCAAGCAGGGCAACACCATCAACATCAGCACGCCGGAGCAGGCGCAGGCAGCCTTCCGTAGCGAGCTTGCGAAATACGCGGCGCTGGTCAAGAAGGCGGGCATCGAGCCGCAGTAATCCTTCGATCACCGGCTGGCCGCGAACCGCGAGTCGGCCTAGACTGTGGCGGTACATCCACTTCCAGGAGACCGCCACATGTTCCAGCCCAACCTCATGCAGGGCCAGCGCATTCTCGTTACGGGAGGAGGCACGGGCCTGGGCCAGGCGATGGCCACCCGCTTTCTTTCGCTGGGCGCCGACATCGCCATCTGCGGCAGGCGCAAGGCGGTGTGCGACGAGACGGCCCAGGTGTGGCGCGGGCAGTTTCCCGATCGGCGCATCGACACTTTCGGCGTGGACATCCGCGTCGCCCAGGGCGTCGATGAGATGGTCGAGTCGTTGTGGGCGTCCGGCGGGCTGACGGGGCTCGTCAACAATGCGGCGGGCAACTTCATAGCACCGACCGAAAGCCTTTCGCCGCGCGCTTTCGACGCCATCGCCAACATCGTTTTCCACGGCACGTTCTATGTCACGCAGGCTGTGGGCAAGCGGTGGGTGGCCGAGGCCAAGTCGGGCGCATGGAAGTCAGGGCAGCCCTGGCGTAACGTGATGAGCATCATCACCACCTGGGTCGACAACGGCAGCCCTTATGTCGTGCCTTCGGCGATGAGCAAGGCGGGCATCGATGTGATGACCAAGTCGCTCGCGGTGGAATGGGCACGTTTCGGCGTGCGGCTGAACGCTGTAGGCCCGGGCGAGATTCCCACGGAGGGCATGAGCAAGCGCCTGAACCCCGGCGAGGAGCCCGGCGCCCGCAGCAAGGCCAACAACCCCATGGGGCGCGAGGGACGGATGAGCGAGCTGCAGAACCTGGCGACGTTCCTGATGGCGCCGCAACAATGCGACTGGCTGACCGGCCAGAGCATCATGATGGATGGCGGCAACGCGTTGGCCAACGGCGGCAATTTCTACGAGCTGCGGCAATGGAGCGATGCCGACTGGCAGTCGGCGCGCGAGCGTATCGAGGCGCAGAACGCGAAGGACAAGAGCCAGCGCGGCAGCTGACCCCTGCCGGCGCCGCGATCAAGGCCTGTTGACGGTCACTTCCTTGTACACGCTCCTGTCGGCGTCATAGATCATGTTGAAACCGGTGGCGCCGGTGATCTTGAGGTCAGTGACTGTGTTGTCCCAACTGATGCTGCCGCTGTTCAGCGTGCAGGTGCCGGCCGACCCGGTTGTGCAGCTGGTCGAGGCGCCAGGTGAGAACGTGCCGCTGACCACGACGTTCGATACCGGAGCGCCGGTGGCGGTGCCGTCGCCGAAGCTGTACATGGTGACCACGGCCTGGACCTTCCAGTTTCGCCCGCTCTTCGATGCTTTCGGCTGGATGTTCTGGACGGCGATCACCGTCTTGGGGGGCTCGGTGGGGGTGCCCGTGCCGAGCGAGTAGAGCAGCAGGTTCGGTGAGCCGCTGCCGGGTGAGCCGACCATGCCGGAGTTGGCTTTGGTGACGATGAAGTTACCGATCGCGGCGGGCGACGCCAGCGGATTCGCCTGCGCCACCAGTGCGGCCACACCAGCCACGTGCGGCGAAGCCATCGATGTCCCGCTGATCGTGTTGATGGCGGTGGTGCCGGTGTTCCAGGATGAAGTGATGCCGCTGCCCGGCGCGAAGAGGTCGACGCAGCTGCCGTAATTGGAATAAGAGGCCCGCGCGTCCGTGTTGGTGGTAGCGCCCACGGTGAGCGCGGAGGGCTCGCTTGCCGGCGAGTAGTTGCAGGCGTTTGCGTTGCTGTTGCCGGCAGCCACCACCATGGTGACGCCCCTCGCGACGGCGCCCGCGACAGCGGCGTTCACGGAGCTGGACAGCCCTCCCCCCAGAGACATGTTCGCCACCGCCGGCAGGATGCGGTTGTTGGCCACCCAATCCACGCCGGCGATGACGCCGCTCCAGCTGCCGGAGCCGCGGCAATTCAGCACCCGCACCGGAACCAACGAAACTTGCTTGGCGACGCCCCACGTGGTGCCGCCGACGGTGCCCGCCACGTGGGTGCCGTGGCCGTTGCAGTCGTTGGTGCCGTTGGCGTCGCCGACAGTGCTGGTGCCGGCCTGTACGAGGCGCCCGGTGAATTCCTCGTGATCGGCGCGGATGCCGGTGTCGATGATGTAGGCGTGAACGCCCGCGCCGGTGGTGGTGTAGTGGTAAACGGTATCGAGGATGCGATTCGTCTCGTCGATGCGGTCCAGGCCCCAGGTGGCGCCACTCTGATCGGCCGACAGCGACACGGTCTGGTCCTGCTCGATATACGCGATCGAGGGGTTGTTTTGAAGGCCCTGCAGTGCGGCGGGGGGCAAGGTGGCGGCGAAGCCCTTGATGGCCGCGCTGTACGTGTGGTGCAGCTGGCCGCCTGCGGCGCGGGCTATTCCAGCGGCTTCCGCGGCCGGGTTCGCTACGCTGTCCTTGAACACCACGATGTAGCGGTCGGCGATCGGCCGCGATTGGCCGAACGCGTGGCTGGCGCCGTTCCCGGACGGCTGAGCAGACACCGCCCCGGAACCGAGAGCCGCTGCCGCGGCACACAACACCATGCGGGATACTTGGCCGCGGGCAAAACCGTTCATGAGGAGCCTCCCATTTTTCCAAAATGCGCAGGGCTCCATCAAACTACAAAATGCAGAGCTACACAATCCGGTAAACGTGAACAGGTGTCACGGTCCGGCGGCTCAGGCGGTGCGGATGACGGTGATGTGTTCCGTTCCGCTTTCAGGCCACCATACCTCGCCCGGCCGGCCCAGGATCTGCCGGGCGTTGGCGCTCTCACGCGGGAAAGGATAGCGCTCGAATTTCTCGGTGCGCGGGTCGAATGACACGGCCGCGTTGCCGCCGAAGTCGCTCAGCCAGACGATGTCGCGCTCATCCACATATACGGCGTAGGGCTTCGGGTCCGCGCCGGGGAGTTTCCAGTGGCGCCAGCTCTTGGCCTGCGGATCATGGACGGACACGTTGCCGCTGTTCCACTCACTCACCCAGATGCGGCCCTTGCTGTCGCTCCAGACGCGGCGTGCGCCCTGGTTGCGCGTGGGTGGCTCCACCACGATGGAGTCGCCCGTCTTGCGGTCGATGCGGGCGATGAAAGAGCCGGCCAGCGAGCACCACCACACGTCCCCGCCAGGCGTGCCGCAAATGCCGTAGGGTCCGCGCCCGCGCGGCGCTTCCTTGACGCTCACCTGGCCGGTCTTCACGGCCACTTTGCCGACATAGCCACCCTGGCCGGTGAACCACAAGTCGCCGTCGCCGTCGAAGGCGCAGGTGTTGAGGTTGGCATACGGCGTGCCCTGCGGCAGCCGCATGACCTGCACCTTGCGGTCCGGCCAGCCGACCCGCACAATCGCGTTCTGTCCGCTGTCGGTGATCCACGCCGCCTTGTCGGGGCCCTGGATCACTCCGTGCGGCGAAGAGCCGGAGCCGAGCGCGACAAGCTCGGTACGCCCGGCCTTGGGATCGAACCAGCCAAGGTGGCCGCTGCTTTGCGCGGTGAACCAGATTCCGCCGTCGGCCGCGGGGGCGAGGTCGTGGATGCCGGTGCGGCGCTGCGTGCCGAGAGGCCACGATTGCATCTTGCCCGTTTGGGCCAAGCCAAGCCGGCCGGCGCCCGCGAGGGCAATGAGACCGGCTGCGCCCAGCGCGACGCGTCGAGTGATCGAAACCATGTTCACCTCGCCGAAAGTCCGAGAGGCTAATTCTCGCCCCAAACCTCGCGCGCCGTCTCCACCACCAGGCGCAGCTTGTTGCGCTGGGCTTCCACGGCGATGTTGTTGCCGTGCACGGTGCTGGAGAAGCCGCACTGCGGCGACAGCGCCAGCTGCTCGAGCGGCGCGTACTGCGCGGCTTCGGCGATGCGGCGCTTCAACTCGTCCTTGCTTTCCATGTCGCCGAACTTCGTGGTGACCAGGCCGAGCACCACGGTCTTGCCCTTGGGCAGGTAGCGCAGGGGCCGGAAATCGCCCGAGCGGTCGTCGTCGTATTCCATGAAGTAGGCGTCGAGGTTCATCTCCTTGAGCAGCGCCTCGGCCACGGGCTCGTAGTTGCCGGCAGCCGCGTGCGTGCTCTTGAAGTTGCCACGGCACAGGTGCATCGCCAGCAACATGCCCGGCGGCTTCTGCGCGACGACTTTGTTGATGAATTTGGCATAGCGATGCGGCAGCTCGTTCGGGTCGTCGCCGCGCTGGCGTGCCGCTTCGCGCATCTTCTCGTCGCACAGATAGGCCATGTTGGTGTCGTCCATCTGCACGTAGGTGCAACCGGCCGCGGCGAGCGAGCGCAGCTCGTCGCCGTAGGCCTTCGCAACGTCGTCGTAGAAATCGGGCTCGAGCTCGGGATAGGCCTCCTTGCTGATGCCGGCACGCCCGCCGCGGAAGTGCAGCATGGTGGGCGAGGGGATGCAGACCTTGGGCGTATGGCCAGCGCTCACCTGGCTCTTGAGGTACTGGAAATCCGCGAGCTGGATGTCCTTGGCGTGGCGCACCTTGTCGATGACGCGCATGACTGGCGGCGCGAGTTCTTCAGTGCCGTCGGGCTTCTTGATCGTCACCGGGATGTCGGTTTTCACGCCGCCGATCTGTTCGAGGAAGTCGATGTGGAAGTACGTGCGGCGGAACTCACCGTCCGTGATGCTCTTGAGGCCCACGTCCTCCTGGAACTTCACGATCTCGGTGATCGCCTTGTCTTCCACGGCGCGCAGCTGTTCGGGCGTGATCTCACCCTTGGCTTTCTGCTCGCGCGCTTCCAGCAGGTACTTAGGCCGCAGGAAACTGCCGACGTGGTCGTAACGGGCGGGGAGCTGGGTCATGATGTTTCCTCGTTGTAGCTTGGGGTGATATTAATTCGCGTCAAAGGTCGAGCACCAGCACCTTGCTGCGCGCGCGTGAGCAGCAGGGCGTGAACTGGTCGTTCTTTGCCTTTTCCTCATCCGTGAAGTACAGGTCTCGGTGATCCGGCTCGCCCTCCAGCAAGCGCGTGATGCAGGTGCCGCACACCCCCTGCTCGCAGGAAGTGAGAATCTCGATGCCGTTCCTCTGCAAGGCTCGGACCACGCTTTCGCCTGCGGCCACGGTGCACGTTTGGCCCGTGCTCGCGATCTTCACCTCGAACGGCGCGTCGGCCGAGTGATCCTGGGGCGCGGCGCCGAAGTACTCCATGTGGATCTGTTCGCCGGCCCAGCCGTTGGCCTTGGCGGTGTCCACGACGTGGCCGATGAAACCGGTGGGGCCGCAGATGTATAGCGCGGTATCTGGATCAGGTTGGGCGAGCACCTTCTGCAGGTTCAGCTTCTGCGACGGTGGGCCGCTGTCGTAGTGGAACTGCACGCGGCCCGCAAAGGGCGACGCGGCGATTTCCTCCTTGAACGCAGTGCGCTCGGGAGAGCGCGTGCAGTAGTGCAATGTGAAGTTCGCGTCGATCGCGGCCAGCCGCTGCGCCATGCACAGCAGCGGCGTGACACCGATGCCGCCGGCGAAAAGCAGGCTGCGCGCGGCGTGGTGCAGCGGAAAGTGGTTGCGCGGCTCGCTGATGTGAATCACGTCGCCTTCGTGCACGGCATCGTGCATGGCCACGGAGCCGCCGCGCGATGCCGGATCGCGCAATACGGCGATGCGGTAGCGATGCTGCTCCCCCGAGTCGTTGCACAGTGAATACTGGCGCGTCAGGCCGCCGGGCACCTGCACGTCGATGTGCGAGCCGGCGCTAAAAGGAGGCAGGGGCGCGCCGTCGGCACGGGCCAGCTCGAAGCTGGCGATGCCCTCGGCTTCCTGGGCCTTGCGCACCACCTTGACTGCGAGGTGTTCCATCGCTTCAGGCCACCAGTGTCGTAGGCTGTTCCGCAGCGACCATGCGGTCGATGATGCGCCGCGATTGCACGCCGCCCGCGTCGATGTTGAGCATGAGCAACTTGCGGTCCGGGTACGTCAAGAGATTTTTCTGCTGCGCCTCCAGCACCGCGGTGTCTTCCGCGAACACCTTGCCCTGGCCCTCGCGGATTTGCGCGGTGAGCGCCTTGTCCTTTGGGTTGAAGTTGCGCGCCATGCCCCAGAAGTACCACATCGAGGTTTCGGTCTCGGGCGTGAGGAAGTCCACCACGATGCTCGATACCTTGTCTTTCGGGTCGGCGTTGTAGCCGCCCTTGCCCGCGTGCGCCACGCCCACCTCGATCATGATGTGGCTGGGCGGCAGGAAGTGGCAGACCTGCCAGCGGTCCACCGGCACGTCGTCCGCCAAGTTGTTGCCGCGCAGGTTCGCACGCCAGAAGGGCGGCGGCATCACGTTGTTCATGAAGCGACTGGTGATCACGTGGTCGCCGTCCGTCTTCGTGGTCACCGGCGTCTCGTCGATTTCCTTTTGCCCGATGCTGGTGGTGTGCACGTAGGTCTCGTGCGTCAGGTCCATCAGGTTGTCGACCATGAGGCGGTAGTCGCAGGCAATGTGGTACAGCCCGCCGCCGTAGGCCCAATCAGGGTTGTCGGCCCATTCGAGGTGGTGGATCCTGGCCGGGTCGGCCAGGTGCTCGTCGCCGGGCCAGACCCAGATGAAGCCGTAGCGCTCGACGACGGGGTAGGCACGAATTTTCGGGAACCCGCCGACACGCTGGCCGGGCATGGAGACGGTCTTGCCATCGCAGCCCATCACCAGGCCGTGGTAGCCGCACACCAGCTTGCCTTCGCATACCTGGCCTAGCGAAAGTTGCGCGCCGCGGTGCGGGCAGAAGTCTTCCAGCGCGGCCACCTGGCCTTCGCCGCCGCGATAAAAAGCGATCTTCTCGCCGCAGATGGTGCGGCCCAAGGGCTTGTCGTCGATCTCGTTGGGGGTGCAGGCAACGTACCAGGCGTTTTTGGGGAACATGGGCGAGTAGCGGTTGTGGGTCGGGGTTTGGATTATGCGAAAACGGCGGTCATCTGTATACATTGACTGCGCTACAAATCAGTTATATCGTCACGGCATAGCGTTTTTCCGTCAGAAAATACCCATTTGGAATTCATTTTGCGACGTACGCTGTATACATATGAAAAACAACTCAGCCATCCCCGCAGCGCCTTTCAGCGCCACCGAACCCTCCGACACAGGCGCATCCCAAGCCGTGAAAGCGCAGTTGCGGCTGCGCGAAATGATCCTGGCGGGCGAACTGGCCAGTGGTTCGCGCATCGCGGAACTGGCCATCGTCGAGAAGCTGGGCGTCTCGCGCACCCCCATCCGCGCGGCCCTGGTGCGGCTGGAGCAAGAGGGGCTGCTCGAGGCGCTGCCCGGCGGTGGCTTCGCGGTGCGTACGTTTTCGGAAGGCGACGTGACGGATGCGATCGAATTGCGCGGCACGATCGAAGGGCTGGCGGCCCGGCTAGCGGCCGAGCGCGGCGCGCCCGCGGTCGTGCTGGCCGAGGCGCGTGCGTGCCTGGCGCAGATCGACCAGGTGCTGGCCCGCCCCGCGCTCGACGACGACGCATTCATGCGTTACGTCACGTTGAACCAGGCGTTTCACAATCTGCTGGCTGAGATGTGCGGCAGTGCCGTGACGCGGCGCGAGATCGAACGCGTGATGAACCTGCCGTTCGCCTCGCCGTCGGCGTTCGTGGTGCTGCAGGCCGACTCACCCCAGGCGCGCGACATGCTGGTCGTCGCGCAGGACCAGCACCGACAGGTGCTCGATGCCATCGAGCGGCGAGAGGGCGCGCGCGCCGAAGCCATCATGCGGGAACACGCGCGCATTGCCCGGCGCAACCTGCGCGAGGCCATGCAGGAGCACAACCTGGAGCGGATGCCCGCGGTGCGGCTGATCCGCAAGCGCTAACAAGAGAAGAGGCAGCTCGGCTTCGGCTAAGACTATTGAAATAGCTCGCGGTGGGCTATGCCGAATATTGATAACTGATAGAGCGGCCGCGGGCTTTGCGGCGCGCCACGCGGGGCAGAGAATCACCCTGTACGTCCGCAAGCGGAGAATTCACCTGCGCGCGCCCGTCATCTTCCAAGGAGTCTTCATGCAAAAGAGATCGATCATTCGTGCCGCGGTCGCCGCGGCCCTGCTCGGCGCGAGCGCCCTGGCCCTCGCGCAGGACAACGTTTTCAAGATCGGCCTCATCCTGCCGATGACCGGCCCCTTCGCCTCCACCGGTAAGCAGATCGAAGCGGCGGCGAAGCTCTACATGGCACAAAACGGCGCGAGCGTCGCGGGCAAGAAGGTAGAACTGATCGTCAAGGACGATACCGGCACGCCCGACGTGACCAAGCGCATCGCGCAGGAACTGGTCGTGAACGACAAGGTGAACGTGCTGGCGGGCTTCGGCCTCACGCCGCTGGCGCTGGCGACCGCGCCGATCGCCACCCAGTCGAAGACGCCCCTGGTCGTGATGGCGGCCGCGACATCCAGCATCACCCAGGCTTCGCCCTTCATCGTGCGCACCAGCTTCACGCTGCCGCAGGCGGCCGTGGGCATCGCCGACTGGGCGCCGAAGAATGGCATCAAGAAAGTCGTCACCCTGGTGTCGGACTACGGCCCGGGCATCGACGCGGAAAAGTACTTCAAGGAGCGCCTGCAGTTCAACGGCGGGCAGGTGGTGGAAAGCCTGCGGGTGCCATTGCGCAACCCGGACTTCGCGCCCTTCCTGCAGAAGGTGCGCGATGCGAAGCCGGACGCGCTGTTCGCCTTCGTGCCCTCCGGCGCGGGCGCGGCGCTGATGAAGCAGTTTTCCGAGCGCGGCCTGGACAAGGCGGGCATCCGCCTCATCGGCACCGGCGACGTGACGGACGACGACATCCTCAACAGCATGGGCGATGTGGCGGTGGGCGTCGTGACTTCCCACCACTATTCGGCGGCGCATCCTTCGGCCGTGAACAAGAAATTCGTGGAAGCCTTCACCAAGGCCAACGGCAACCTGCGCCCCAACTTCATGGCCGTCGGCGGCTACGACGGCATGCGCGTGATTTACGAGGCGCTCAAGAAAACCCAGGGCAAGGGCGGGGGCGAGGCCTTGCTGGACGCGATGAAGGGCCAGATCTTCGAGAGCCCGCGCGGCCCGATGTTCATCGACGCGCAGACGCGCGACGTGGTGCACAACATCTACATTCGCAAGGTCGAAAAGAAGGACGGCCAGCTTTACAACGTGGAGTTCGATGCGATCCGCGACGTCAAGGACCCTGGCAAAGTCAAATAACAACCCGACTGTCATTGCGGACTCGATCCGCAACCCATGGTGGCGCCGTGCCGCGATGGATGCCGGGTCAAGCCCGGCATGACAACTGTTCATCATGCTCACCATCCTCTTCGACGGCATCGCCTACGGCATGCTGCTGTTCATCCTGGCCGTCGGGCTGGCCGTGACCATGGGCCTGATGAACTTCATCAACCTGGCCCACGGTGCTTTCGCGATGGCCGGTGGCTACATCACGGTGCTGCTGATGCAGCGCCTGGGTGTGCCCTTCCTCGTGTGCCTGCCCATTGCCTTCGCCGGATCGGCGCTGCTGGGCGCGGTGCTCGAGCGCAGCCTGTACCGCCCGCTCTATCACAAGCCGCACCTGGACCAGGTGCTGTTCTCGATCGGCCTGACCTTCATGGCCGTGGCAGCGACGGATTACTTCATGGGCTCCACGCAGCAGATCATCCAGCTGCCCGAGTGGCTGCGCGGCCGCACCGAGCTCGGCTCGGGCGCGTGGATGCTCGGCATGGGCCACTATCGCCTCTTCATCATCGCGGTGTGCGCCGCGTTGACCATCGGCCTACAGTACGTGCTGGCCCGCACGCGATTCGGCAGCCGACTGCGGGCCTCGGTCGATGACCAGCGCGTAGCGGCGGGGCTGGGCATCAACGTCAACATCGTGTTTCTCTCCACCTTCGCGTTCGGCTCGGGCCTGGCGGGGCTGGGCGGTGCGCTCGGCGCCGAGGTGCTGGGGCTGGACCCGACGTTTCCGCTCAAGTTCATGATCTATTTCCTGATCGTGGTGGCCGTCGGCGGCACCTCGTCGATCACCGGTCCGCTGCTGGCGGCGCTCCTGCTGGGCATTGCGGACGTGGCCGGCAAGTACTACATCCCCAAGCTCGGCGCGTTCATCGTGTACAGCCTGATGATCGTGATCCTGATCTGGCGACCGCAAGGTCTGTTCGTGCGCACGGGAGCGAAAACATGAGCGCGCAATCGGTGCTGCTACACCACCGCCGCTGGCGCGCCTGGGAGCCGGCGTTGTGGCTGATCGCATTCGCCGCGCCGCTCGTCCTTTCCAGCCACGCGCTCATCGTCAACGAGATCGCCATCGTCGCGCTGTTCGCGATTTCGCTCGATCTCGTGCTGGGATACACCGGCATCGTTTCGCTGGGCCACGCGGCGTTTTTCGGCATGGGCGCGTACTCTGCGGCGCTGTTCGCCAAGCATGTCATGCCGGACCCGCTGGTGGGCCTGGCCTTCGGCATCGCCGCTTCCACGCTGCTCGGCGCACTGTGCTCGGCCACCATCCTGCGCGGCAGCGACCTGACCCGCCTGATGGTCACGCTGGGCGTGGGCCTCATCCTGCTGGAACTGGCCAACAAGCTCGACTGGCTGACCGGCGGGGCCGATGGCCTGCAGGGCGTGGTGATGGGGCCGCTGCTCGGAACCTTCACGTTCGGCCTGGACGGCCGCACGGCCGCCTATTACTCGTTGGTCGTGGTGCTGATCCTCACGGTGCTGGCGCGGCGCTTCGTGCAGTCACCGATGGGCGCTACGCTTAAGGCGATCCGCGACAACCGCCTGCGTGCCATGGCGATCGGAATTCCGGTCAATGCGCGCCTGACGGGCGTCTATACGGTGGCGGCAGGCATGGCCGGCGCGGCGGGTGCGTTGCTGGCCCAAACGACAGGCTTCGCCTCGCTCGACCTCTTCGAGTTCCATCGCTCGGCCGACGTCATGCTGATCCTGGTGGTCGGCGGCATAGGCTGGCTGTATGGCGGCATCGTGGGCGCGATCGTCTTCAAGTTGATGCAGGACACCATCTCGGCCATCACGCCGCAGTACTGGACCTTCTGGCTCGGCCTGTTCCTGGTGGTGCTGGTGATGGTCGGCCGCGACCGGCTGGTCCGCCCGTGGAACTGGTTCGGTAAAGGTGGCGCACGATGAAGGCGCCATCCTCCCACCACGACACGGTGCTGGCCGCGCAAGGGCTGGTCAAGCGCTTCGGCGGCATCACGGCCACCGATAACGTGACGCTGAACCTGAAGAAGGGTGCACGCCACGCGTTGATCGGCCCCAATGGCGCGGGTAAAACGACCTTGATCAACCTGCTGACGGGCGTACTCGAGCCGACCGAGGGTCGCATCTTCCTGGAAGGCCAGGAGATCAGCCGGCTGGCGCCGCACCAGCGCGTGCGCCGGGGCCTGGTTCGCACCTTCCAGATCAACCAGCTCTTCGACTCGATGACCCCGCTGGAGACACTCGCGCTTACGGTCTCGCAGCATCGCGGCCTGGGCGCGAAATGGTGGCAGCCCCTGGGCGCGAACAAGGACGTGGCGGCACGCTGCGAGCAATTGCTCGAGCAGTTCCACCTGACGAGCGTCATGGACCAGCCGACCCGCGTGCTCGCCTACGGCAAGCGCCGTCTGCTGGAGATCGCGATCGCGCTGGCCTGCGAGCCGCGCGTGCTGCTGCTCGACGAGCCGGTGGCCGGCGTGCCCGCCGGCGAGCGCGAAGAGCTGCTGCATACCGTGGCCGCGCTGCCGTCGGACGTTTCCGTGCTGTTGATCGAGCATGACATGGACCTCGTGTTCAGCTTCGCGACCCGCATGACGGTGCTCGTCAACGGCGCGGTGCTGACGGAGGGAACACCGGAAGAAATCTCCAGCGACCAGCGCGTCAAGGCGGTGTACCTGGGGCATGGCGACGAGATCAACGATGCGATCCCCATGGGCCGCGGGGCGGCGAACCAGGAGGCCCGGCATGTCTGACTTCCTGCAGGTGGAAAACTTGAGCGCGGGTTACGGCGAGGCCGTGATCCTCAACGGCGTCTCGCTCGCCCTCGCCCAGGGCGAGACCCTGGCCCTGCTGGGCCGCAACGGCACCGGCAAGACGACGCTAATGAACACACTGGCCGGCGCGACACGGCAGCATGCCGGCAGCATCATGCTGGGCAGTGTCGCGCTTCATAAGCTGGCCTCCCACGAGCGCGCCGCGGCCGGCATCGGCTGGGTGCCGCAGGAGCGCAACATCTTCAAATCGCTGACGGTGCAAGAGAACCTCACGGCCGTCGCACGGCCCGCGCGTGCGGGCAGTTCTCATCGCCCATGGACGCCGCAGCGCGTGTACGAACTATTTCCCCGGCTAGCCGAGCGCAAAGGCAACCTGGGCACGCAGCTGTCGGGCGGCGAGCAGCAGATGCTGGCGGTGGGTCGCGCCCTGGTGCTCAACCCACGCCTGTTGTTGCTGGACGAACCCCTGGAAGGGCTCGCGCCCATCATCGTCGAAGAGCTGCTGCGGGCCATCGCGCGCATCACGCGCGACGAAGGCTTGTCGGCAATCATCGTCGAGCAGCACCCTCAGGCCATCCTGGCGATCTCGCACCGCGCCGTCGTGCTGGACCACGGCACGGTGGTGCACTCGGGCACTGCTGAAGAGCTCAGGGCCGCGCCGCAACTGCTAGACAGGTTGCTCGGCGTCGCGCGGTAAGCCGATACTCGAGGTTTCCCGGCCTCGGAGACAGGGGCTCAATGAGGTGACGACAGACATGAACATCAGCAACATCGGTTTCGTCGGCTATGGCGAAGTGGGCAAGATTTTCAGCGCAGGCCTCAAGGGGCAGGGCGGCGTGAAGTCGGCCAGTGCGTGGGACATCAAGTTCGTGGACGAGGCCATCGGCGATTCGGAGATAGCCTATGCCGCGGCAGCCGACATTGCCTCGCAACCTTCGATGCGGGCCCTGTGCGCGCAGTGCGACCTCATCATCTCCGCCGTCACGGCGTCCAATACGTTCGCCGTCGCGCAGGAAGCCGCGCAATACATCCGCCCGGGCGCGATCTTCCTCGACCTGAACTCGGCATCGCCGGGCACCAAGCAGCGCGCGGCGTCCGCCATCGATGCAGCCGGTGGCCACTATGTCGAAGCCGGCGTGATGACGTCCGTCCCGCCGTACGGCATCAAGGTGCCGATGCTGCTGGGCGGCGCCATGGCAGGCGAACTCGCGCGGATACTGCAGGGGTGGGGGATGAACGCCACGGTCGTGTCCGAGCGGCTGGGCGTCGCATCGGCGATCAAGATGTCGCGCAGCGTGATGATCAAGGGCCTGGAGGCGCTGGTGATCGAGAGCTATGCCACGGCGCGGCAGTACGGCGTCGAGGAGCATGTGCTGCCGACCTTGCAGGAGACCTTCCCCAGTATCGATTGGAGCCGCCAGGGCGCGTATTTCTTCAGCCGAGTGGTCCAGCACGGCAAGCGCCGCGCCGAGGAGATGCGCGAGGCCGCGAACACGGTGCGCGAGGCGGGTTTCGAGCCCTTCATGGCATCCGCCATCGCGGACAAGCAGCAGTGGGTGGCCGATTGTGCGAAGGCCGGCATCTTCGACGGCCTGCCCAGGGACGCGCGTTGGGAAGACTACGCGGACCGGTTGATCGAGGCGCGCAAGCGCACCTAGGTTCAGGCCGGCGCCAGCAGTTTGTGCGCCATCTCCTGGATCAACTGCAGCGCGGCCTTCTGGGTCAGCGTGGCGGGCCGCTGTGAACTCATCGCCGTGAGCAGCTTGCTGCGCAGCGCGGGCGAACTGATGGGCCGAAGGGAAAATGCATGAGGTCGCGCCGACGTGGCGACTGCATTGCGCGACAGGACGGCGTTGCCCGCGCCATCCTCCACGAGGTCCAGGATGGCGGCGACGCCGTCGATCTCCAGCGCCACATGCGGCCTGCAGCCCAGGTTGGCCATCTCGGTTTCCACCAGCATGCGGATCGCGTTGGGGCGGCTGGGTATCACCAGCGGCAGGTTGGCGACTTCCCGCAGCGGCACGGGCCGGGGCCGCGCGGCAGGCGGCGCCTTGCCGGTGTGGTGCTGCACCAGGAAGAGCGGCTCCTCGAGCAGTGGCGCCAGCTCGATGTCCGGCGAGGGCGAGGCGTTGTAGAGCAGGGCGATGTCCAGCCGGCCGGTGGCCAGCGCCTCGTGCATGCCCACCGACAGGCCCTCGCTGATCGACAGCGTCGCATCGGGCATGCGCTTGCGGAATTCGCGGATGAGCGGAACGGCCATCGCCTTCGCCACACTGGGCGGCAGGCCGATGGCGACGCGGCCGGCGAGGGCTCCGCGCACGCGGCCGAGTTCCTCGCGTGCACGTTCAACCTGATGCAAGATGCCACGGCCATGTTCGAGCAAAAGCTTGCCCGCCTCGGTAGGAGCCGCCCCACGGCCGTTGCGGATGAGCAGGTTCTGGCGCAACTCCACTTCGAGCTGCCGCACCTGCCGGCTGAGCGCGGGCTGTGCCACGTTCAATGCAACGGCCGCCCGCGTGAAACTGCCGAGCTCCGCGACACGTACAAAATACTCAAGCTGCTTGAGGTCCATATCCGTAATACCTGATGTCACATTATGCCGGAACGCTATAGCTGCTAGTGACCTGGTGGCCTTCCCGTAGCGCGGGCCCGCGTCCACAATCGCCGAATGCCGATCAAGGGAATTTCGTCCATGGCCACCCGCCAAGTGCTGGCCGAACTGGCTGAGGCCTATGAGCGCCGCTCGGGTGAAAACGTCCTGATCGAATCGGTTGGCGGGGTGGATGCCGCGAAGCGCGTGCAGTCGGGCGAACACTTCGACGTTGTGTTTCTCGCATCCGATGCGATCGACAAGCTGGCCGCCGCCGGCCACGTCGTCGCGGGCAGCAAGGTCGACCTGGTGCTTTCGCCCGTGGCCGTCGCCGTGCGGGCCGGTGCCCCCCATCCCGACATCGTCACCGAGGAAGCCGTGCGCCGCGCGGTGCTCGCGGCGCCCAGCGTCGGCTACTCGACGGGGCCCAGCGGCGTGGCGCTGCTTCGCCTCTTCGACCGCTGGGGTATCGCCGCCGAACTGAAAGATCGCATCGTGCAGGCGCCACCCGGCGTGCCCGTCGGGGCGCTGGTGGCCCGGGGGGAAGTCGCGCTCGGCTTCCAGCAGCTCAGTGAGCTGATGCACCTGGAGGGCATCGACGTCGTCGGCCCGCTTCCCGAGGCGATTCAGATCGTCACCACATTTTCCGCGGGCGTGTGCACCGTCTCCCAGCAAGGCGAGGCTGTGCGCGGCATGCTCGAATTCATGGCATCCCCGGAGGCGGCGCAAGCCAAGCGCCGCCACGGCACGGAGCCGGCCTGAACCCAACGCCGCAAGGCACCCACAAGGAAGGACGCCAATGAGCCTGATCATCGACTGCCATGGCCACTACACCACAGCGCCCAAGGCGCTGGAGGACTGGCGCAACAAGCAGATCGCCGGCATCAAGGACACGGCGGCCATGCCGAAGGCCGCTGACTTGAAAATCAGCGACGACGAGCTGCGCGAATCGATCGAGACCAACCAGCTCAAGCTGATGAAGCAGCGCGGCAGCGACATCACGCTGTTCTCGCCGCGCGCGAGCTTCATGGCGCACCACATCGGCGACTTCAACGTGTCGTCCACCTGGGCGGCGATCTGCAACGAGCTGTGCTATCGCGTCAGCAAGCTCTTCCCGGACAACTTCGTGCCGGTCGCGATGCTGCCGCAATCGCCCGGTGTCGACCCGAAGAGCTGCATCCCCGAGCTGGAGAAGTGCGTCAAGGAATACGGCAACGTCGGCATCAACCTGAACCCCGATCCCTCGGGCGGGCACTGGAACTCGCCGCCGCTGTCCGACAGGCATTGGTACCCCATCTACGAAAAGATGGTGGAGTACGACATCCCCGCGATGATCCACGTCAGCACCAGCTGCAACCCGTGCTTCCACACCACGGGTGCGCATTACCTGAACGCGGACACCACGGCCTTCATGCAGTGCCTCACGTCGGACCTGTTCAAGGACTTCCCGACGCTGCGCTTCCTGATCCCGCATGGAGGCGGCGCGGTGCCTTACCACTGGGGGCGCTTCCGCGGCCTGGCGCAGGAGCTGAAGAAGCCGCTGCTCACGGAACACCTGCTGAACAACATCTTCTTCGACACCTGCGTGTACCACCAGCCGGGCATCGACCTGCTGAATACCGTGATCCCGGTGAAGAACGTGCTGTTTGCCTCGGAGATGATCGGCGCCGTGCGCGGCATCGACCCGGAAACGGGCAACTACTACGACGACACCAAGCGCTACATCGAGGCGTCGAAGCTGCTCAGCAACGAAGACCGGCACCAGATCTACGAAGCCAACTCGCGTCGCGTGTTCCCGCGGCTGGACGCGCAACTCAAAGCGAAAGGACTCTGACCATGCATGAACTCGGCGTTGTCTACCGAAACATCACGCGCGCCGACCGCGCGGCCGCCGACGGCCTGGCCGCGCTCGGCTCGGCCACCGTCCACGAAGCCATGGGACGCGTCGGATTGATGAAGCCCTACATGCGCCCGATCTACGCCGGGGCGCAAGTATCCGGCACGGCGGTCACGGTGCTGTTGCATCCCGGTGACAACTGGATGATGCACGTGGTGGCCGAGCAGATCCAGCCGGGCGACATCGTCGTTGCCGCGATCACCGCAGAATGCACCGACGGCTATTTCGGCGACCTGTTGGCGACCTCGTTCCAGGCGCGCGGCGCGCGCGCGCTGGTGATCGATGCCGGCGTGCGCGACGTGAAGACGCTGACCGAGATGGGCTTTCCGGTGTGGAGCAAGGCGATCAGCTCCAAGGGCACGATCAAGGCGACCATCGGCTCGGTGAACATTCCGGTCGTGTGCGCCGGGATGATCGTCAACCCCGGCGACGTGGTCGTCGCCGACGACGACGGTGTGGTCGTGGTGCCCAAAGCTCTGGCGCAAGAGACGCTGGACGCTGCCCGCGCGCGTGAAGCAAACGAAGGCGAGAAGCGCGCCAAGCTGGCGTCGGGTGTGCTGGGGCTGGACATGTACAAGATGCGCGAGCCGCTGGAGAAGGCCGGCCTGAGATACATCGATTAAGGAAGAATTGTCATGCCGGACTTGATCCGGCATCCATGGTGGCGCGCCCCCATGGATTGCGGGTCAAGCCCGCAATGACAGTCAATGGAACACCATGCAATTCACCAAGACCCCCGGCTGGCTCGACTGGTACGCCGGCCCGAGCAAGCCACGATTCAAACTGCCCGCTGGCGCCGTCGATGCGCACTGCCACGTGTTCGGGCCCGGCGATAGGTTCCCCTTCGCGCCCGAGCGCAAGTACACACCTTGCGACGCGAGCCGCGAGCAGCTCTTTGCCCTGCGCGACCACCTGGGCTTCGACAAGAACGTGATCGTGCAGGCCACCTGCCACGGCGCCGACAACAGCGCGCTGCTGGATGCCCTGCGCCACTCGAACGGCAAGGCCAAGGGCGTCGTCACCGTGCGCCGCAGCGTCACCGACCAGGAACTGCGCGAGATGCACGAGGCAGGAGTGCGGGGCGTGCGCTTCAACTTCGTGAAGCGGCTGGTGGACTTCACGCCCAAGGACGAGCTGATGGAGATCGCCGCGCGCATCGCGCCGCTCGGCTGGCACGTCGTGATTTACTTCGAGGCGGTGGACCTGCCCGAGCTGTGGGACTTCTTCACCGCACTGCCGACGACGGTGGTGGTGGACCACATGGGCCGGCCCGATGTCAGCAAACCGGTCGACGGCCCTGAGTTCGAGCTGTTCGTGAAGTTCATGCGGGACCATCCCAACGTGTGGAGCAAGGTGAGCTGCCCGGAGCGGTTGAGCGTGTCCGGGCCGCCCGCACTGGATGGCGAGCAGAATGCCTATCGTGATGTCGTGCCTTTCGCGCGGTGCATCGTCGAGACCTTCCCCGACCGGGTACTCTGGGGCACCGATTGGCCACACCCGAACCTGAAGAACCACATGCCCGACGATGGCCTGCTCGTGGATTTCATCCCGCACATCGCGGTGACGCCCGAACTTCAACGCAAGCTGCTGGTCGACAACCCGACCCGGCTGTATTGGCCCGAAGGAAAGTAAATGCCTCTCGATAAACCTTATCTGGACGTGCCTGGCACGACGATCTTCGACGCGGAGCAGTCGCGTAAGGGCTACCACCTCAACCAGTTCTGCATGTCGCTGATGAAGGCGGAAAATCGCGAGCGCTTCAAGGCGAACGAGCGGGCCTACCTGGACGAATGGCCGATGACCGAGGAACAGAAGCAGGCCGTGCTGGCGCGCGACCTGAACCGCTGCATCCAATTGGGCGGCAACATCTACTTCCTGGCCAAGATCGGCGCCACCGACGGCAAGAGCTTCCAGCAGATGGCGGGCAGCATGACCGGGCTGTCCGAGGAGGAATACCGCAACATGATGATCGCCGGCGGCCGGTCGGTCGAGGGCAACCGCTACGTCGGCGAGAAGCCCGGGGAGAAGAAGTAATGGCGCGCATCACGGCCAGCGTTTACACCTCGCACGTCCCCGCCATCGGCGCGGCGCTCGACTCGGGCAAGTCCGGCGAGCCGTACTGGCAGAAGGTCTTCGCCGGGTACGACTTCTCGAAGCAGTGGATGAAGGACAACAAGCCGGATGTCATCTTCCTCGTCTACAACGACCACGCCACCGCGTTCAGCCTGGAGATGATCCCCACTTTCGCGATCGGCACAGCCGCGGAGTTCCAGCCGGCCGACGAAGGTTGGGGCCCGCGTCCGGTACCCAAGGTGATCGGTCATCCGGAGCTAGCGGCGCACATCGCGCAGTCGGTCATCCAGCAGGATTTCGACCTGACCATCGTCAACAAGATGGACGTGGACCACGGCCTCACGGTGCCGCTGTCGCTGATGTGCGGCCAGCCGCAGGCCTGGCCCTGCCCGGTGATCCCGTTCGCGGTGAACGTGGTTCAGTATCCGGTGCCGTCTGGCCGCCGCTGCCTGAACCTGGGCAAGGCGATCCGCAAGGCCATTGAAAGCTACGACCAGCCCCTGAACGTGCACATCTGGGGCACGGGCGGCATGAGCCACCAGCTGCAGGGCCCGCGCGCGGGCCTGATCAACCGCGAATTCGACAACGTGTTCCTTGACCGCATGATCGCCGACCCGGAAGGGCAGGCGGCAGTGCCGCACATCGACTACGTGCGTGAGGCCGGCAGCGAAGGCATCGAACTGGTGATGTGGCTGATCGCGCGCGGCGCGATGGCGGACCTGGCCGGCGGCCCGACGCCGAAGGTCGTGCACCGCTTCTACCATGTGCCCGCATCCAACACGGCCGTGGGCCACCTGATCCTGGAGAACTGAGACATGACCATCAAAGTCGCGCTGGCCGGTGCCGGCGCTTTCGGCATCAAGCACCTGGACGGCATCAAGCTGATCGACGGCGTGGAAGTCGTCTCGCTGGTCAGCCGCGAGCTGGACAAGACGAAGGAAGTTGCCGCGAAGTACGGCATCGGCCATGTCACCACCAACCTCGCCGACAGCCTGGCGCTGAAGGAAGTGGACGCCGTGATCCTCTGCACGCCGACGCAGATGCATGCCGAGCAGGCCATTCAATGCATGACGGCGGGCAAGCACGTGCAGGTGGAGATTCCCCTGGCCGACAGCCTGAAGGACGCGCAAGCGGTCGTGGCGATGCAAAAGCAGTCGGGGCTCGTCGCCATGTGCGGCCATACCCGGCGCTTCAACCCCAGCCACCAGTTCGTGCGCAGGCGCATCGAGGCGGGCGAGTTCAACATCCAGCAGATGGACGTGCAGACGTTCTTCTTCCGCCGCACCAACATGAATGCGCTCGGCCAGCCGCGCAGCTGGACCGACCACCTGCTGTGGCACCACGCCGCGCATACGGTGGACCTGTTCGCTTACCAGTGCGGCAGCCCGATCGTGAAGGCCAACGCCATTCAGGGACCGATTCACCCAAGCCTGGGCATCGCGATGGACATGAGCATCCAGCTCAAGGCGGCCAACGGTGCCATCTGCACGCTGTCGCTCAGCTTCAACAACGAGGGCCCGCTGGGCACGTTCTTCCGCTACATCGGCGACACGGCGACGTACATCGCGCGCTATGACGACCTCTTCAACGGCAAGGAAGAGAAGATCGATGTGTCGAAAGTGGATGTGTCGATGAACGGAATCGAGCTGCAGGACCGCGAGTTTTTCGCGGCGATCAAGGAAGGGCGCGAGCCCAACGCCAGCGTGGCGAAGGTGTTGCCCTGCTACGAAGTCTTGCACCAGCTCGAGCAGCAGCTGGCCGCCTGACACGGCAGAATAGGGTGATGCAACAACGACAGATCGCGAGCTTCCAGGTCAGCGCCATTGGCCTGGGCTGCATGAATTTGAGCCACGCCTACGGCGCGCCGCCCCCCGCGGAGCAGAGCGAGCGTGTGCTGCTGGCAGCGCTCGATGCGGGTGTCACACTGTTCGACACGGCAGCCCTGTATGGCTTCGGCGCCAACGAGACGCTGGTCGGCAAGGTGTTGAAGCCGCACCGGCGCAATATCACGCTGTGCAGCAAGGGCGGCATGGCCGGGGTCGCGGGCGACGACGGCGCCATGCGGCGCGTGATCGATGGACGGCCCCAGGCGCTGCGCGCGAACTGCGAGGACAGCCTGCGCCGCCTGCAGACCGATGTGATCGACTTGTACTACCTGCACCGCTGGGACAAGCAAATCCCGATCGAGGACAGCGTCGGCGCGATGTCGGATCTGGTTCGCGCCGGCAAGGTCAGGGCGCTGGGGTTGTCGGAAGTTTCCGCCACGACCTTGCGCAAGGCCCATGCGGTGCACCCGATCAGCGCAGTGCAGACCGAGTATTCGCTCTGGACGCGCAATCCGGAAATTGCCGTGCTGGAGGCCTGCCGCGAATTGGGCGCCGCCTTCGTGGCGTTCAGCCCAGTTGCGCGGGGCTTCCTCTGCGACGCGCTGCACGACGTTTCGACGCTCGACACCAAGGACATCCGCAAGGCGATGCCGCGCTTCTTCCCCGAGAACTACGCGGCCAACCTGAAGCTGCTGCCGCCGTACAAGGCGCTGGCCGCCGAGGCCGGCTGCACGCCCGCGCAGCTCGCACTGGCGTGGCTGCTGAACAAGGCGCCGCACATCGTCCCGATTCCGGGCACCACGAACGCCGGCCACCTGCGCGAGGATATCGGCGCGGCGGACATCAAGCTGGATGCAGAGCTGCTGCGAAGGCTCGAGGCACTCATCAACCAGAAGACTGTCGTTGGCAATCGCTATAGCGACCAGAGCCGCAAGGAAGTGGATACCGAGGAGTTTTGAGCGGGGGTCAGCCGGCGTGGTGGTGGCCGCAGGTCAGCACCACGCGTCCGCGGATCTGCCCACGGCGCATGCGCTCGAACACCGCGTTAACCTGGTCCAACGGCTGCGTTTCCGTGTGGCAGCGTAGCTTGCCCTTGGCCGCCAGCTGCAGCACGGCGCGCATGTCGTCGCGCGTGCCCACCGAGGAGCCGACTACGCGCGCTTCGATTCCCACCAGGCCCAGCGCCGCGAAGGTGAGGGGTTCGGACGGCAGCCCCACCACCGACAGCGTGCCCCCCGGCCGCAGGCACTTGAATGCCGTGTCGTATGCAGCCTTCGACGCTGACGTGACGACAGCGACATGCACACCACCCAGCTTGCGCAGTGACTTGATGTCTTCGGCGTCGGCGGCGTTCAGGGTGCGGGCTGCGCCCAGCTCCTTGGCCAATGCCAGCTTCGAAGTATCCACGTCCAGCGCGATGACTTCGGCACCCCAGGCGTTGGCGATCTGCACCGCCAGGTGGCCCAGGCCGCCCACGCCGAAAATCGCGACGCGCTGGCCGGCGCCCACGCCCGCGTTTTTCAGCGCGCGGTAGACGGTGAGCCCGGCGCAAAAGAGGGGCGCCGCTTCGACGGGGCTCAGCGAGTCGGGGATCGGCAGCGCGTGGCTGGCGCGGGCGACCATGAAGTCGGCATAGCCCCCGTCCACCATGACGCCGGTGATCACCGCCTTGCGGCACAGGTTTTCCCGGCCCTCCCGGCACGGCTCGCATTCACCGCAGGTAGCGTGGTTCCAGGCCACGCCGACGCGGTCGCCCACCGCGAGGTTGGTGACCTGCGCACCTTTCTCCACCACGCGGCCCACCACCTCGTGCCCCGGAATCAGATTGGCCTTGGTAACGGCCTTCAGCATCGGCTGGTCACCCTCGGCTACATGCAGGTCGGAATGGCAGACCCCACAGGCCTCTACCTCGATCAGCACCTCGTCGGCCTTCGGCGTGGGCCGGGGCACGTCCTCGACGCTGAGGGTGGGCCCGAATCCGTGAAGGATCGCAGCTTGCATGGGGTCGCTCCTGTGATGGTTTGTATGCCGAGAGGTCAGCTCGTGGGGTTGCGCAGCCGCTCGGGGCTGAGCATCGCAGCGGTCAGGCCCTTCGCGTCGATATGGGCGGGGATGGCCTGGCCGCGGGCGAGCGCGGCGCAGGCCTCGCCCATGGCGGGCGAAGTCTGGATGCCGTAGCCGCCCTGGGCTGCGACCCAGAAGAAACCTGGCGCCTGGGGGTCCCAGCCGCCGACGAGATCGCCATCGGGCACGAATGAGCGCAGTCCGGCCCAGGTCCGCGTGGGACGGCGGATGGTGAGTGTGGTCATCTCCTGGATGCGGTCGATGGCGAGCGCGATGTCCATCTCTTCTGCCTGCACGTCGTGCGGTGGCACGGGATCGACGTTGGCGGGCGAGCCGAGCAGCATGCCGGCGTCGGGCTTGATGTACCAGTCTTCGGTGACGCCGGCCGTGAGCGGCCAGGCCGAGGCGTCGCAGCCCGGCGGCGGCGCGAAGATGAATGCGGAGCGGCGCCGGGGTTGCAGGCCGATGTCCATGGCGCCGGCCAGCGCCCCGATCACGCCCGCCCACGCGCCAGCGGCATTGAGCACGACCGGTGCCTCATACATTTGCCCGCCAGCGCCGGCCTGCCAGACCTGACCCACACGCCGCAGTGACGTGACTTCGGCGTCGGTGACGATGCGGCCGCCTGCGCGCCGGATACTGCGCAGGAAGCCTTGGTGGATGGCATGCACGTCCATGTCCGCGGCGTCGGGCTCGTACACCGCGCCCGCCAGCTTTTCCCGGCGCAGGACGGGCGTGATTTCGCATGCGCCGTGTGGGTCCAGCAGGCGCGCGTTGGGCGACATGGCGCGAAGAATGTCCCAGTGTTCCTTCAGCGCCTCTTCCTGTCCGTGTTCGGCGACCATCATGGCGCCGCGTGGGCTGAGGACGGGGTGCTCGGAGAATCCGCCGGGCGCGGCCTCGAAGAACGCACGGCTGGCCAGCGTGAGGGCGCGTACCTGCGGCGTGCCGTAGCTTTCCATGAACAGCGCGGCCGAGCGGCCAGTAGAGTGGTAGCCCGGCTGCGACTCGCGCTCCAACAGGATCACGCGGCCGTGTGGGGCCAGCCAGAATCCGACCGATGCGGCGGCAATGCCGCCACCGACGACGAGAAAGTCGGCTGGTTCAGCCATGATGTGCGTCTCTCATGTTCGCGGCAGTCTAGCGCCAATCGCCGCCTGCGCGCGAGATGGCGCAATGGCGGAAGAGTTTGATCCACGTCAGATGCAGGGGACCTTCGAGCGGCAAAACTGCGGCATTCCCGAACTGCTGGAGACAACCTCGATGCCTTCGACCCCACCGAACCCGATCCCAGGCACCACGCTGTTCGACGGCGGCCAGGCCCGCAAGGGCTACGCGCTGAACAAGATGTGCTTTTCCTTCAACTCGGCCGAGGCCCGCGATGAATTCCGGCGTGATGAAGCGGCGTACACGCGCAGGTTCGGCCTGAACGACGAGCAGGCCCGCGCCATACGCGAGCGCGACGTGCTCGGCTTGCTGGCTGCCGGCGGCAATGTGTACTACCTGGCCAAGTTCGCCGGCATCCTCGGGCTCGACGTGCAGGACCTGGGCGCCGCGCAGACGGGCATGAGCAAAGAAGCCTTCAAGGCCAGGCTCGTCGCCCAGAACCAGCAACCCGAAACGCTCAGCTGAGCCGCATAGGAAACAACATGGCAAGAATCATCGGCGGCCTCACCACCTCGCACGTGCCCGCCATCGGCGCGGCCATCGCCAAGGGCCTGCAGCAAGAGCCCTACTGGAAACCCTTCTTCGACGGGTTCCTGCCCGTGCGCAAGTGGCTGGACGACGTCAAGCCCGATGTTGCGGTGGTGTTCTACAACGACCACGGCCTGAACTTCTTTCTTGACAAGTTGCCCACCTTCGCGGTGGGTGCCGCGCCGGAGTACCGCAACGCCGACGAGGGCTGGGGCATCCCGACCTTGCCGCCGTTCAAGGGCACGCCCGAACTGTCGTGGCACATCATCGAGCACCTGGTGGACCGCGAATTCGACATCACCACCTGCCAGGAGATGCTGGTGGACCACGCGTTCACTCTGCCGCTCAAGCTGTTCTGGCCGGAAGGGGAGTGCCCGGTGCGCACGGTGCCCATTTGCATCAACACCGTGCAATTCCCGCTGCCGAGCGCCAAGCGGTGCCTGGCGCTCGGCAAAGCTGTAGGGGAAGCGCTGACCTGCTGGGACAGCGACGACAAAATCGTGGTGATCGGCACCGGCGGCCTCAGCCACCAGCTCGATGGCGAGCGGGCAGGTTTCATCAACAAACCGTTCGACCTGAAGTTCATGGACAGCCTGATCGCCGATCCGGCCTGGGCCACGCAGTTCAGCATCCATGAGCTGGTGGAAAAGACAGGGACCCAAGGCGTGGAACTGCTGATGTGGCTGGCCACGCGCGGTGCCGTGCCGGGTGCGGTGCGGAAGGTGCATACCAACTACCACATCCCCATCTCCAACACCGCCGCCGGGATGATGGCCATGGAGGCGATCTAGTAGCCGTTACAACCGCGGCCGCGCGAAGCATTGCAGGGCAAGCGCGGCGGTTGCATACTGGCCGGCAAACGCCGAGTGTCACGGCGTGAGGTGGTACGCCATGAGCCATTCCCTGGGTCAGCAACCGGATTTCAAGCGCAGCAGCTTCGTTCAGTCGTGTGCGTACTGCTGTCCGGAATGCGGGAAGGGATACAGCACCCACGCGGCCCTGCCGCCTTTGGTGAGCCTGCTGACCAAGCGAACCGACGGCAAGAATGACGGCTATCAGGAGACGATGTTCTAGGCCTTCGGAGGAACCTGTGGCACCAAGATCCAGCGCGGCGCGCAAGCGCCCTGTCAACCTGACACGTGCCGCTGGTGCGACGCGGCCGAGCATGGACAGGCGATTGCCGACGCGCTGGACGAGTTGCTCACTCGCGGCTGGGGCTGACAGCTCAGCCAACCACAATACAGAAAGCGCCCCGCAGGGCGCTTTCCAAGGCATGGATTGCGGATCAAGTCCGCAATGACAGCTTTTACAGCGTGTCGATGAACGAGCGCAGCTTGTCCGAACGGCTCGGGTGCTTCAGCTTGCGCAACGCCTTCGCCTCGATCTGGCGGATGCGCTCGCGGGTCACGTCGAACTGCTTGCCGACTTCTTCCAGTGTGTGGTCCGTGCTCATCTCGATGCCGAAGCGCATGCGCAGCACCTTGGCTTCGCGCGGCGTCAGCGAATCGAGGATGTCCTTGACCACGTCGCGCAGGCCGGCCTGCATCGCGGCCTCGATCGGCGCGGTGTTGGCCTGGTCCTCGATGAAATCGCCCAGGTGGGAATCGTCGTCGTCGCCGATCGGCGTCTCCATGGAGATCGGCTCCTTGGCGATCTTCATGATCTTGCGGATCTTGTCTTCCGGGATCTCCATCTTGGCC
>JAQZBU010000107.1 GCA_029237735.1 Ramlibacter sp. | reverse complement strand
AAGAAAGTCGCGAGTTCCTGCGCATGCGCCTCGTCGGAAAAGCGCGACTCATGCGGGAAGGTGTAGTCCTCCAGCCAAGGCAACAGGCCCGCTGCGGGCGAGCCGATCACATCCGTCTGCGGGAAGTGGATGTGCATGTCGACGAAACCCGGCGCGATGATTCGGCCGGGCAGGTGCTCCACGGCCACGCCCGGGTAGTTGGGCGCGAGTGTCGTGTAGTCGCCGACGGCACGCACCACCTGCCGTCCCGTCGCGTCGGGACCGACGACCAGCAGGCCGTCTTTCTCATAGATTGCCGATTCATCGTCGGCAAAACGCAGGATCGCGGCGCGCAAGGCTTTCATTGCGTCATTTTGCAGCCTTGCCCAGCACCCCCGATACGAGAAAATTCATAGACAGTATCTGCTCGTCCGTCATCCATTGCCCCTTGGCCAGGATGGGCTTGCCTTCGTTGTCCTCGATCGGCCCCCGGAACGGCCGCAGCTTGCCCGAGGCAATGTCCTTCTGGCGCGCCAGCACTTCGTCCTGCACCACCTTGGGCACCTTGGGGCCGAAATCGCCGACGTGGATCATCCCGTCCTTGACGCCGCCCCAGACGCTGCCGCTTTTCCAGCTGCCGTCCAACACCGCCTGCGCGCGTCGCTTGTAGTAGTCACCCCACTGGTGCGTTACGGCGACGATCTGCGCATCCGGCCCGGCCTTGCGCATGTCGGAGTGGTAGGCCACGGCCAGCTTGCCGCGCTCCTGCGCGGCGGTCATCACCGCCGTCGAGCCGGTGTGGAAGGCGATCACGTCCACGTCCTGGTTGAACAGCGTCATCGCCGCGTCGCGCTCGCGCGGCGGGTCGAACCAGGCGTTGAGCCACACCACCTTCACTTGCGCCTTCGGGTTGACCGAGCGCATGCCCAGCGTGAAAGCGTTGATTCCCTGCAGCACCTCGGGAATGGGAAAACCCGCCACGTAACCCGCGACGCTCGTTTTGGTCATGCGGCCCGCGGCGATGCCGGCCAGGTAGCGGCCTTCGTAGTAGCGTGCATTCGCCACCGCGACGTTGGGCGCTGTCTTGTAGCCGGTGATGGATTCGAACTTCACGTCGGGGAAGTCCTTGGCCACCTTCAGCGTGGGCTCCATGTAGCCGAAGCTGGGTGTGAAGATCAGCTTGTGGCCCTGCTGCGCCAGGTCGCGGATCACGCGCTCGGCATCCGGGCCCTCCGGCACGTTCTCGACATAGGTCGTCTTGACCTTGCCGGCGAGTGCCGCGTCGACTGCCTTTCGCCCTTCCTCATGCTGGCGCACCCAGCCGGCCTCGGTGATGGGCGCGACATAGACGAAGCCGATCTTGAGCGGCTCCTGGGCCGTGGCCTGCGAAAAAACGGGAGATAAAAAACAGGCGGCCGCGAACGCGGCTGCGAGGTTTTTGTACATGGTGGTCCTCTACATGGCCCCGGGATTTCAAAAAGCAAAAGGCCGCCGGGGCGCAGCCTTTGCCGATATTTTATCGCGGGCTCAGGGGGTTAGCGTCGCCTGGTGCTGCCATGCGGACGGCTGCAACTGCAGCGGCCGGTACCGCACGTCGGCCCACTCGCGGGACATGTCCCCGTAGCGCGAGCTGAACACAAGGCCACTCTGCCCAGTCTGGTAGATGAACTGCGACTTCTCCGGGTCGGCCAGGTCGTACACCGCGCGCATGCTGGCCGCGTGGCGCGTGGCAAACGGCAGCTTGGCCTGGTTGGCCCAGTACTGGCCCACGTTCACTGTCCACGGGTCTCCGGAAACCGGGACAGTCACGTCGAAGAAGCGGGCCAACGCCGGAACATTGCCGAAGGGGCGGTGACCGGACAGGGCCGCATGCGCCTGGCCCCAGCGCCATCGGGCCGTGTCCGTCCCGTAGTCAGCGGCGATGCGGTCCAGCGCGCGCGCCAGGGCGTGTGACGAAGCCTGGCCGCAGCCGGCCGACCCGCACCAGAAAGCGCCCGCCTTCGAATCTTCCAGCATCACCTGCAGGCCGGCGCGGAAGGTGCGTTTACCGTAAAGTGCCTTGAAGCGCGCATCGCCCAGCTTGGGTTCGATCAGGCCGCGTGTGAGCTCGTCGGCCCAGTAGGCGAACACCAGCGGCGCGCCGCCGTCGGCCCGCATGTTGCCGTCGAATCCTTTCAGCAGCGCCGCCGCGGCGGGCGCGAGGGCATGGTTGCTCGCGGTCGCCTGCAGCACCGGGAGCAGGCGAATCGTCGCCAGCGACGAGGTGTCGGCCTGCACGTCGCGCATCGACTGGGCAGTGTGCTTGGGCGTGGCAGCGAGCAGGGCCTGGATGCGGTCATGGCGCTCCGGCGTCACCCAATCCTGCCCGAGGAAGTGCGGGTAGTCGGCAGCGTGGATGCGCTCGTTGGCGGTGGCGTGCCAGCCCTTGGCCTCGATCGCGGCGTGGTCCTGCCGCGGGTTCTGCGCCGCCGGCAGCCAGCCGGTCCAGTCGTACTTCGGGTCCCACCCGGGCGCGGGCGCCATGCCGCGCAAGTCGTTGCCCGGCTGGCGCACTGGCACGCGGCCGATCGCCTGGTAAGCGGTGTGGCCCTGGGTGTCGGCCGCCACCAGGTTCTGCATCGGCGAGTGGTACAGCGCGTTGGCCGCCAGCAGTTCATCGACGGTCTGCGCGCCGTTGCCCAGCATGCCGGCCAGGACCGTCTGGTTGTCGGGGTCGAGCGCCGACCAGCGCAGCGCGAGCGCGTAGCGGCGGGTGTCGACCACCTCGGCGTAGGCGGCGTTGGCGTCGCTCAGCACCGGGCCATGCCGCGTCGTGCGCACGGTGAGCTTCTCGTCCGGCTGGCCCTTGACCTTGATGATTTCTTCGCGCGCCTGGAAGTCGGCCCATCCCTCTGGCGTGCGGTACTGACGCGGGTTGGCAGGGTTGATCTGCTCCAGGTACAGGTCCTGCACGTCCGGGCCCGTGTTGGTGAAGCCCCAGGCCACGCCCGCCGTGCGGCCCAGCACCACGGAGGGCAGGCCCGGCAGCGTCGCGCCGATCACGTCCAGGGGTTTGCCGCCCGCGGCCGCCGGCGCCTTCAGGCGCGCGAAGTACCAGATCGCCGGCGCGCTCAGGCCCAGGTGCGGATCATTGGCCACCAGCGGCTTGCCGCTTTGGCTGCGGTTGCCGGCTACCACCCAGTTGTTGGACCCCACACCCTCCAGGTGGCCCAGGCCGCGCGTCCATTCGTCCAGGTCCGCCATCTGCGCGACGAGGCCGCTGCTGGCAGGCGCAACTTTCGTCTCCACCGAGGCCGTGCGCGACGAATCGCGGTACACGCCCAGCTCCCGATACAGCTTGGCCAGGTCGACCGCCGTGGCCGGCGCCTCGCCGGGGTAAGGCGGCATCAACTGCCATAGCTGCTCGGTGCCGATGCGCTGCAAGGCGGACAGGCGCGCGAATTCCGTGCCCCAGTTTCCACCCAGGTCGAGCGCCATCATCATCGCCCAGCCCATGCTGTGCTGCGGCGTCCACTCGCCGGGCTTCACGCGCAGGATGTGGAATTCGGGCGGCAAGGCCTGCGAGCTGGCGGCATGGAAGCTGTTGATGCCGTGCGCATAGGCTGTCAGCAGGTCCTGCGCCGGAGGAGGCAGCCGCTCCCATTGGGATTGCGCCGCGTGCATGATGCCGAGCTTTCGCATCAGGCGGTCGGTGTCCAACGTGCCGGGGCCGAACACTTCGCTCAAAGCGCCCTCCATCACCCGCCGGTTGAATTCGAGCTGCCAGCCGCGCTCCTGCGCGTGCACGTAGCCCAGGGCGAAATACGCGTCGGCCACGCTCTGGGCCTCGACATGAGTCACGTCGGAGGCATCCCGCCGCACCTGCACCGGCGCGGTCAGGCCGTTCACCTTGATCTCACCATCCAGGGCGGGAAAGCTTTTCCACACGTAGCCCCCCACCCCCACCGCCAGCACGGCCAGTATCAAGGCCAGGCCCTTGAGGGCGAACTTGAACACGCGCATCGAAAAACTCCTTCAGGCGTAACTGGCAAACGTCCTATCTAGCTCATCAATGTAGCGCGTGCGCCGTGTAGCGTCGATGAAACTTGCCTCGAAACTGTTACGGGCCAGTTGGTATGCGTGAGCGGCCGTGAGGCCTGTGGCGGCGAACGTCGCCAGGAAGTTGTCGTTCATGTAGCCCCCGAAATACGCTGGGTCGTCGGAGTTGACGGTGGCCACGAGTCCCGCGTCCAGCAACTGGCGCAGGTTGTGATCCGACAGTTTCGGAAAGACACAAAGTTTCAGGTTCGACAGCGGGCAAACCGTGAGCGGGACGCGATCCTTCGCGAGCCGGGCCATCAGCGCCGGGTCCTTGGTGGATTGCACGCCGTGGTCGATTCGCTCCACCTTGAGAACGTCCAGCGCCGTCCACACATAGGCGGGTGGCCCCTCTTCGCCCGCGTGCGCCACCAGGTGCAGCCCCTGCTGGCGGCAACGCGCGAACACACGCGCGAACTTCTCGGGCGGGTGGCCCACTTCGCTGGAGTCCAGGCCCACGCCGATGAACTTGTCCCGAAACGGCAGCGCCGCCTCCAGCGCATCGAACGCCTCCTCTTCGGAAAGGTGGCGCAGGAAGCACAGTATCAGCGAAGCGTCCACGCCCAGCGCCGGGCCGGCCTCAGCGCACGCGCGGTGCAGGCCGTTGATCACGGTCTCCATCGGCACGCCGCGCGCGGTGTGCGTCTGCGGGTCGAAGAACAGCTCCGCATGCACCACGTTGTCGGCGGCTGCGCGCTGCAAGTAAGCCCAGGCCATGTCGTAGAAGTCCTGTTCTTTCAGCAGGACGCTGGCGCCCGCGTAGTAGATGTCCAGGAAACTCTGCAGGTTGGTGAAGGCGTAGGCGCGGCGCAGGTCCTCGACGCTTTCGTACGGGATCTTCACGCCGTTGCGCTGCGCGAGCGCGAAGATCAATTCGGGCTCGAGCGAGCCTTCGATGTGGATGTGCAGCTCCGCCTTCGGCATGCGGCGCAGCAGCTCGGGCAGGCGGTCGGCGGCGATGTGGGGAATGGGGGTCATGGGTTCTCCCGCAGATGGGCAAACCCCAAGCTTACTTCCCGCGCGCGAATCAGCCCAGCATGTCGTCCATCCTGGCCTTGGTGTCCGCGAGTTCGACCAGCATGTCCTGCACCACCTGGCGCACGGAAGTTTCCTCGTTCATGTCACCCACCAGCTGGCCGACGGGATAGGTGAGGAACTCTTCCGCGTTCACCCGTTCGACTCGCGTGCGGCCATGGGCCCACCACAGCATGTTCTGCAGTGGCGCCGGCAGCGGCTGCGGTGCGCCCGGACGATTCCATGCCTCCGTGAACGCGTTGCGCAACGTGCGGCACTGCTTACCGGTGACGCTCTTCGTGAGCACCGCATCGTCGCCACCGGCTTTCATCAGCTTCTTGCGGATTTCCGGGGTCAATTCGCTCTGGACAGTCTTTAGCCAAATCGAGCCGCACCACACGCCTTCACAGCCGAGTGCCAGCGCAGCTGCCACCTGGCGCCCGCGGCCCACACCGCCGCCGCCGAGCACCGGTATCGGCGCGACCGCATCGACGACGCGCGGCCAGAGCACCATCGACGAGATGTTGCCTGTGTGGCCGGCCGCCTCGGTGCCAACGGCAATGACCATGTCGCAGCCCACATCACGGTGCTTGATGGCATGTTCCAGCTTGCCCGCAAGCGCGGCGACCTTGATGCCCTGCGCATGCGCGCGTTCCACCAGCTCGCGCGGCGGGCTGCCGAGCGCGTTGACGATCAGCTTGATCGGGTGCCTGAAGCAAACTTCCAGCATCGCGAGGCTGTCACGCGGCGTCAGGTGCAGGCCCTTGAGCAGCTCGCGCGCGGCCGCGTCGGCCTGTTCGGGCGCAAGTCGCGGGATGCCCGCGTCGTCCAGCAGCTTCTGCACGAATTCCACATGCTCCCTGGGCAAGGCGTCGATGTCCTGGTGCGAGGCGACGTCCTCGTATTTGGACGGCATCAGGATGTCCACGCCATACGGTCGCCCTCCTATGTGCGCGTCGATCCAGCGCAGGTCTTCCTCGAGCCGGTCGGCGTGCGCGCGAGCCATGCCCAGCACGCCGAAGCCGCCGGCCTTGGACACCTCGACGACCACATCGCGGCAATGGGAGAAAGCGAAGATCGGCGCATCGATGCCGAACATCTCGCACAGGCGGTTCTTCATGACGACTCCCAATCGTTCAGTAGGACTTGGGCAGGCCCAGCACACGCTCGGCGATATGGCTCAGGATCATCTCCTGGCTCACGGGCGCGATCCGGGGGATCATGATCTCGCGCAGGTAGCGCTCGACGTGGAACTCCTTCGAGTAGCCCATGCCCCCGTGCGTGAGGATGGCGCGCTCGCAGGCGCGAAAGCCCGCTTCCGCGCTGAAGAACTTGGCGGCGTTGGCTTCGGCGCCGCACTCCTTGCCCTGGTCGTACAGCCACGCAGCCTTCAGGGTCAGCATCGTGGCCGCCTCCAGCTCCACCCAGTTCCTGGCCAGCGGGTGCTGAATCGCCTGGTTCTTGCCGATGGGACGGTCGAACACGACACGCTCCTTCGCGTATTCGGTGGCCTTCTTCAGCGCGATGCGGCCGATGCCGATGGCCTCCGCCGCGAGCAGCACGCGCTCGGGGTTCATGCCATGCAGGATGTACTTGAAGCCCCGGCCCTCCTCGCCGATACGGTCTTCCACTGGGATCTCCAGCCCGTCGATGAAGAGCTCGTTGGAGTCCACGCACTTGCGGCCCATCTTCTCGATCAGGCGGATGCTCACCTTGCTGCGGTCCAGGTCGGTGTAGAACAGCGACAGGCCCCCGGAATCCTTTGGCCCGAGCTCCTCGGCGGGCGTTGTCCGTGCCAAGAGCAGGATCTTGTCGGCCACCTGCGCCGTCGAGATCCACACCTTCTGGCCGTGCACGATGTACTTGTCGCCCTGGCGCACGGCGCGTGTCTTGAGCTTGGTCGTATTCAGGCCGGTGTTCGGCTCCGTCACGCCGAAGCAGGACTTCACCTTGCCCTGCACCATCGGCGGCAGCATGCGGCGCTTCTGCTCCTCAGTGCCAAACGCGACCACCGGCAGCAGGCCGAACATGTTGATGTGGATGCTCGAGGCGCCGCTCATGCAGGCGCCGGATTCCGCGACGGTCTGCATCACGATGGCCGCCTCGGTCACGCCCAGCCCCGATCCGCCGTATTCCTCGGGGATCGCCGTGCCGAGCCAACCGGCCTGGCCCATTGCGTCGTAGAAGTCGTGCGGGAACACGCCGTCGCGGTCGCGCTCCAGCCAGTACGACTCAGGAAAACGCTCGCAGATCTTTTGCACCGCCTCGCGAATGGATTGCTGGTCCTCGGACAGTTCGAAATTCATGGTGTGTCTTTCAGCGGCCCGTCCACTTCGGCGGGCGTTTTTCGGCGAAGGCCCTGGGGCCTTCCTGCGCGTCCTCGCTCTGGTATACGCTCTCGAAGAGGTGCTGCGCGGCGCGCAGGCCGGCGGAGCGGCCCATCTCCCCAGAGAGGTACACGAGCTCGCGCGCGGCCTTCACCGTGAGCGGCGCGTTGGCGGCGATCGTCCGGGCCATCTCCATCGCCTTCGCGCGCAGGTCCGCCAGCGGCACCACGGCGTTCACGTAACCCAGCTCGTACGCACGCTGCGCCGAGAGCGGCTGCCCGGTGAGCAGCAGTTCCATCACGATGCGCTGGGGCAGCATGCGCGTGAGCGGCGCCGCCCACGGCATGCCGCGTCCCACCTTGGCTTCGGTGATGCCGAACACGGCGTGGTCCGCCGCGATGCACAGGTCGCACATCTGCGCGAAGAGCCAGCCTCCGGCATACGCGAGGCCATTGACGGCCGCGATGACGGGCTTGGTCACGTGGATAGCGTCACCCAGCACCGGCAGGAAGTTCCGTGGCGGCACGCGCAGCTGCATGGCCGCGGCTTCCTTCAGGTCCATGCCGGCGCAGAAGGCCTTGTCGCCGCTGCCCGTCAGGATGGCCACGCGCAAGGATGCATCGTTCTCGAAGAGATCGAACGCCTTGTGCAGCCCTTCGTTCACGCCGCGGTTGATCGCGTTGCGCTGCTGCGGCCTGTCGATGGTGATGACGGCGATGCCATCTTCCACGTCGAAGAGGATTTCGTCGGTGAGATTCATGCGAGTTCTCCCCAGGTTTCGCGGGCTTCGCGCAGCAGCGCGTCGCGGTGTTCGGGCGCCGCGATGCCGACCATCGCGCGGATCCGCTCGCGCAACGACAAGCCGCGCAGGCGGGCCGTGCCGTGTTCTGTCGCGATCACGTCCACATCGCTGCGCGAGGTGGTCACCGGCCCCGACAGGCGGCTCACGATCTTCGAGTCGCCCTTCTTGCCGGCAGAGGGCAACGCAATGATGGACACTCCGCCTTCCGATTGCGCCGCGGCGCGCACGAAGTCGACCTGCCCGCCCACGGCGCCGATGTACTCGGCACCGATCGCCTCGGCGTTCACCTGCCCGGTCAGGTCGACTTCCAGAGCCGAGTTGATCGACACCAGCGCGCGCACGCGCGACAACGTCGCGATGTTGTGCGTGTAACTTGTGGGGCAAAGGCGAATCTGCGGGTTGCGGTCGGCGAAGCGGAACAGGCGTTGGGTTCCGAACAGCACGCCGCTGATGGTGATACCCGCGTCCATCCCCTTATGCGCGTTGGTGATCACGCCGCGCTCCATCAGGTCGACTACCGAGTCGCCGATCATCCCGGAGTGCACACCCAGTTCGCGGCGGTCGGAGAGCATCGCGACGATCGCTTCGGGGACGGCGCCGATGCCCACCTGCAGCGTCGCGCGGTCGGGGATCAAGTCTGCCAGGTTGGCGGCGATGCGCCGCTCGAGATCGCCGAAGGGCGCCGCCGGCAACTCCAGCGGCGCGCGGTCGGTGTGCACTGCCACCGTGATCTCGTCCTGCCGCAACGGCGTGTCGCAGGGCGTCCATGGCACCTGCGCGTTCACCTCGGCAATCACCACGCGCGCCTTCGACACCGCCGTGCGCACATAGTCGTTCACCAGGCCGAAGCTGTGCTCCCCCTTCTCGTTGGCGGGACTCACCAGCAGCATGACGACGTCGGTGCGGATCTGCCCGCCGCGGATCAGCCCTTCGATCGACGAGATGTGGCAGGGCACTGGATCGAGCTTGCCCGCGCTTGCGAGCTTGCGCAGCGTGCCGATGCCGCCGATGCCCCTGAAACGCAGGTGGTCCGAGTGCTCCGGCTGGAAGGTCTTCGAAAAGCCCGAGCCGAAGAAGATGCCCGCCCCGCTGTAGGCCGCGCGCTGCTGCACGAGTTTTTCGGTGAGGCTGACGGGTTCGCCGCAGCCCTGGCCGAAGACGATACCGTCACCGGCGCGCACGTACTGGGCCAGGTCCAGGTTGTCGAGGGTGTCGACGCGCATCGTCATGCCTCCGGGGAGGC
This sequence comes from Ramlibacter sp., assembly GCA_029237735.1. Taxonomy (GTDB): domain Bacteria; phylum Pseudomonadota; class Gammaproteobacteria; order Burkholderiales; family Burkholderiaceae_C; genus Ramlibacter. The sequence continues at coordinate 6,669 of JAQZBU010000107.1, read as the reverse complement.
CAGCACTGCCTGGGCCCGCTTAAGCAGTGGGCCGTCGATCATGCGGCCTTCGAAATCGATGGTGCCGATGCCGCGCGCCGTGGCGGCCTCGTAGGCTGCCACCAGCCGCGCCGCATAGTCGCGCTCCGCGGCGCTTGGCGAGAAAGCCAGGTGCGAGAGTTTGACCTGACCGGGCGTGACGCAGATCTTGCCCTGGTAGCCGAGGTCGCGTCCGCGCGATGCGTCTTCACTGAACAACGCGTCGTTGCGGATGTCGACGACCGCCTGGTCGATGGCGATGACTCCCGCGGCCTTGGCCGCCATGACCACCATCGAGCGCGCGGTGTATACCTCGTCGCCGCGCGGTGTGCGGCGCGCGTCCATGTCGGCCGCGAAATCCTCCGCGCCGAAATAGACCGAGCCCATGTGCTGGGTGCGTGCGCAAATGTCCACGGCCCTGAGCACGCCGAGGATCGATTCGATGCCACCGACGATGGTGCGCGGCTTCGGGCGCGGCGCGTCGGCGTCGAGGCGCCGGATCCAGTGGATTGCGGGGAACGCCTGCTCCGGGTCTTCGAGCTTGGGGATGACGATACCGTCGACGTCGCTCGCCAACGCAGCCTCGATATCGGCGAGATAGTGCGGTGACGCCGGCACGTTGACACGCACCGTCAGCATGCCCGCGAGGCCTGCGGCGCGCACCTGGCTCACAGTGTCCCGCAGCATCTCGCGCGCCCGCTGCTTCTCGCCCGGCGGCGTGCCGTCTTCCAGGTCGATGACGCAGCAGTCGGCGCCGAAGCGGGGGAACTTGATGACGAGGTCCGGCCGGTTGGCCGGGGCGAAGAACAGCGATCGGATCATGGAGATGCCTCTGGATTCATTGCACCAGTGCCGGCGCTTCCCATCCAGCGGGGAAACGCCCTTGACAGCAGTGTACACATACGTGTACCGTTTGTTCATGTACGTGAACACAGTACGTTTCAATCTTTCGAGGGCCGCGCCGTGACGGTGGCCGTGCCACGCGACGCCGCCACCGTGGTCGTCGTGCGGGATGCCGGCGCCGGGCTCGAAGTGTTGCTGCTGCAGCGCGCGGAGCGCGGCGACCACAACAGCGGCGCCTGGGTGTTCCCCGGCGGCCTGCTGGATCCGGCCGATCGCGCGGCCGAGGCATCGGCAGCCGGTCTCACCGATGAGCAGGCCAGTGCCCTGCTCGGTCTCGAACGCGGCGGGCTCGCCTTCTTCATCGCCGCGATCCGCGAATGTTTCGAGGAATCCGGCATCTTGTTCGCGCAAGACGCGCAGGGCGCCTTCGCATCGCTCGAAGGCGACGAAGGCGCGCAGCTCGCGGCGCTTCGGCACGAGCTCAAGGACGGCGCCTGCGACCTGGCGGACATCTGCCGGCGCTTCTCGCTGCGGCTCGTGCCCGAGCAGCTGCACTACATCGGACACTGGCTCACCCCCGCGGGCCGCGCCAAGCGTTTTGACACGCGTTTCTTCCTGGCCATTGCGCCGGCACGCCAGACTGCCATGCACGACGCGACCGAGACGCTCGACCACGTGTGGATCGCACCGCGCGATGCGCTGTCACCCAGCAACGCGCGCCGCTTGATGACACCCACCCGCGCCATGCTCGAGGTGCTGCTGCCCTTCCCGTCGACTGAGCCTCTGGCGGCTTGGGCGAGTTCCCCGCGCCAGGTCGAGCGCGTGCTACCTCGGCTTGCCATGGGCCCCGCCGGGTTGCAACCCGTGCAGTCGGAACATCCCGCCTACGACGAGATCGGCAAGCTCGACCCCGACGGCCGCGGCGACGCATGGAGCGAGTTGCGCCCTGGCGTGGCCGTGCGCATCGGCGAGCACGTGGAGCGCATTACCGGTGAGGATGGCTGCCATGCCTACCGTGTAGGCAGTGACAGCGCAGGCTGGCAAGTGGTCGATCCCTCCACGGTGCGGCTGGTCAATGAAGACCGGATCGTCATTGCGCCGGATCGCGCGTCCGTGCCCGCAGCGATGCGAGCCAACGCCGATTGGCTCGCGCTCCCCGATGGTTTTCTGCTCAGACTTTAGTGCCAACCCGGACCCTAAAACTTCGAAAAATCCGGCTTGCGCTTCTCGTTGAAGGCGTTGATCGCTTCCACGTGATAGGGCGTCTTGTGGGCGATGGCCTGCAGCCCCGCCGACATCTCCAGCAGGCTGTCCAGGCGCGCATGCTCGCCTTCACGCAGCAGCTTCTTTGACATGCGCAGCGCGCCGCCGGGATTGGCGGCGATGCGCTCGGCAAGCGCCCTTGCCTCGTCCATCAGCTTGTCCGCCGGCACGACCTTCGACACGAGACCGCAGGCCAGCGCTTCCATTGCCGTCAACGTGTCGCCGGTGAAGGACATCTCCGCCGCCTTCGACCTGCCGACCACGCGCGGCAACAGCCACGCGCCGCCATCTCCGGGTATGAGGCCCACTTTCACGAAGCTCTCGGCGAAGGTTGCGTTCTCGGACGCGATGCGGATGTCGCACATGGTGGTCAAGTCGCAGCCGGCGCCGATCGACGGGCCGTTCACCGCGGCGATGACGGGCACCTCGAGCCCGTAGACCGCGAGGGCAAGCCGCTGCACGCCGGTGCGGTACCACTCGCGCAGCTCGGCCGGCGAATAGTCGAACATCTCCTGCATGTGCTTGAGGTTGCCGCCCGACGAGAACGCCGGGCCGGCGCCGGTCAGGATGACGACTCGCACGGAATGGTCCGCGTTGATGCGCGCGCAGGCTTCGGCGAACTCGTCGGGTGCATTGCCGCCGGTGAGCGCGTTGCGCGTTTCGATGGAGTTCATGGTCAGCGTGACGACGCTGCCGGATTGCTCGTAGAGCAGAAAGGGTTTGGAGGGCGTGTTCATGATGTGGGCAGGAGTTGGGCGCGCATGAAATCGAGCGTCGCGTCGCCGGTGGCGAGCAACGCTCGGCCGAGCACGGTGTTCCACGCGCGTTCGGAGCCGAAATCGGCTCGCCAGTCATGCAGCCGGCGCGTGAAGAGCTGCAGGTCGAGTTCGGCGGTGACGCCGATCGCGCCGTGGATGGCGTGCGTTGCGCATCGAAGCCGATCTGCGCGGCCATGCGGGCAGCGGCGACGTTCTCGGCCATCACCGCCAGCTGGTGTTGGATGGCCTGGAACTTTCCGATCGACCGGCCGAACTGCACGCGGTCGTTCGCGAACTGAAGCGTCATCTCCAGCACGCGCTCCATGGCACCAGCCATTTGCGCTGCCGCGAGCACCGCGCCAGCCTCGCGCCATGGCGCGGCCGTCGATGACGCATGCGACGCGGCCGAGGGCGACTGCCACTCCAGGTCCGCGTGCAGGCTGCCATGAATCCCACTGGGCGTGACCACCGCCTGCGCCTTCGGCAGCAGCAGCCATCGGCCCGGCAGCGATGCAACCACCCACTCGGCAACGAGCGCATAAGGCGTGTGGCGACAGACGATGCGGCCGCCCGGCTCTTCTTGCGCCGATGTGGCGATGGCTATAGGCCCCGCAGGCACTTGGGCGCCGGCCGTGGCAATCACGGCACGTGCGAGCAGCGTCTGGCCCACGGGCAATGGTGTCGCATACCGTCCCTCGGTCGCGGACAGGCCGAAGACCTCTGACAAGGGCATGCCGTAGCCGCCATGCGCCTCGGGAATCATTGCATCGAGGAATCCCGACGCCTCGATGGCATTCCACAGCGGCCTTGCAGATTGTCCGGCCTCGATGGCGCGCACCACCTGGGGCGTGTTTGCATCGGCCAGGAGCCGCTCGAAAGGTTCAACGAATTCGTTCATCGCAGTCCGAGCCCCCGTGCAATGAGTCCGCGCAGCACTTCGCGCGTGCCGCCGCGCAGCGAGAACGTGGGGGCGAACTGCGTGATGTAGGCCAGCGTGCGCAGCAACTGCGGCGAAGCTGGATGGGGGGAGCTCGCGATCGCATCCGCGAGCGCCGTGGGGATGAGCTGCTCGAACTCGGTGCCGAGGTCCTTTACGAGAGACGCCTCGGTCATCGGGCTGCCGCCGGCGGCCAGCCTCGCCGCCACGCCCACGCGAGTGCCGCGGATGCGTCGTCCGCGCCGTGCTCGCGCAGGTGGGCGAGCCAGGTGTCGAAGAGCACGATGCTCGAGTACAGCCGCTCGGGGCCGCTGCGCTCGTACGCGAGTTCGGCGGTAACTTGTTGCCAGCCCGAGCCTTCGTCGCCGATCAGCGCGTCGTCGGGCAGCTCCACGTTGTCGAAGAAAACTTCGCAGAAATGGCGGTCGCCGCTCAAGTCTTCGATGGGCCGGATCGTGATGCCCGGCGTCTTCAGGTCGAAGATCAATTGCGAGAGGCCTTTTTGCCGGTCTTCCGGCGCGCCGGAAGTGCGCACCAGCGCGATCATGTAATGGCAGTGGTCGGCGTTTGTCGTCCAGATCTTCTGGCCGTTGAGCAGCCATCCGGATGCCGTGCGGGTAGCCCGCGCGCGCACACTCGCCAGGTCCGAGCCGACCTGCGGCTCGCTCATGCCGATGGCGAAGAAGCACTCACCCCGGCACACGGCCGGCACATAGAAGCGCTTTTGCGCCTCGGTGCCGTAGCGCAGGATCAGCGGTGCGCTCTGGCGCTCGGCGATCCAGTGCGCCGATACCGGGGCGCCGCGCGCCAGCAGTTCCTCCACCAGAACGAAGCGCGCGAAATAATCGCGCCCACCGCCCCCGTACTCGGGCGGCAGCGCCATGCCGATCCAGCCGCGGCTGCCCAGCTTGCGGCTGAATTCCGCGTCGAAGCCGAGCCACGAGCGGGCGCGAAGCTCCGGCGGCATATCCGCCAGCGCGTCGTCCAGGAACGCGCGCACCGGCGCACGCATTGCTTCCGCCGCCGCCGGCAGCGGCTGCAAGGACAGCGTCTCGATCATGCAGGGCCTTCTACTTCAAGCCGGCCTTGAACGCATTCAGCACTTCGGTGCCCGTCTTGCCGCGGCGGTCCAGGGTCTGGCCCCATTCGGTCGCGACCTCGCCGGCCACCGCTGTCAGCGCTGCCTTGTCAGCGGTGGACAGCGGCGTGAGCTTCACGCCGGCGGCCTTGATCTTCTCGATGTCGCCGGCTTCGTCCTGCTCGACCTGCAGGCAAACCTTCTTCGTGTATTCCTCGCCCATGGCGGTGAGGTCCTTCTGCATCGCAGGCGGCAGCGACTGGAAGCGCTTCTCGCTGATGACCCAGTTGGCGACGAAGGAGCCGAAGTTCTCACCGATGGTGCCGGTCTTCGAGAGCTTGTGGATGTCGTAGGGCGCGAGGCTGTTGAACGGGAACAGCACGCCGTCAATGGTGCCCCGCGAGAGCGACTCGTAAACCTCGGGCGTGGGCATTAGCACCGGCACGGCCTTGAGTTTCTTGAGCAGCAGTTCCTTGGCCGAGCCCGACGCGCGGATTTTCATGCCCTCTATGTCCTTGAGGTTGCCGAAGGGCTTGCGCGTAACGACCTGATACGGCGGCAGGACGATGGTGAACAGCAGGCGCACGCCGTTGGGTGCGAACTCCTTCTTGTCCAGCATTCCGCCCGGCTTGGCGAGATTCCAGTACGCGAGGGTGGCCATGCACGAGCCCGTGTAGTTGAGCGGCAGCTCCGGTACGACCGACAGCGGCATCTTGTCCGAGACGAAGCCGGGCGCGACATAGGCGATGTCGATCACGCCGGACTGAACGAGCGACAGGAAGTCCTTGGCCTTGCCCATCTGCTCGGCCGGGTAGTACTCGAACTCGTAGCCCTTGGCCGCCGGGTCGGCCTTCAGCCGTTCGACCATCGGCATCGTGAAGTACTTCGGCAGGTAGTGGCCCACCGGGAACGAGTCGGCGATCTTGATCTTCGTCTGCGCGGAGGCGGGCGCCGCGGCAAACAGTGCGCCGGCCGCGACGGCGACAGTGGTGGCAAGCAGTTTCATGGAAAGTCCTTCTCTTGCAGGTTGGTGGAAAAACTAGAGTGCCATCTTGGACGGAAGCCAGAGAATGATCGCCGGAAAGGCAACCATCACCGCGACCAGCATGAGATGGCTGAACACGTGCGGCCATACGCCGCGAAATATTTCGCCGAGCGGCCGCTTGGCGTAGCGCGCGACCACGAAGACATTGAGGCCCACCGGCGGGGTGATCAGGCCGACCTCGGCCATCACGATCACGATCACGCCGAACCAGACCGGATCGAACCCCAATGCTTTCACGAGGGGCAGCACGATGGGCACCGTGAGGATCAGGATCGCGACCTGGTCCATGAGGCAGCCAAGGACCAGGTAACCGAAGAGGATGAAGGTCATCACGAGCATCCGGTGCACGTCCATGGCGGACACCCATTGCACCAGCGCCTGCGTGGTCTGCGTGAGCGTGAAGTAATAGCCGAACACCTTGGCGCACACCACGATCATGATGATCATGCAGCTCGCGTGTGAGGCGTGCACCAGCGCCCTGGACAGGCTGGTGAAGTTGACCTTGCGTTCCTTGACCGCGATGAGGAACGCGCCGAAGGCGCCGAGGCCCGAGGCTTCCGTCGGCGTGGCAATGCCGGTGTAGATCACGCCCGTGACGGCCATGAACAGAAACACCATCGGCCCCACCACCTTGAGCGAAGCGAATTTCTCGCGCATCGTGAAGGCACGGCCGCGCGGCGCGTGGCTGGGGTTGATCATCACCAGCACGAAGACCGTGCCCATGATC
>JAQZBU010000228.1 GCA_029237735.1 Ramlibacter sp. | reverse complement strand
ATCGCCGCGGGCATCTCCGGGGCGATCCAGCACCTGGCGGGCATGAAGGATTCGAAGGTGATCGTGGCGATCAACAAGGATGCGGAAGCGCCGATCTTCTCGGTGGCCGACTACGGACTGGAAGCGGACTTGTTCACGGCGATTCCCCAGCTGATCGCTGCCCTTTGACATCAAGGTTGTCATTGCGGGCTTGACCCGCAATCCACCTCAGCGCGCCACCATGGATGCCGGATCAAGTCCGGCATGACAACCGCAGGAGACCCCCATGCCATACACCGCACCCATCAAAGACATGCTGTTCGACATGCGGCATCTCGCCGGCCTCGACGAGATCGCGAAGCTTCCGGGCTTCGAGGATGCCGGCTACGACACCGCGCAGGCCGTGCTGGAAGAATGCGCCAGGTTCAACGAGGGTGTCGTAGCCCCGCTGAATGTCGAAGGTGACCGCAATCCCTCGAGCTTTCAGGCCGGCAAAGTCACCACGACGCCCGGCTTCAAGGAAGCATTCAGGCAGTACGCCGAGGGCGGCTGGCAGGGCCTGCAGCATCCGCAGGAATTCGGTGGCCAGGGTCTGCCCAAGACCATCGGCGCGGCCTGCAGCGAAATGCTCAACTCCGCGAATATGAGCTTCGCGCTGTGCCCACTGCTGACCGACGGCGCGATCGAGGCCCTGCTGACGGCGGGCTCCGACGACCTCAAGGCGACCTACCTGGAAAAGCTGGTGAGCGGCCAATGGACCGGCACCATGAATCTGACAGAGCCGCAGGCGGGCTCGGACCTTTCGTTGGTGCGTACGCGCGCCGAGCCGCTTCCCGACGGCACCCACAAGATCTTCGGCACGAAGATCTTCATCACCTACGGCGAGCACGACATGGCGGAGAACATCGTGCACCTCGTGCTGGCACGCGTGGCCGGCGCGCCCGAAGGTGTGAAGGGCATCAGCCTGTTCGTCGTGCCCAAGTTCATGGTGGGCAAGGACGGTTCGCTGGGCGCGCGCAACGACGTGCAGTGCGTGAGCATCGAGCATAAGCTGGGCATCAAGGCCTCGCCGACGGCCGTGCTGCAGTTCGGCGATCACGGTGGGGCAGTGGGCTACCTCGTGGGCCAGGAGAACCGCGGCCTGGAATACATGTTCATCATGATGAACGCCGCGCGCTACGCGGTGGGTGTGCAAGGCGTCGCCATCGCCGAGCGCTCCTATCAGCAGGCCGTGGACTACGCGAAGGACCGCGTCCAGTCGAGGCCCGTGGACGGCTCGATGAACGCCAGCGCGCCCATCATCCACCACCCCGACGTCAAGCGCATGTTGATGACGATGCGCGCGTACACGGAGGGCTGCCGCGCCATGGCGACGGTAGCCGCTGCCGCTTACGACGCGTCCCATCACCACCCCGATGCGCAGGTGCGCAAGGAAAACCAGGCCTTCTACGAATTCATGGTGCCGCTGGTCAAGGGCTATAGCACCGAGATGAGCCTGGAGGTGGCGTCGCTGGGCGTGCAGGTGCACGGCGGCATGGGTTTCATCGAGGAGACCGGCGCCGCCCAGTACTTGCGCGACGCGAAGATCCTCACCATCTACGAAGGCACCACCGCGATCCAGGCCAACGACCTCGTCGGCCGCAAGACGGGCCGCGACGGCGGGCAGACGGCCAAGGCCATCGCCGCGCAGATCGCCAAGACGGAAGCCGAGCTTGCCAGGCACGATAGCGTGGCAGCGCGCGCGATGCTGAAGCGACTGTCGGCGGCGCGCCAGGCGTTCGTGGATGCTGTGGAGTTCGTGGTCGGCAACGGCAAGAACTCGCCCAACGCGGTGTACGCAGGCTCGGTGCCCTACCTCATGCTTGCCGGCAACGTGATGGCGGGCTGGCAGTTGGCGCGCTCGCTGCTCGTCGCCGAAGATCTTTTGGCCAAGGGCGAGGACAACGCATTCATGCAGGCGAAGATCGCGACCGCGCATTTCTACGCCGACCACATCCTGTCTAAGGCGCCCGGAATCCGCGACTCGATCGTCGAAGGCGCGGAGAGCGTCACCGCGCTGGCACTCGAGGCGTTTTGAGCGTTTCCGCCAATCCGGGCTGGTCGTTTTGGCCATGTCCCGCTTTTGACATGCAGCCCGCTGTCTTTTGACCAGAATTGACCCACCATGTCCAAGCTTCCCCGCGCCCTGCAGAACCTGTCCATCCCTGTGATCGGCTCGCCGCTGTTCATCATCAGCAACCCCAAGCTGGTGATCGAGCAGTGCAAAGCCGGCATCGTCGGCTCGATGCCTGCGCTCAATGCCCGGCCCGCCGCGCAGCTGGACGAATGGCTGCACGAGATCACCGAAACGCTGGCGGCCTACAACCGCGCCAACCCGGACAAGCCCGCGGCGCCCTTCGCTATCAACCAGATCGTGCACAAGAGCAACGACCGCCTGCAGCACGACATGGAAATGGTCGTCAAGTACAAGGTGCCGATCATCATCACGTCGCTGGGCGCGCGCACCGACGTGAACGACGCGATCCACAGCTATGGCGGCATCGTGCTGCATGACATCATCAACAACTTCTTTGCGCACAAGGCGATAGAGAAGGGCGCCGACGGCCTCATCGCCGTGGCGGCGGGCGCGGGCGGCCATGCGGGTGTCAAGAGCCCGTTCGCGCTGATCCAGGAAATCAGGCAGTGGTTCGACGGCCCCATCGCATTGTCGGGCTCCATCGCAACTGGCGGCGCCGTGCTCGCGGCGCAAGCAATGGGCGCTGACTTTGCGTATATCGGCTCGGCCTTCATCGCCACGCACGAGGCGCGCGCCAGCGACGCCTACAAACAGGCGATCGTCGAGTGCAATTCGGACGACATCGTGTACTCAAGCCTCTTTACTGGCGTGCACGGCAACTACCTGAAGCCTTCGATCGTGGCGGCGGGCATGGACCCTGACAACCTGCCCGAAGGCGACGTGAAGACGATGAACTTCGCGGGCGGCGAAGGCAGCAAGTCCAAGGCGTGGAAAGACATCTGGGGCTGCGGGCAGGGCATTGGCGCCGTGACGTCGGTGGTCAGCACGGCCGAACTGGTGGGGCGTTTGAAGCGGGAGTATCGTGAGGCGCAGCAGCGGCTGCTGCCGCATGTGGAGTTGGCTGACGTCTAGTTCGTCAAGCGAGTACGTCCCCGGTTGGTGGCGGCGGGCCGTGGACGGCGGGTAGCCGACTCCGTTCGTGTCCCCCGCCGCGGGAGGCGGCTCCTCCTTGACCTCACTGCGGCGGCCACCCGCCATCCACGGCCCTTGGCGTGGTGTTTCTCTTTCGACTGATCGAAGGCATCGAGGCCGTGCCACTGTGGGCAATGCTGCCCGCGTAGCGCCTACGGCAGGTAACTCAGCTCCCGCGCCTTGCCCCAGTGATCGCAACCCCGACGAAGATGAACACCAGCGACTTGGTGGCGCTCGCCGCCTGCCACACCGTCATGCGGTCGATCACGATGTAGGGGTAGAGGCTGTACGCAAGGCCGATGAAAGCCAGCACGAAGATCAGCACGGTGCTGGCGAACACCACCCAGCCGTAACCCGCGGCTATCACGTTCGGCCGAGCCGTCACGTGGAATGCAGCGTAGAACGCGACGGCGCACGCGACCGGAATGGGCAACAGGCCCAGAAACTGCGGCATGGCGAACCAGCGGTCGAACACGGTCTGGCTCACCAACGGCGAGGCCAGCGAGATGGCGATCAGCGCCAGGCCCATCGGCCATAGCACCCGACGCGCCCATCGCACGGCCCGGGCCTGCAGCTCGTCGCTGGTTTTCATGATGAGCCAGCCAGCGCCCAGCATGGCGTAACCCGTCGGCAGCGTGAGGGCGATACCCAGGCTGAACAAGGACGATTTCCAGCTATGGTCGAACCCGGTAAGGTAGCTGCCCAGCATCCATCCCTGCGCCATCGCCGTCATCAGCGAGCCGAGCGCGAACAGAACGTTCCAGGTGCCCTTGTGCGCGGCGCGGGCCTTCACGCGAAAGTCGAACGAGACACCGCGCAGGATCAGGCCGATCAGCATCACGGCGACCGGAAGGTACAGCGCCGACAACACGATACCGTGCGCGAGCGGGAACGCGACGAGCAGCACGCCGATGCCCAGCACCAGCCAGGTTTCGTTGGCGTCCCAGAACGGCCCGATGCTCGAGACCATCACGTCTTTCTGATCGTCGCTCGCGAAAGGCAGCAGAATGCCCACGCCCAGGTCGTAGCCATCCAGCACGACGTAGGCCAGCAGCGCCAAGCCCATCACCGCCATGAAAACCAGCGGCAGCATGTATTCCCAGGTGAACGTCATCGCGCTTTCCTTTCAGGCAGGGCCGCGGATAGGCGTTGCCGCCTTGGGGCTCTGCGGCGTTTGCGCCGTCGGTTGCGCCGGGTGGCTGGCCATGTACATGAGCACGAGCACGTACGACGACAACAGGAAGACGTAGACGACGAGGTACGCGATGAGTGTGGAAAGCACCATGCCGGGCGCGTGATCGGCCACCACGTCGGCGGTGCGCACCAAGCCGTACACGATGAAGGGCTGCCGACCGATTTCCGTCACGTACCAGCCGGCGAGTGTGGAGACCCAACCGGAGAACGTCATCGCGGCAAGCAGCCGCAATTGCCAGCGTGAAAACGGCACGGCATCAGCCCTCATGGCCTGGCCGCGGCCACGCCAGAGCGTCCACGACGCCCACCACGACACCAGCAGCATCAGCACGCCCATGCCCACCATGACACGGAAGCTCCAGAACACCGGGGCAACGGGCGGATGCGCGTTCGGGAACTGGTCGAGCCCCTTGATCTCGGCCTCGATGTCGTGCGCCAGGATCAGGCTGCCCAGCTTGGGCACCTGGACCGCGTAATCGGTGCGGCTTTCCTTCTCGTTGGGCCAGCCGAACAGCGTCAGCGCCGCGCCTTTTTCCGTATGCCAGATCCCTTCGATCGCGGCGATCTTGGCAGGCTGGTGCTCCAGCGTGTTCAGGCCGTGCAAATCGCCGGCAACGATCTGCAGCGGGATGGCGACTGCCGCGGCGATCACCGAGGCGCGCAGGGCCCTACGCGTGCCCCCATTGGCGGTGTTGCGCAGCAGCTGCCATGCGGAAAGGCCCGCGATCAGGAAGGCTGCCGTGAGCGTTGAGGCCAGCAGTTTGTGCACCAGCCGGTAGGGGAACGAAGGGTTGAAGATGACCTCCAGCCAGCTTGTCGCGTGGAAGCGGCCGTCGATGATCTCGTAGCCGGTGGGCGTCTGCATCCACGAGTTGAGGCTGAGGATCCAGAACGCGGACAAGGTGGTGCCCCCGGCCACCATGAGCGTGGCAACGAGGTGGACGCGGTCCGATACGCGATCGCGCCCGAACAGCATGATCCCCAGGAAGGTCGCCTC
>JAQZBU010000227.1 GCA_029237735.1 Ramlibacter sp. | reverse complement strand
GATCAGGCAGTCGAGCAGATCGCCTTGATGTACTCAGACGACGTTGAATACCAGGTCGCAAGGCTGAGCCAGACCGTCGAGCCTATCCTCCTGGCCACATTGGGCGTGCTGGTGGGCATGTTCGTGCTGGGCGTCTTCCTGCCCATGTGGGAGCTTGGCCAAGCGCACTTCAAGCGCTGAAGCTGTCCGAGAGGTTTGGAGTATGGGTACCATGTGCCCATGCCCACCGCCCTTCAACTCGCCGAAGGCAACCCCATCCTCGAGGACGCCGTGCGCCGCAGCCGCCAGCTGCTCAACCGCCGCGCGATGGTCGGCGCGGCTGCCAGCGCCATGCCTATCCCAGGGCTGGACTGGGCCGTCGATGCGGCACTGCTCTCCAGGCTCGTGCCGGCAATCAACGCGCAGTTCGGCCTGACACCGCAGCAGCTGGACGCCCTGCCCGCCCACAAGCGTGAGCAGGTGCAGAAGGCGCTGGCAATGGTCGGCTCCGTCCTGGTGGGCAAGTTCATCACCCGCGATCTCGTCCTTCGCATGGCCCAGAGGGTGGGCATGAGGTTCACATCGAAGCAAGCCGCCAAGTACGTGCCCTTCGCTGGCCAGGCCGTGGCTGCCGTCATGGGCTACACCGCCCTGCGCTACCTGGGCGAAGAGCACATCAAGGATTGCGTGCGGGTAGCCAAGGAGGCGCAGCTGCTGTTGCCGGCGCCAGAGCCCGCGCCACCCCCGCGCAAGCGCCGGCCGAAGGCTGCTGCGGTCGACGGTTAAGAGTCTGCGCAGCAAGGGCGTAGTTGTCATGCCGGGCTTGACCCGGCATCCATCGTGGAGCCTTCGGGCTCTGCCGATGACTCACCACGATGGATCCCGGATCAAGTCCGGGATGACAGGCCCTCTGCCGCGCAGACTCCCAGACGCGCTCTTTTCCTACGATTCCGCGCTGCAGAGCCTGCGAACATGGGCGGGCCCGACAGGCGGGCGAGGGAGAACGAGCAGTGCTGATTTCATCCAGGCGTCGCGCGACGCTTAAATCCTTTTTCGGTGCCGTCCTGCTGGCCGCAATCGCCGCTTGCGGCGGCGGTGGAGGTGGTGGCAGTGTCAGCGTCGGAGGTGGTGACAGTGTTACGACGCCGGCACCCACGCCAACGCCTACGCCAACGCCGGAACCGCCGCAGCAGCCGGTCCAGAGTCGCTTCTACGCCTCCTGGACGGCCGCCATGCATGACGCAACCATGTCCTTGCCGGGCACACCCGCGCCGGCGGCCCAGACATTCGACAACCAGACGCTGCGGCAGGTCGTGCGGCTTTCGCTGGGCGGAGATACCGTGCGCGTGAAGCTTTCCAACCTGTTCGGCAAGGGTCCGGTGACTTTCTCCGGGGTACATGTCGCCAGGACGCTGGCGGCAACATCCGACATCGATCCCGCCACCGATCGCACGGTGACCTTCGGCGGGCAGCCCACCATCACCCTGCAAGCCGGTGCCGAAACGCAAAGCGATGCCGTGTCGCTGCCGGTCAACGCGCTGCAGAACCTGAGCATTTCGATTTACTTCGCTAGCCCGACCGCAGTGCCAACGGTGCATGCGGACGGCCGGGGCGGACCAGCGCGAGTCTTACTTCGCCCTCAGCAGCGTGGATGTCTCGAGCACCGAGTCGACCCGCGTATTGGTGGCGTTCGGAGATTCACTGACCGACGGGTGGGGCTCGGCGGTCAACGGCGCGCAGCGCTATCCCAATCTGCTGGACGACAGGCTAAAAACCTCAGGGCAGACGCGCACCGGCGTCGTAAACGCGGGCATCTCCGGGAACCGATGGGTGCACGATTTTTGGGGGCCGAGCGGCAGCAGCCGGTTCGAGCGCGACGTGTTGAATTTGTCGGGCGTGACGCACGCCCTCCTCCTCATGGGCATCAACGATATCGGTTTCTCGGTAGAGCCGATGCCGTCGCAGCCTGTGACAGCCCAGCAGCTCATCGCTGCAATAAGCTCTGCTGCCTCCAGCGCCAGGGCCCGCGGCATCAAGGTGTTGCTGGGCACGCTGCCGCCGTTCCGCCCTGCGGGCTACTACTCGGACGAGGGCGAGGCGAAGCGCCAGGCCGTCAATGCATGGATCAGGTCGCGACCCGACGGCATGGAGGTGGTTGATTTCGACGCGGCCTTGCGCGATGCCGCGGACCCGACCCGCCTGAACCCCGCCTACGACAGCGGAGACCACTTGCACCCCAACGACGCCGGATACAAGGCGATGGCGCAGGCGGTCAATTTGGCCAGCCTCTAGTGGTTTATTAGTCGCAAGTGTTATGTTGCAGATCAATAGCGTGTGGCATATGTCACGCTGTTCATATTGACAAGCACAGCCGTGGCGCCAACATTAAACGGTGGATAGGGATGACATCACTGACGCATTCGCGCGCTGGAGGGCTGCTCATGACGCCTTTCTGGCAATGGAGCAACGGCTTTACAGCACCGTAGGCACGGGCGCGCGTCAATCCTCCACGAAGACTTTGGACGAGTCGGACCCGCTGTTTGTCGAAGTCCAGGCGAAACGCGCTTATGCCGAAGGATTGCTGCTGGCCGCAATGAAGCTATTGCATGAGCAGCGCCACCCTCCCGGCGGGCCGGAGCGCTCCGGCACCTGACGCCTCACCGCCGGAGCAACGCCCTTATCTGGTCGGCGGCGGCAGATCAGCCGGGGTGATGATGTCGTTGAATTTGCCGCCGAATTCGGGCAAGGACATGACGCGGCCGATTCCCAGGTGGTCAAAATCGACGGTCGACTTGCCTCCGTTGATTTGAATGAGCCGCCTGAGCGCAATCGCATGCGACAGTTTCAGGAAGTCGGAGCTGTCCTTGATCAGGATGGTGTTGAATTCGGTGTCGTGCGTGTTGCGATTCAGCTCATACAGCAGGGACGACCAGTCGGAACGGTCCGCCTTGCAATCCACGACGCGAATGCGAGGCTCGGGCTCGGCGAGCACCTTGCCGGCGTCCATGGCGTGACGGCTTGCGCTGAACGTGATGGCAACGCACTTGGCGGGATTCTTCTGGAAGAAGCTGTCCGGCGTGCGCCCATCACCGAGCCGTGCGAGCACGTCGCTGAGGCTGCGGACGACAACTTCGCCCTTCTCGCGTTCAAGGAACAACTTCATGCGGTCTGGGGGAACGGGCTCACCGTCGTAGTGATGCGCGATCACCCCGTACAGCAAGCCCGTCATCAAGGTGCTCTCGCCTGGCGTTCGATTGCCCAGTACCAGCGCCAGCGGCGTGTTCTCTACACGCGTCAAGTCAATTTCGGCGATGCGGTTCACCAGGTTGCGGTACCGCAGCAGCCGGGCGTTCTCGCGGATGTACGCGATGTTCATCGTGTCTTCCGCGCGCAGGCGCACATTCTTGCGGAACAACGCGTTATCCCTGCTGTATTCGAAGGCGGGCGCATCCTTGGGCATGGCTGCTTCAATGCCCATGCGACCCTTTTCGAGCACATAAGGCGTGAGCACGATGATCACCTCATCCCGCGTGGTGGTCTCCTTCCTGGCGCTGAAGAGCGCGCCGACCACCGGCAGCTCGCCCAGCAAGGGGGTTGCATCTTTCACATCGTCGCGGGTCCGGCTGATCAGGCCACCGATGATGAGCGGCGTGCTGTTCGGAATACGCGCGTAGGTCTGGACGCGGCGGGTGGATACGGCAGGCGCCGCCGCCAGCACCACGTCGCCGGGGCTGCGGATCTGTGCGCCCGAGTTGGCGACCGTGGTCGAAACGGCAGCGTCGACCTGCAAACTCACCTCGCGGCCGTCGTTGTCGATGCGCGGGCGCACGTTGAGCTGAATGCCCGTAGGCAGGTAGAAGAAGCTGTAGGAAACCCGGGATTCGGATCCGGACGACGCATCGCGGCTGGTGGCGATGGGGATGTCGGTTCCGATCCGGATGCTGGCCTGCCGGTTGTCCAGCGTCAGTACGCTGGGGCGCGCCAGCACTTCGGCCTTGCCGGTCTGCACCAGGGCTTCGACCTTGACGAAGAAGTTCTTCGCGGCTTGCTCCACCGCGCTGTCACGCAAGAACGCCAGCGTATTGCCGCCCGCGCCGGCCGTGAGCGAGCCGATCGCCAGCGTGTTCAAGCCCTTCTGGTAATTCCATTGCACGCCCAGGTCCCTCAAGCCGCTGGAAGTCACCTCCAGCACCATGGCTTCGATAACGACCTGGCGGGCGGGTGTGTCGATGGATTCCATCACGGCCCTGCGGACCAGGCCCAATTGCTCCGGACGGTCGGGGTTGTAGAGCACCATCAGCTGCGAGGTGGGCGACGACAGGGTTTCGGTCGACAACCGGCCGCTCGTGCCAAGGATGGAGGTGACGCCGTTCTGGCCTGTCCCTGTCGCCGACATGGATCCGTCCGCGCCGGCACCGACCAGCCCGACATCCTGAGGACTCGGGCCCGGCATGCGGATGATGAGGGGCAGTTCGTGATTGCGAATCTTCCGGGGCGCTCCACTGGGGGCGCTTGCCGGGAACTGGCCCGGCATGCCGATCTGCTGCTGTGACGGCCAGATTCCGCCAAAGGGGTTCTGCTGGGGCATGGAGGGCTGCATCAGTCCACTGCCAAAGCCCGGAACACCCGGGAAGCCAGGAAAACCCGGGGGCACCACCTTTTCAGTGGCGTTCACATTGAAGCCCATGGCCTTGAGCATGCCCACAGCGCTGTCGGCATCGACATACGCGAGATTGATCACCTGGGACCGGAGCTCGGTAATGGAAATGTCGGCCTCGCTCTTGTCGCGCGACGCGAGGATGGAGGCGATTGCAGGCTCGACCAGCTCACCATCGGGATTTGGAACCGCCGGGGCGCTTGCCACCATGCCGCTCGCCCAGAGTTGAGGTAGCTGCCCCGGCTGGCGCACGTACCCAAAGCGGAGCAGTAGCAGTTTCTTGTTGGCGTCGAGGCGCGCGAGCACGGGCCCCACCGCGACGACTTTCGGCGGCACCGCGAGGAGCTTTTGTTGTGCTTCGTTGGCTTCGGAGTAACCGTTCTGCAATTCGAGCTGCGTCACCAGCGACGTGATGAGTTCACCGATGGCCCTGTTATCCATCCGAGGTAGGTCAATGAGCTGTGTCGGGCCTTTGGGGGCCTGTGACGTGGGGCGCATCGCCCGGGCGACGGGTGCCACTGGGGCTTGTGACGGCGGCTGCATCCACTGCGGCCCCTGCATGGCCTGCGGCACCTGGAGCTGCCCGGGCGGAAACTGCATCGCACCTGGAATGCCGTACGGCTGAAAATTACCCGGAACAGCTGTGCCCGGTGCGGGCGGTTGGGTGAAAGCAGAAAACGGGGCTTGGGCCGGCCCGGGCTGGGCCTGCGCCAATAAGATGCAGCAACCGAGCAGGGTGACCCCGACACCAGAGAGCCACCGTCGGCTGTACAGCATTGCGTCGTCCTTTGTGATGCCATCCGCGCAGCGAATGAATCAGGCACCTTAGGACGCCGGCAGGGTTTGCGCCACTAGACGATAGTCTTGCTAGATCATTGCTCGAGCTGCACCTTGGCGCTCCTGGCGGCGCCGGCCCACTTGACGCGCTCGCGGCTCAGAAACGCGGCGAATTCCTCCGGCGAGCGGACCAGAATCTCCGCATCGGAAGCGGCCATCTTGGCGCGAAACGCAGGGTCCTTGACCGCCTCTCGCAAAGCGGCGTTCAGCCGATTGACGACAGCCGCAGGAGTGGCCCCCGGCGCAACCAACCCGTACCACAGTGCCACGTCATAACTCGGATAACCCAGCTCGGATATCGTCGGAATAGCCGGCATCAGGGGCGACCGCTTGGGCGACGTCACGGCTATGGGACGCAGCCGATTGGCCTTGACGAACTGATCGCTCGACAAGATCGTGGCCAGGGTCATGTCCACGCGACCGGCAATCACGTCGAGCAGCGCCGGCCCCAACCCCTTGTAGGGAACGTGGATCATCTCGACATGCGCCGGCGCGTTGAGCAACTCAAAGGCGAGGTGGCCGGTGCTGCCGGTTCCCCACGACGCGTACTTGAATCGTTGCGGCGTCCTGGCAGCCGCACTCATCAACTCAGGAAACGATTTTTCGGCATGGGTTTCCGCCGTCGCCATCAGCAGTGTGTAGCCGTCCGGCGTTGCCTTTGCAACCGATTCGGTGCCCATGATGCCGTTGGCGCCGGGACGGTTCTCGACGATTACGGGTTGTCCCAGTCCCTTCCCCATCTGTTCGGCCACAAGGCGCGCCAGCGAATCGGTAAACCCGCCCGGCGCCCATGGGACCACGAGGCGGATCGGCTTGTTGGGGAAAGCCTCGGGGGTGTCGGCCGCAGAGGCGCCTGTGCTGAAGGCAGCGGTCAATAGGCCGAGACACAGAACTATCGTTTTGAAAATCATGTTTGCTCCTGCGTGGGCGGTGAAAAGTCTGGCGCACTCGCCAGCGGGCGGGTGTACTTGAATGTGCCAGTGGCATGTGCGCAGGCCTGGCCGTCCCGGTCAAATACCGTAGCCTCAGTGAACGCCATGCTGGCGCTGCGATGCATCAGGCGGCCCTCCCCTGTCACGGCGCCCATCGCCGGCCGCATGAAGCTGGTTTTCATCTCGATGGTCACCAGGCCGGTATCTTTTTGCACACTGCGCGCAGCGGAGGCCATGGTCACGTCGAGCAGGGTCATCAGTGCGCCGCCATGCGTGCCCCCGAACGCGTTCATGTGCATCGGCGACGGGTCATAGCCGATGCGCGCGCGGCCGGCCTCGAACAGTTGCAGGTCGAAGCCCAGCAGATCGACGAATGGAATCGCAAAGCCGAACGTCATCCGATTTCTTTTTCGAAGGCGCGCAAGGTGTCCTGGATCAGGCCGGCAATCGTGTCCACTTGCGCAGCGTCGACGATCAGGGGCGGTGCCACCATCAACCACTCGCCGAACATGCCGTTGGCGGTGCGCCGGGAATAGAGCAGCAACCCGCGTTCCATGCCCAACTCCACGATACGCTGGATCGCCATCGTCCTGGCCGGCAGGATCGCCTTGGTGTCCCGGTCGGCCACGATCTCGATCGCCATCAGGAGGCCCTTGCCGCGAATGTCCCCCATGACGCGGCTGCCCTCTTGAGCTTCCAACAGTCGCTCGCGCATCCTGGCCCCCATGGCCGCGGCGTTGGGTATCAACTGGCGCTCGACCGTTTCCGATACCACCGCATGTCCGATGGCACAGGACAGCGGGTTGGAGCCGTACGTGAAGCCATGCATGAAGCCACCCGATTCGGCCAGCGCATCGGCCATGTCCCGCGAGACCAATACGGCGCCCAGCGGGGTATAGCCAGCGCCGAGCCCCTTGGCCAAGGTCACGATGTCCGGCTTGGCGTTGGGCCAGTGCTGCGCTGCCAGAAATTCGCCCGTGCGCCCGGCACCGCTCATGACCTCGTCGTACACCAGCAGTACGCCGTGTCGGCTGCAAATCTCACGCACTCTCTTGTAGTAGTGGTCTGGAGCGACCAGCGCGCCGGTTGCCAGGCCACCCACCGGCTCCAGGAAGAATGCCGCGACCGTTTCCGGTCCCTCCCGCAGGATTGTTTCCTCGAGCGCGCTCGCGCAGTGCTCGGCGTAGGTTTCGGGCGAATGGCCCTCGGGCAGCCGGTAAGTGAAAGGCGCCGGCACCTTGGGCATCAACCGGGTCATCGGGCCGAACGCGGCTTCGGAGACCGGGTCTCCGCTGATGGCAATCGCCCCCATGGTGCTGCCGTGATAGCTCGGGTTGCG
>JAQZBU010000106.1 GCA_029237735.1 Ramlibacter sp. | reverse complement strand
CCAGCAAGGGTTTGATCCTGGCCGAAATGGCTTCGCGCGCCCGGAAAATCCGGGATCGCACGGTGCCGATCGGGCAATTCATCACTTCCGCAATCTCTTCATAGCTCAAGCCCTCGATTTCGCGCAACGTCACAGCCTGGCGCAATTCGTCGGGTAGGGCTTCCATGGCCGAGTTGACCGCCGTCGCGATTTCCTTGGCGGCCAGCACGGTCTCGGGGGTTTCCGCGGTGGTTAGTTCGTTCTCCACGCCGGAAGTTTCATCTTCCTCGTCACCCCCCCGCAGCGCCGTCTCCGAAACCAGCGGGTCGCGCTTGAGGTCGCCCAGCGCCTTTTTGGCGGTATTCACGGCGATCCGGTACAGCCAGGTGTAGAACTGGGCTTCCCCTCGGAATTGGGCCAGCGCCCGGTACGCACGGATGAACGTCTCCTGCGCGATGTCCTCCACCAGGTCTGTGTCGCGGACCATGCGCCCGATCAGGCGCTCGATGCGGCGCTGGTACTTGATCACCAGCAGCTCGAACGCTTTCTGGTCCCCCGCCACCGTACGCTCCACCAGCATGAGGTCGGTGTCGGCGGGGCTGGGCGGGGCG
This sequence comes from Ramlibacter sp., assembly GCA_029237735.1. Taxonomy (GTDB): domain Bacteria; phylum Pseudomonadota; class Gammaproteobacteria; order Burkholderiales; family Burkholderiaceae_C; genus Ramlibacter. Next base: position 12,929 of record JAQZBU010000106.1, on the reverse strand, counting down.
GCGGGCGGCGTCTTTGTCATGGTGTCGCCGCGGGCCGCGGGGCCTGTGGCAGCGCTTTCGATCTGGCGCGCGAATATACAGCACGTCGTACGTCATCCCAGCGCTCGGCACGGGTGTCCCTATCGAGCCAGATCCACTGTGACGCGCCGCCCACTCTCCAACGCAGCAGCAGAGATCGTTGCAGGTCCAGTCCGACTTCGAGGTTTGCGGCGGTTGCTTGCGGATGCACGGACCAGGTCCAGCCTTCGCCATCCCAGGCCAGCGTGCCATTCGGGGTATGCAACCAGTGCCAGGCGGCGAACGCGCCAGCTGCGAGGAGCATCGCCAGCATCGCGGCCAGCCGCCAGGCATCCGGCCTGTGGAATTGCCAGAGCGACGCAGCCACACAGCCCAGCAGCCATACGCCCAGCAGGAGAGCCGCCGCCAAACGCGAACGCCCCGCCGGATAGCTCACCGATGGGGCGTTATGCATGGAAAGCCGGATTCAGCAGGCGCTTCGTCCCCGGCGCCGCGTCAAGGCGCGCGCTTGAAGACAAGCGTGCCGTTCGTGCCGCCGAAACCGAAGTTATTCTTCACGGCCACGTCGATCTTCATATCCCGCGCCGTATTGGCGCAGTAGTCCAGGTCGCACTCCGGATCCTGATTGAAGATGTTGATCGTCGGCGGGCTCTTCTGCTCGTGCACGGCGAGAACGCTGAATACCGATTCGATGCCGCCGGCTCCGCCGAGCAGGTGGCCGGTCATCGACTTGGTCGAATTGACGACCAGCTTCTTCGCGGCGTCGCCGAAGGCGGCCTTGATGGCGTTCGTCTCGTTAAGGTCGCCAAGCGGTGTCGACGTGCCGTGGGCATTCAGGTAGTTGACCTCGTCGGCGTTGACGCCGGCGTTTTGCAAGGCGTTTAGCATCGACCGGCGCGGGCCATCCACGTCCGGCGCCGTCATGTGGTACGCGTCGGCGCTCATGCCGAAGCCCGCGACCTCGGCGTAGATCCTGGCGCCGCGCGCCTTGGCGTGTTCGTACTCCTCCAGAACCATAACGCCCCCACCCTCGCCGAGGACAAACCCGTCGCGATCCTTGTCCCAGGGACGGGATGCGGTCTTGGGGTCGTCGTTGCGCGTGGACAGGGCCCGTGCAGAGGCAAAGCCGCCGATGCCAAGCGGCGAAACGGCTGCTTCAGCGCCGCCGGCGATCATCACGTCTGCGTCGCCGTACTCGATCATGCGCGCGGAAAGGCCGATCGCGTGCAGGCCCGTGGTGCAAGCCGTGACCACCGCGATGTTGGGGCCCTTGAAGCCGTACTTGATCGACACGTGCCCGGAGATCATGTTGATGATCGAGGCCGGCACGAAGAAAGGTGAAATGCGACGCGGGCCGCGAGCGGTCAGGTCTGCGTGGGTCTGCTCGATCATCGGCAGGCCGCCGATACCTGCGCCTATGTTGCAACCGATGCGCGTAGCCAGCTCATCGCCCAGGGCTGCGCCAGTGGGCAAGCCGCTGTCCACCACCGCCTGGCAAGCCGCGGCCAGGCCCAGGTGGATGAAACGGTCCATGTGCCGGGCTTCCTTCTCGGGAATGTAGTCCTCGATGTTGAAGCCCTTGACCTCTCCCGCGAACTTGCATGCGAAATTGCTCGCATCGAACTGCGTGATGAGGTCAATGCCGGGTTTGCCGGCAAGCAGATTGGCCCAGGATTCGGCCACCGTGTTGCCCACGGGGCTGACACAACCCAGACCGGTCACGACGACACGGCGACGGGTCATGTCAGATCAAGCCTTCTGGTGCGCGTTGGCGTAATCGATCGCGTTCTGCACAGTGGTGATCTTCTCTGCGTCCTCGTCCGGGATCTCGATGCCGAACTCGTCCTCGAGCGCCATCACCAGTTCCACCGTGTCGAGCGAGTCGGCACCGAGGTCTGCCACGAAGGCTTTTTCACTGGTGACCTGGGACTCTTCCACGCCGAGTTGTTCGGCGATGATTTTTTTGACACGTGCTTCGATATCGCTCATGGTTCCCTCAAAGGGTTGTGAATGAATCCGCGATTTTAGCTGCCAGCGGGTTGCTGTCCCTGTAGGCCGCCGCCGGGCGGATAAACCGGCGTGAAATTGTCTTCAGGCCATGTACATGCCGCCGTTTACGTGCAGCTCCTGTCCTGTCACGTATCCCGCCTGCGGCGAGGCCAGGAAAGCGACAGCGTGCGCGATGTCGGCGGGCTTACCCAGGTGGCCCAGCGGAATCTGGCCAAGCAACGCCTTCTGCTGCTCTACGGGAAGGGCCGCCGTCATGTCGGTCTCGATGAAGCCCGGGGCCACGCAATTGACCGTGATACCCCGGCTGCCGAGCTCACGCGCGAGTGCACGGGTCATTCCGGCCACACCGGCCTTTGCCGCGGCGTAGTTGGCCTGGCCGGCGTTGCCCGAGGCGCCCACTACCGAGGTGATGCTGATGATCCGCCCATAGCGCTGCTTCATCATGGTGCGCATGACGGCGCGGCTCATGCGGAACACGGCCTTGAGGTTGGTGTCCAGCACCGCGTCCCAATCTTCGTCTTTCAGCCGCATCGCGAGCATGTCGCGGGTGATCCCGGCATTGTTGACCAGCACCTGCAGTCCGCCGTGTTCCTTGACGATGCCCTCGACCAGCACGTCCACGACGGTTGCGTTGTTCACGTCCAGCGTGGCGCCCCTGCAGCCGGGATGCGCGGACAGCGTCGTGGTAATGCGCGCTGCGCCCTCGTCAGTGGTCGCAGTGCCAATCACCTTGAGCCCACGCTGCGCGAGTTCGAGCGCTATGGCCGCGCCGATGCCGCGCGAGGCGCCCGTCACAAGCGCAACCTGTCCTTCGAGTGTCGGGTTCATGCGAGCAGGCCTTTCACTTCGGCCATGGTGGCAGGGTCATAAAGCGCTGCGCCGGCGAGTTCGGGGTCGATGCGCTTGCACAGACCCGCAAGCACCTTGCCTGGCCCGCATTCGACGATCGTCGTGATGCCGCGGGCCTTGATCGCCCGCACGCACTCCACCCAGCGCACCGGACCGAAGGCCTGCTCATAGAGAGCGGCGCGGATGCGGTCCGGATCGCTCTCGGCCTTGACTTCGATGTTGTTGATGACAGGGATTCGCGGGGCCGCGAAAGCCGTGGCCGCCAGCTTTTCCCTCAGCTTCTCGGCGGCCGGTTTCATCAGGCTGGAATGGAAAGGTGCCGACACCGGCAGTGGCAACGCGCGCTTGGCGCCATTGGCCTTGAGGATTTCGCAGGCTTTTTCGACGGCCGCCTTGCTGCCCGCGATGACGGTCTGCGCGGGGTCGTTGAAATTCACGGCTTCCACCGTTTCGTCGGGGTTGATCCCGAAACTGCGCATCGCCTCGGCGCAGCCTTCGATTACCTTCTGTGCGTCCATCCCCAATATGGCCGCCATGGCGCCTGTGCCGACGGGCACCGCATCTTGCATGGCCTGGGCGCGAAAGCGCACCAGCGGCGCGGCCTGAGCCAGTGTGAGGACTCCCGAAGCGACCAGCGCCGAATATTCACCGAGGGAATGACCGGCGACCACGGCGGGTTCAGCCCCGCCTTCCGCGCGCCAGGCGCGATAGGCAGCCACGCCGGCAACCAGCATCACGGGCTGCGTGTTGGTGGTCAGCGCGAGCGCCTCCTTGGGTCCCTGCTTTATCAGGACTGCGACGTCTTCCCCCAACGCCTCGGAAGCCTCCTGAAGAGTTTGGGCCACAGCAGGATGGCTGCCCCAGGCGTCGAGCATGCCGACGGATTGCGAGCCTTGGCCCGGAAAGACGAATGCAAACGGTTTGATGCTCATTACCGGACTGGAATGGGACAGGGATTTAAAAGGAAAGGCGGGAGGTCAGAAGTCCAGCAGGACCGCGCCCCAGGTGAAGCCGCCGCCGACGCCTTCAAGCATCAACGTGTCACCTTTCTTGATCTTCCCGCCACGCACGGCCCAGTCCAGCGCGAGCGGGATCGACGCTGCGGAAGTGTTGCCGTGCTGGTCCACGGTAACCACGACCTTCTCCAGCGGAAGCTTCAGCTTCTTTGCCGTGCTTTGCATGATGCGGATATTGGCCTGGTGGGGTATGAGCCAGTCAATGTCGGCCTCGGTCTTGCCGGCTTTTGCCAACGCCGCTCGCGCCGCGTCCTCGAGCACGCCCACAGCCAGCTTGAATACGGCCTGACCATCCATCTTGAGGAGCGGGTCGCCCAACACCCCGCCACCTGATACGGTTCCCGGGACGCACAGGATACCGACGTGCTTGCCATCCGCATGCAGGTCGCTCGAGAGGATGCCGGGCGTATCAGATGCCTCCAGCACAACGGCACCTGCGCCATCACCGAACAGCACGCAGGTCGTCCGGTCGTTGAAATCGAGAATGCGTGAGAAAACCTCGGAACCGATGACCAGCGCCTTGCTGGCCGCCCCGGTCTTGATCATGGAATCGGCAATGGTGAGCGCATACACGAAACCGCTGCAGACCGCCTGCACGTCGAATGCCGCGCACCCCGCCATTCCCAGTTTGTTCTGCAGGATGCAGGCCGCCGAGGGGAACACCATATCGGGCGTCGACGTGGCGACGATAATCAGGTCGATATCCCTGGCCGCAACGCCCGCCGCTTCGAGCGCTTGGCGGGCCGCGTACGCGCCTAGGTCGCTACAAGTCACGTCGGGCGCCGCGAAATGGCGAGCGCGGATGCCCGTCCGGTCCACGATCCATTGGTCGGAGGTTTCGACCCCTTTGGCTGCAAGCTCAGCAGTCAGGTCTGCATTGGTCACGCGGCGCGGCGGCAGGTAGCTGCCGGTGCCGGTGATGCGGGAATAAGTTGTCATCAATCAGGACGCCACGACTTCCATCGACTGCGCATCGCCTTCATTGCCCACCAACAAGGGCCTTGCATGGGCGATGCGCGCCTGGACACGTTCTAGCAGGTTGTTTCGGGCCGCATCATACGCCCGGTTCAAAGCTTGCTCGAAGGCGAACTCGTCCGCCGAACCATGGCTCTTGAACACGAGGCCCCGCAAGCCCAACAGCGCCGCGCCGTTATAGCGCCGGTAATCAACTCGGTTTTTGAAGGCGGATAGGATCGGATAGGCGATGATGGCGGCAAGTTTAGTAAAGACGCTCCGCGAAAACTCCTCTTTCAGGAAGCCGCCGATCATTGTGGCAAGCCCTTCACTGGTCTTCAAAGCCACATTCCCGACGAAGCCGTCGCATACCACGATATCGGTCGTCCCCTTAAAAATATCGTTACCTTCGACGTTTCCGTAAAAATTCAAATCGCCCGAATTGGCTGCGGATCTCAGCAATTCGCCGGCTTTTTTGATTACTTCACTGCCCTTGATAACTTCTTCCCCGATATTCAACAGACCAACGGACGGCGCCTCGACGTGGTTAAGGGCGGAAACGAGCGCAGAGCCCATCACCGCGAACTGCAGGAGGTGCTGTTCGGTGCAATCCACATTGGCCCCGAGATCCAGAACCGTGGTTGCACCTCCCTTGGCATTTGGCATGGGGTAAGCAATCGCGGGGCGGTCGATGCCGTCGACTGTCTTGAGAAGGTACCGCGCGAGAGCCATCAGTGCGCCGGTATTGCCAGCCGACACGGCCGCCTGGGCTTGACCTTCCTTGACCTGCTGAATGGCAACCCGCATCGAAGAGTCTTTCTTGCGGCGCAGGGCGATCTCCACCGCGTCGTCCATTGCCACCACTTCAGAGGCTGGCACGATGCGCGCCCTCGGGTGACTGAACGTCCGCAGGCTGTCTTCCGCGCCGACCAGCAGGAGGTGGGCGTCGGGCTGCTTGTCGAGGAAATGCCGGCACGCGGTCAGTGTGACGCGGGGGCCGTGGTCACCCCCCATGCAGTCGACAGCCAGAGTAGTCATGGGATCAAATGTAGAACGGATTCAAGTCCCGAAAACGACGAAGGCCCGCGCTGCGATGGGCGCAGCCGGGCCTTCATGGGCGTTGGACCGGATCAGGCTTCGTTCTTGGTCTTGAGCACTTTGCGGCCACGATAGAAGCCCGTCGGGCTGATGTGGTGACGCAGGTGGGTCTCGCCGGTGGTGGCTTCCACGGCGATGCCGGGCACGACCAGGGCGTTGTGCGAGCGGTGCATGCCGCGCTTGGACGGCGATTTCTTGTTTTGCTGGACGGCCATGAGGGGCTCCTGAATTCGATGGGCCCTGCGCGCGAATTTGCGCCCGGGGCGGTTAATGGGTTGGCAATAAGCGCAAGAGGCACAAGGCCCCAGTGGCGCGAAGCCCATGATTATAGCCCAACTTGTTGATTTGGCTTGAGCTTGACTATGACTTCCCGCTCTTTAGCTTGCCAAGCAGCGCGAACGGGTTTTCACGGCGAGCGGAGGCCTCGTCGAAATCGTCATCCGCAACAGCCAGTTTCAGCGGCTCGGGACACGCCTCGTGGCGCGGCGCAAGGGGCAATTCCATCAACAACTCGTCCTCGACCAGTTCGACCAGGTCGAGGCTGCGGCTGAGCGCCAGCACGTCCTCTTCGGACTGCTCGTCCTCTGCCGCGGCCATCCCCTCATCGGGAACGAACCTGAACGACCGGTCTACGGAAACAGGCACATCCACGGGCAGCAGGCAGCGTTGGCAGGTCAGTGGGAGGATCGCGTCCGATTGGAGATGCACCCAGATTTCAGGGTGCACATGTCGCGGATTGCGCAACTCCCCGATAGCCGACCAGTGCACCGCCGATCCAGCGCCACGGCCCTCGGTCTCCGCCATCAGACGTGCGAGCTCGCGCAGCGGTTGCTCGCCGTGCAGGCGCCCTCCCTCCTCAGCGAACGCTTTGACGTCAAGCCGACGCGCGGCAAACTCCTTGCTCATTGGCTCAGTGTAAGAGAATCAGGGCATGCCCGAGGCAACCCCCCCATCCCTCCGCCGCCCGCTGGTGCTGGGCTCGACATCTCCGTACCGGCGCGAATTGCTGTCGCGTCTTCATTTGGAATTCCAGGTCGCGGCCCCCGATGTCGACGAGTCGGCTTTCGCCGGCGAATCGCCGCACGCGCTGGCGGTACGCCTCGCTCTGGCCAAAGCCAAATCGGTTGCAGCCAGGTTTCCCGACGCCGTCGTGATCGGCTCCGACCAGGTTGCCGACATGGATGGCGAGCCGCTGGGCAAGCCGGGCAACCATGACAACGCCGTGGCCCAGCTGCGACGGATGCGGGGACGCACCGTCGTGTTCCAGACCGCGCTCTCGGTGGTCTGCCTCGCCAGCGGCTTTGAGCAGTCGGATCTCGCCCCAGTGAGGGTGAAATTCCGCAACCTTACCGACGCGGAGATCGAGGCATACCTGCTCGCAGAGCGTCCTTACGACTGCGCGGGAAGCGCGCGCAGCGAGGGGCTGGGCATCGCCATCCTCGACGCAATCGAAAGCGACGACCCGACGGCCCTCGTCGGCCTGCCGCTAATTCGCACCTGCCGCATGATCCGGGCTGCCGGCATCAAGGTCCTGTGATGCAGTCAGGGCCCAAGGGCAAGCTGTTCCTCGTCCCCTCCCCGCTGGATTTCGGCTGTGCGACGCAGACGCCGTTGGGAGAAACGATGCCCGCGGGCACCCTGGCGGTTGCCGCGAAGCTCACGCACTGGATCTGCGAAAACGCCAAGTCGGCCCGCGCCTACCTCAAGCGCATCGACGAGCTGCATCCCCTCGCGGCGCCCTTGCGCGAACAGCAGATCGCCGAATTGCCGCGCGAAGTCCACAAGAAGGGTGACCATGAGGCCGGCGGTTTCGACGCCCGGCCCATGCTCGCTGCGGCGGCGAGCGGCGTAGACATCGGCCTGCTCAGCGAAGCCGGGATGCCCGCCATCGCCGACCCGGGCTCGTCGGTGGTGCGGGCAGCGCACGAGTTGGGATTGCAGGTGGTGCCGCTGGTCGGTCCGGTGTCATTGCTGCTCGCGCTCGCGGCCAGCGGGCTCAATGGGCAGAACTTTGCCTTCGTGGGCTACCTGCCGCAGGACGCGGCGCAGCGTGCGCAGCGCATCCGCGAGTTGGAAGCACTTGCGCTCAAGCACGGCCAATCCCAATTGTTCATCGAGACGCCGTACCGCAACGCGGCGCTATGGGATGCGCTCACAAAGACACTGCAACCGTCGACGCGACTGGCCGTCGCTAGCGGCCTGACGCTCGCCAATGCCGTCACGCGAAGCCAGGCGGTGCGCGCGTGGCGACTTGAGGGCGCCCCCATCGCCAACGACACACCGGCGGTGTTTGCGATCGGGCGCTAGCCAGGCTTAACGCAGGGCGGGGACGGCCTTGACCGCGCGGATGGCGCCCTCACCGATAGCGGCGCCGAATTTCTTGGCAAGGCGCTCGGCCACGTTGTCCCGCCGGGTGTAGTCGACCAGTTCTTCCGCCTTCACGATTTCGCGCGCCACGAAGTCCAGGCTGCCCAGCTGGTCGGCCAATCCAATTTCCACGGCCTGCTGACCGGTCCAGAACAGCCCGCTGAACAGCTCCGGCGTGTCCTTCAGGCGCTTGCCGCGCCCAGCCTTGACCACATCGATGAACTGCTTGTGCACCTGGTCGAGCATGGACTGCGCGAACGCGCGGTGTTTCTCGGTCTGCGGGCTGAACGGGTCGAGGAAACCCTTGTTCTCCCCTGCCGTCATCAGCCGCCTTTCCACGCCGAGCTTGTCCATCAGGCCCGTGAACCCGAAGCCATCCATCAGCACGCCGATGCTGCCCACGATGCTGGCCTTGTCCACGAAAATCCGATCGGTTGCCGCGGCGATGTAGTAGGCCGCCGACGCGCAGGATTCCTCCACCACGGCATACACCGGCTTCTTGTGCTTGGCGCGCAGGCGCTTGATCTCGTCGTTGATGATGCCCGCCTGCACCGGGCTGCCGCCGGGCGAATTGATCAGCAGCACGATGGCCTGGGAGCCGGAATCCTCGAAGGCGGTGCGCATCGACGCCACCACGGACTCGGCGCTGGCGTCGCTGTCGGACGCGATTTCACCCTTGATTTCGATCACCGCCGTGTGCGGGGTTGTCTTGTCCGTGGCCGGGGAGCCGCGGCTCATGAGCCCCCAGAACAGAAAGACAAAGAAGAGCAGCCAGGCGAAGCTCCTGATGGTGCGCCAGCGCCGCGCCCTTCGCTGCTCCTCGAGCGTGGCGAACATCAGCTTCTCAAAACTCGCGCGCTCCCAGCCCGGCGGGCCATCGGGTGCTTCGGCACGGCGGACGGCCGGCGCGGGCGTTTCAGGCAGCCCGTTGCCGGGCGGTTGGGATTCGTTCATTTTTCTAGAACCAGGCAGGTTGGAGGTTGTAGGCAGTATGCCAGTGGACAACGCCGTCACGCTCGCTGAGGGCGATCTTCACCAGACCCCCGCGGCAGGGGCCGCCGGCGCATTCCCCGCTGCCGGGCTCGTAAACCGCGCCGTGCGTGCCGCAAAGAAGCCAGCGGCCGGTGTCGTCGAAGAAGCGGTTCGGCTGCCAGTCCATCTCCATCGCGACGTGAGCGCAGCGGTTGAGGTACGCGTGAACTTGTCCTTCGTATCGGATCGCGAATGCACGGCAGGTCTGCCCGCCGAAGACGACGTCGAAGGGCACGGCCTCCCCACCATCCGCCAGGTCGGCTGAATTGCAGAGTGGAATGGCCGAGGCGTCCATCGGGCTTAAGCGTTCTTGAGCAGCCACGCGTGTAGTTCGGCGACGGTGTGCGCGATGCACAACGGACCCAGCGCGTGGAAATCGCCGGGTTCGTGCGCCCCATAACTCACGCCCACTGCGGCGCAACCGGCATTGACCGCCATCTGCAAGTCGTGCGTCGTGTCACCGATCATCAGCGTGCGTTGTGGCTCGGCCCCGAACTCGCGCATCAGTTCCTGGAGCATCAGGGGGTGCGGCTTGCCCGCCGTTTCATCGGCGGTGCGCGAGCCGTCGAACATGCCCTTGAGCTGAACCGAGCCCAGTGCCTCGTCCAGGCCGCGGCGCGACTTGCCGGTGGCCACAGCCAGCCAATGGTGCCGCGCCTTGAGTTCTTCCAGTAGCGGCAGCACGCCGTCGAACAAGGCGATGTCGTTCTGGTGCGCCGTGTAGTGGTAGCGGTATCGAGCACCGAGTTCCGGATATTTCTCCCTGGGCACGTCGGGCGCGGCATGCGCCAGGGCCTGCATCAGGCCCATGCCGATGACATACGAAGCGTCCTTGTCGGAGGGCATCGCGCCGCCCACGTCCACAACAGCGCGCTGGATGCAGCGCACGATGATCGTGGTGGAATCGAAGAGCGTGCCATCCCAATCGAAGGCGATGAGATCGAAGCGGCGGAGAGGGGTACTGCGCATGCTCTCGATTATCCCCAGAGCGTCTTGCTTTATTTTTTCTCCACGAACCGGTCCAGGTCCGACGGCAAGGGCGACAGCAGTTCGATCACCTCCCCGGTCTGGGGATGCGCGAATTTCAGCCGCCACGCATGCAGGAACATCCGCTTGAGCCCTTGCCTGCCGAGGGTCTTGTTCAGTTCGAAGTCGCCGTACTTGTCGTCTCCGGCGATCGGATGCCCCTGCGAAGCGAGATGGACGCGGATCTGGTGGGTGCGGCCCGTCTTGATGGTGACTTCGAGGAGCGTGAACGCGTCCAGTTTGCGAGCCACCTTTACCAGGGTGATCGAGCGCATGCCGTCCTGGTCCTCCTTGGACACCACCTTCACCCGCCGCTCACCATCCGCCTGCAGGTATTTGTGCAGCGGCACATCGATCACCTTCTTGTTGGCCGGCCAGGCGCCCACGGCAAGCGCCAGGTAAGTTTTGCCGGTTTCCCGCTCCCGGAACTGATCCTGCAGCCGCGTCAGGGCCGAACGCTTCTTTGCGATCAGCAGGATGCCTGAGGTCTCCCGGTCCAGCCGATGCACCAGTTCCAGGAACTTCGCAGCGGGTCGCGCCTGTCTCAGCTGCTCGATCACGCCGAAACTTACGCCACTGCCCCCGTGCACCGCCACACCCGCCGGCTTGTCGATTGCGATCAGGTGCTCGTCTTCGAACAGGATGGGGAATTCGCGCGCCGGCGCCGGCTTTTCCAGCTTTTCGGCGACTTTTTCCGAGATCCGGACCGGCGGCAGCCGGACCACGTCGCCCGCAGCCACGCGGGTGTCTGCCCCGGCCCGACCCTTGTTCACCCGCACCTCTCCGCTGCGAATGATCCTGTAGACGTGGGTTTTGGGGACTCCCTTGAGCTCGCGGATGAGGAAATTGTCGAGCCGCTGGCCCGCCGATTCCTCCTCGACGGTCACAAATTTGACCTGCGCGCTTGCAGGCGAAGCCGCGCCCCCTATAATCTGTTTCACTAGCGTTACGCTGTAAGTGGTTGATTTGCCTTGGAGTTTAGTCCACGCACTGCCACCAGCCACGCTGGAAGGTCGATGCCACCGCACCCTTTGCGCGCAGATTGCCAGCCAGATGCTGTCGATGGTCCGTGAAGGCGGCGGTCAAGCCGGCACTTTGAAACACTGATACGGAATACAGTCCGCAGGCCACAAGCCTTGCGGACGGACTAAAGCGAGAACTCCTGTGCTGATGGCGATTCTTCTGGCCTGCTGGCGGTGGCTCACAGCCCTAGCCGACGGCTTGGTATCGCCACCCGCCCGCGCCACGCGGGCCCAGCACGCTACAAACTTTGTAGCACCGCAGCACCGCCTTTTCGGCGGCCCGCGACTCGCCCTCCTCCACGCGCCCTTGCCCCGCTTGCTGAGTTAGCTCTCGGCCAGCGTCCGCATACTCGGCAATTCCAACGTTTCGAAGCGTCTGCAGGCAACGAAGTTCGCGTCCCGAAGGGCGCGTTTGATGTTGTTAATAAAGGTGACGCTATGAAGCGCATGCTGATCAATGCCACGCAGGCGGAAGAACGCCGGCTGGCCATCGTCGATGGACAAAAACTCCTCGACTATGAAATCGAAATCGAAGGGCGCGAGCAGCGCAAGGGCAATATCTACAAAGCCGTTGTGACGCGGGTGGAGCCCTCGCTGGAGGCGTGTTTCGTCGACTATGGCGAAGACCGTCACGGCTTCCTGCCGTTCAAGGAAATCTCCAAGACCTATTTTGCGCAGGGCGTTTCGGTATCCCAGGCCCGCATCAATGACGTGATCAGGGAAGGCCAGGAATTGCTCGTTCAGGTCGAGAAGGAAGAGCGCGGCAATAAGGGCGCGGCGTTGACGACCTTCGTGTCGCTGGCCGGCCGTTACGTGGTGTTGATGCCCAACAACCCGCGCGGCGGCGGCGTCAGCCGCCGCATCGAGGGCGACGACCGCGCCGAGCTCAAGGAGAACATGGACCAGTTGGAATATCCCAACGGCATGTCCATCATCGCCCGCACGGCCGGCATCGGCCGCAGCGCGCCCGAACTCCAGTGGGACCTGAACTACCTGCTCAAGCTCTGGAACGCCATCGACGGCGCCTCCAAGGGCGGCAAGGGCGCCTTCCTGATCTACCAGGAATCGTCGCTGGTGATCCGCGCGATCCGCGATTACTTCAACCACGATATCGGCGACATCCTGATCGACACCGACGACATCTATGAGCAGGCCCAGCAGTTCATGGCGCACGTGATGCCGGAACACGCCGCCCGCGTGAAGCGCTACCGCGACGACGCGCCGCTGTTCTCTCGCTTCCAGATCGAGCACCAGATCGAATCGGCCTATGCGCGTGAAGTGAAGCTGCCTTCGGGCGGCGTGGTCGTGATCGACCACACCGAAGCGCTGGTGTCCATCGACGTCAACTCGGCCCGCGCCATCAAGGGCGGCGACATCGAGGAAACCGCCACCCGCACCAACCTGGAAGCCGCCGACGAAGTGGCCCGCCAGATGCGCTTGCGCGACCTGGGCGGCCTGATCGTCATCGACTTCATCGACATGGAAGAGTCGAAGAACCGCCGCGAAGTGGAAAACCGCCTGCGCGACGCGCTGCGGC
>JAQZBU010000105.1 GCA_029237735.1 Ramlibacter sp. | reverse complement strand
GGAACGCCGGGGCCGGTTTCCTGCGCCTACGTTTGATTCAGAAACTAACAACGGTCGCGCTTGGTATCACCCACCGGCACCGAGTCGTGTCGCGAAGCTCAGCTCGTGGCCATCGGGGTCGCTGATATGGAAGTACCGCTCGCCCCAGGTGGCGTCGCGCGGCGCGAAGTCCGGCGCGAGGCCGGCCGCGATGGCACGCTGGTGAAATGCGTCCACGTCGGACACGTATAAGATCACCCGGCCCCACCACGACCAGTCGCGCTCGCTCCCCTCGGTGGTCAGGTTGAGGCAGGCATTGCCGGCGCTGAGGCTGGTAAACGACGCGCCCTCGCCCCCGTAGCGCAGCGGAAAACCCAGCGCCCGATAAAAACGGACGGCCTTCGCCATGTCGTGCGTGGCCAGCGTCACGGCGCTGATCGAGTCGATCGTCGCCGCTGGCTGGCCGCGCTCATCTGCGGTCCGGTCACCCATCGGAAAGTCAGACGGTCGGGCTGATGTTCTGGTTCACGCCGAACAGGTTGGTGGGGTCATACTTGTTCTTCAACGCGACAAGCCGCTCGTAGTTATCGCCATACGCCGCGCGCAGGCGCTCAATGCCGGTCTCCTCTTGCGTAAGGAAGTTGACGTACACGCTCCCGGTCGCGAACTTCGAGGTTTCCTTCCAGAGGCTGCGCGCCCAGGCGATGCACGCCTCATCCTTGGCCGGGTCCGCCCAGCGGCCGTGGACGTTCATCACGTATTTCCCGTCGCGGTGGTTGTAGGCCGTCGCGCCGGGCGGCACCCGGCTCACGGCGCCGCCCAGTTGCGCGCACGCGATCTCCGTCTGCGGGTCGGGGATGCGCCTTGCATGGTCCATCATCACCTCGACCAGGCCATCGCTCAAACCGGCGAAGTCGTGCGACTTCCAGTAATTGCGGGCGCCAGGCGTCAGTAGCGGATCGAGGACGGTCTGCCAGGCGGTATAGGGCATTGGCCCGATGATGTCGGCGATGGGACGCCCGAATTCGCGCAACGGTTTGGCGAGGCGTTCGCCCGTCGCGACGTCGCCGCTGTAGCACACCGCGAGGGCGAGTATCTCCTTGCCGTGCCACTCGGGCGCAAGGAAAGGCAGCGGCGGCGCCTGGCGCATCACGAACCAGCAGACGAAGTCGTCGGGCACGGTCTCGACGAATTCGCGATGGAAGCGCATGACGTCTTTCGCCGCGTCGAGCGGGTGCACGATGAGTCCCGCCAGTACAGTCGGCCCGACCGGATGCAGCTTGAATTCGAACGAGGTGACCACGCCGAAGTTGCCTCCGCCGCCGCGAATGCCCCAGAACAGGTCCGCATTCTCATGTTCGCTCGCCTTGACGAGCTCGCCGGCCGCCGTGACCACGTCCGCCGACAGCAGGTTGTCGATCGACAGGCCGTGGCGCCTGCTCAGCCAGCCGAAGCCACCGCCGAGCGTGAGCCCCGCGACGCCTGTCGTGGAGTTGATCCCCAGCGGCGTCGCCAGGCCGAACGCTTGCGCTTCCTTGTCGAACTCGCCCAGCGTCACGCCCGGCTCGACGCGTGCTGTGCGGCGTGCCGGGTCCACCCGGACCGACTTCATGAGCGACAAGTCGATCTGCAATCCACCTTCGCACACCGCATTTCCGGCGATGTTGTGTCCGCCGCCGCGCACGGCCAACATCAGGTCGTTCTCGCGGGCAAAGCGCACGGCACGGATGACGTCCGCCGCTCCCGCGCATCGCACGGCGAGCGCGGGCCGCCGGTCGATCATGGCGTTCCAGATCGTTCGAGCCTGCTCGTAGTCTTCCGAGCCGGGGACGGCGAGCCGGCCGCGCAGGCCTTGCTGGAACGCCGAGAGCTGCTCGTCACTGAACGTCGCGGCTGCGGGCGTGCCCGCGTGCAATTCGGCCATGGCTGTCTCCTTGAGTTGTTACGCAAGAGGGGAGGGCCAATCAGCCTAGGCGACGATGAGGCGAGTTTCAAATGGATACCATCGCCCGTACACGCAATCCTGCGTGTGTTGCAGGTCGTGACGAATCAGATGCAGATACCGCTCGGCGTCAGAGGACGCGGTAGCGCTGGACGGCGTCTGGCGCGGGCCGCGCCCGGCGCCGCGCTCTTGCCGGCGAGGAACTCCGAGCAATCCTTCAACAGCACGGCGGCGGCGGGGCCCGCCGCATCCAGGTAGCAAAAGAGATAAGACCGGCCCGTGACGCCCTCTTCCGTTTGAAGGTCGATCAACAGCAGTGGCGCCTGCTTCACCTGCATGACGCTGGTTCCCAGCGTGCGCCGCATGGGCACGAGGACGGGCGTGGCCGTGATCGTGCGCAGAGTCAGTTGAGGTGGGCTCATGCGGCCCTGCCCGCGCTATGGATGGAGAGCAAGTCGTAGATCGCGCGGTTGCAGGGCGTAGCGATGCCCAGCCGCTTGCCGCGGCGCACCACGTCGCCACTTAGCCATTCCACTTCCAGGCGGCTGCCACGGTCGAGGTCGCCATGCATGGAGGAAGTCATCGTTGGGGGCAGCTGATCTGCAAAGGCGATCCGCTTCGCCGCGAAGTCCGCGGCCAGAGGCACGCCTTCGGCACGCGCCACCTGCACGACTTCATCCATCACGTCCTGGAAGAACGCACGCGAGCGCTCATTGCTCCGGATCGGCCCGATAGGCACACGCGCCAGCGCGGTGGTGCCGGACAAGGCGACCAGGAACACGAACTTTTCCCAGATCGCCTGCTCGATGGAGGGCGGTACCTCGACGTCGATGCCGGCCGCCACGCAGGCATCGCGGAAGCGCTCGATGCGCGGCGTCAGGGCGCCGCCGTACTCGCCGAATACCAGCTTGTGCATCGTGCCGGTGTGCCGGATGACGCCGGGCTCAGCGATGGTCGCGGCGATGTAGGCGACGCCACCGATCACGTGTTTCGCCCCCAGCGCCTCCTTGAGGATGTCGTCCTTCATGACGCCGTTCTGGAACGACACGACCGCGGTGTCATCGCCAACGAGCGGACGGATCAGCTGCGCCGCCTCGGCGGTGTCCCACAGCTTGACGCCGAAGAGCACCAGGTCGGCCCGGCCCAGCTCAGCGGGATTGTCGGAAGCGGCGACCTGGGTCACCGTGACGTCGCCCAGCGGGCTTTGCACACGCAACCCCTGCGAACGAATCGCCTCGAGCTGCCTGCCGCGCGCCACGAAGCCGACGTCGCAACCGCTCGTCGCGAGGCGCGCGCCGAAATAACCGCCGACCCCGCCCGTTCCCATGACCACGATCCGCATGGCATTCTCCTGATGAACCAGCGTCGCATGATAGACGGGCCCCACGGAAACTGCATCGCGTTTAACCCGTCCGTTTCTCCCATGGCGGCAAAGCAAAGTCCTCGGCCAGCAGCTCGGGCACCGCGCGCACGTCGCGCACCACCCGCACGCCGGGGATGGAGCGCTTCTCCAGCGCCGGGCTGGCACCGCCCGCCCAGATCCGCACCCTGACCGGCAGCAGGCCACGCAGTTCCTCCAGCCCGCGCTGGACATGGGTGGGGTTCTGGCATCCCGTGAAGCTCAGGCCCACGAGATCGGCGCGGTATGCCCTGGCGCTGGCGGCAATCTGCTCGACGGGAAGGCGCACGCCCAGTGACACGGTCGGGCAGCCTTCCAGCGCGAACATCGCCTGCGCCATCAGCAGCCCCAGTCCATGCGGCTCCTGCGGAAATGTCGTAAGCAGCACCTGGGGCGCCTCGGGCCTCACCGCATCGCCCAGCCCCGCGATCGCCGTGCGGACCACCTGGTACACGCTGTCGGAGTACAGGTGTTCCTGGTGGATCTCGAGTTCGCCGGAGGCCCAGGCGTCGCCGACCACGGCGTTCATCACCGCGATCTCCTGCCCGGCGAATCGCGCCAGCCCCACCTCGTCCAGCCGCGCGTGCAATTCTTCGCGCAGCGCTTGCGCGTCGTGCTCGCGAAGCAGGCGCAGCAACTTCGATGCGACGCGCGGCCGCGGCGCTGCCTTGCCGGCCGGGCTCGCGGCCAGGCGCTTCACGCCTGCGGCGCCCGCCGCCACCAGCTTGGCCGGCCGATGGCCCTGGTCGAGCAATTGCTTCATCAACCGCAATTGCTCGACCTGCTCTGGCGGGTACACGCGCTCGCCCCGGTCATCGCGAAGCGGTGCAGGAAAGCCGTAGCGGCGCTCCCAGATCCGCACCGTGGCGCGGGCAAGACCGGTGTCGCGCTCGACTTCGGCGATCGATCGCAGCGGCACCGAGGCCGGGGTGGAGGGAGTGTCGCTGGACATGGGGCCGATTGTGGCGAATTGGTTTCACATCCGAAGGGGCGGATGGTGCGTATCAAGGCAAGGGTGATTTATTTATTGTAGTATGACAAACAGTTAATCTTATTAAATTCAGAGAAAACGCATGAAGATCGCCATCATCGGAAGCGGAATCGCGGGGCTCTCCGCGGCGCACGCATTGCGCGGCAATGCCGCCGTCACGCTTTTCGAGGCGGGTGGCCATTTCGGCGGTCATGCCAACACAGTGGACCTGACGCTGGAAGGCGTGACCCACGGCGTGGACACCGGATTCCTGGTGCTCAATCAACGCACGTACCCGGGATTGGTGGCGCTGTTCGCGCAGCTCGACGTGCCCACCGCGCCGTCCGACATGTCGTTCTCGGTGCAGGTGCCGCACGCCTTCGGCCGCCACCCGCTGGAGTGGAGCGGCAGCAATCTCGATGCCGTTTTCTCTCAGCGCATCAACCTGCTGCGGCCGCGCTTCTGGCGCATGCTGCGCGAGCTCCTGCGCTTCAACGCATTGGCCACCGAGATGGCCCAGACCGACTGGATGGGAATGCACCAGCCGCTCGGCGCCTTCCTCAAGCAGCACGGCTTTTCCGGGGAGTTTCGCGACTGGTATCTGTTGCCGATGGTCTCCTGCATCTGGAGCAGCCCGGCCGTGGACATCCTGCGTTATCCCGTCGGGGCGCTGGTGCGCTTCTGCCACAACCACGGCTTGCTGCAGATCGCGGATCGCCCGCAGTGGTACACGGTCACCGGTGGCTCACGCCGCTACGTGGAGAAGATCGTGGCCGGCCTGCCGGATGTGCGGCTGAACACCCCCGTGCGCCACGTGCTGCGTGAAGACGATGGCGTGCTGGTGGCAACCGACGAAGGCACGCAACGCTTCGATCAGGTCATCATGGCCACCCACCCCGGCCAGGCGCTGGACATCTTGCCCGATGCGACGCTGGCGGAGGAAGCGGTGCTCCGCGCGATCCGCTACCAGCCCAACCGCGCGGTACTGCACACCGACGCTTCCGTGCTGCCGCGCAACCCCCGTGCCTGGGCCGCCTGGAACTACGAGAGCGGGCCCGCGGGCATGGGCGGCAGGGTGTGCCTGCACTACCTCATCAACCGCCTGCAGCCGCTGCCGTGGCAGCAACCCGTGATCGTCTCCCTCAACCCGCTGCGGGAAATCGACCCGCGCCATGTCCGCGCGCAGTTCGAGTACGAGCATCCTGTGTTCGACGGCAGCGCGCTGCAAGCGCAGGCCGAACTGCCAGCCTTGCAGGGGCGCAACGGCACCTGGTTTTGCGGCGCATGGACGGGAAATGGCTTTCACGAAGACGGCCTCGTCTCGGGCCAGTGGGTGGCGCGCCAGGTGCTCATGCGCCAGCACATCAAAGACGTGTCGCTCTCGGAGGCATTCGCGTGAATCGGCCGCTGATCGGTTTCGGCACCGTGCGCCACGCCCGCCTGCGGCCGGTGCTTCACGCCTTCGCCTACCCGACCTGCTTCCTGCTGCTGCCCCTGCGCAGCATGCACCGCTCGCAGGCCACCAGCCTGCCGCTCGCCCACAACCGCCGCGGCGCGCTCAGCTTCCACGACGCCGACCATGGCGACGGACGCGCGAACGCCGTGGAATGGCTGGACGAGTTGCTGGCACACCACGGCATCCCGGATGCGCAAGGCGAAGTGTGGTTGCACTGCTTCCCGCGCATGCTGGGCTACACCTTCAAGCCGGTGAGCTTCTGGTATTGCCACCGCGCCGACGGCACGCTGCGCGCGATCGTCGTCGAGGTGAACAACACTTACGGCGAACGTCATTGCTACGTGCTGGACCAACCCACGTGGGGCAGTGAACAGAAAGCCCCCAAGGCCTTCCACGTGTCGCCGTTCTGCCGCGTCGAAGGCGGCTACCGCTTCCGGTTCCTGCTCACGCCCGGACGCGATCGCACCGTGGTGCGCGTCGACCATGACGACGCACAGGGTGCGCTGCTTCGAACCAGCGTCAGCGGCGAGTTGGAGCCAATCACCCGCACCACGCTGCGCCGCGCGCTGTGGCGCTACCCGCTGCTCACCGTCGGCATCGTCGCTCGCATTCACTGGCAGGCCATGAAGCTCTGGCTGGCGCGCGTTCCCTTTGTCTCCTACACGTGATGAATTCCACAACCTTCACCTCACCCCTCATGCCCTCGCGGCGCCCCGTTGCGGCGCGTGCCATCCTGCGTCAGCTTGGGCGGCTGCGCCACGGCACGCTGACGATTCGGCTTCCCGACGGCAGCACGCAGCGCTTCGGCAGCGGCGATGCGCATGCTACGATCACGCTGCGCAACTGGAACGTGTTCGCGGCCGTGCTCGACGGCGGCGACATCGGCCTGGCGGAAAGCTACGTGGAAGGCGACTGGGCCACGCCCTCCCTGCCGGACCTCCTGAACTTGCTGGTGCGCAACCGCAGGGAGCTCGAGGACCTGGTGTATGGCAGCTGGTTCGGAAGGCTCGCATACCGTGTCAGGCACCTGCTGAACCGAAACAGCCGCAGCGGCAGCCGCCGCAACATCCACGCGCATTACGACCTGGGCAACGACTTCTACAGCCTGTGGCTGGACGAGACGATGAACTACTCGGCCGCGCTTTTCGCAGGCGATCCGGCGCAGCCGCTGGCGCGCGCGCAGCATGCCAAGGTGGATCGCGCGTTGGCAATGGCCAACGTGCGGCCGGGCGACCGCGTGTTGGAAATCGGCTGCGGCTGGGGCGCGCTGGCCGAAGCCGCGGCGTGCGATTTCGGCGCGCGGCTGACGGGCGTGACGCTGTCCACGGAGCAACTTGCCTATGCCCAGCGGCGGCTTGCGCGCGCCGGTGCGGCGGGCCGTGCCGAGCTGAGGCTGCAGGACTACCGCGATATTGCCGACGGGCCATTCGACGCGATCTGCTCGATCGAGATGGTGGAGGCGGTGGGCCGAGCCTACTGGCCCACCTATTTCGGCAAGCTGCACGCGCTACTGAAGCCCGGCGGGCGTGCCTGCATCCAGACCATCGTCATCGACGACGCGCTCTGGCCGCGCTATGTCCAGGGCACGGACTTCATCCAGCAATACATCTTTCCGGGCGGATGCCTGCCCTGCCCCAGTGAGTTCCAGCGGCAGGCGCAAGCCGCGGGCCTGGAAGTGGTGGAGGCATACGGTTTCGGCGCTGACTACGCACAGACGCTCCGGATCTGGCGCCAACGCTTCCTGGCGCAACACGCTGCCGTGACGGCACTCGGTTTCGACGAAAGGTTCATCCGGCTGTGGGACTTCTATCTCGCCTATTGCGAAGCCGCCTTCGCCTGCCAGGACATCGACGTGGTGCAGTACACGTTGCAGAGGCGCTGATGGCGGCGGCGCTGTTCGCCGCGTGCCTGTCGCCCGGCAGCGTCCTCGCGTCGCCCGTTCCCGGCCTGCAGCAAGTCGGCCAGGGTCGGTTGAGCTGGCTCGGCTTCGGCGCGTATGACGCGGCGCTGTTTACGGCGGCGGGGTTTCGCGCGTCGCAGTACGCGCGCCATCGGTTTGCGCTCGAGCTCGCCTACCTGCGCCACTTCAGGGCAAGCGACATCGCGAGTCGCTCCATCGCCGAGATGGGCAGGGCCGGACGGTTCTCCGAAGGCGACGCCGAGCGTTGGCGCGCGGAGCTCGAGCGCGTGCTGCCCGATGTGAAGCCGGGTGACCGCATCACCGGTGTGAACGAGCCACAACGCGGCGCCCGCTTCCTCGTGAATGGGCGGGAGGCGGGCGTGATCGAGGACCCGCGCTTCGCCGTCCTGTTTTTCTCGATCTGGCTGGGCCCGGAGACGTCGCAACCCGGGCTGCGCCGCGAGCTGCTGGCCGGGGCCGCTCCGTGAGCCTCACGCCGTTCACTGCGGGGCAAGGCTGGCGCTACGGCCTGCTGGGGCTCCCGCTGGCCTTCGTCGCGCTGCCGCTTCATGTGCTGCTGCCCAACCACTATGCGCGAGAGTTCGGGATATCGCTGGCGGCGCTCGGGGCGCTGCTTCTCGCCTCCCGGCTTCTCGACGCCTTCCTGGATCCATGGCTGGGCCGCGTGGTGGACCGGCTGTTCGCTCGCTCGGCCGCCGCAGTCCTGCGCCTGGGCGCCGTCTGTGCCGCAGGGCTCTGCCTGGGGTTCGCGCTACTGTTCTCCCCGCCGACACGCGACCCGCACGCCCTGCTGGCCTGGGCTGCCCTTTCGCTCGCACTCACCTACGTGGCTTACAGCGCACTCACCATCGCGCACCAGGCCTGGGGCGCGATGCTCGGCGGTGACCCGGTGCAGCGCAGCCGGGTCGTCGCATGGCGCGAAGCATTCGGCCTCGCCGGCGTGCTCTGCGCCAGCGCCTTGCCCTTTCTGGCCGGTTTTCCCGCCACCGCCGTGACACTGGGCGTGACTCTCGTTCTCGGCTGGATGGCCTGGAAAAGCGGCCTTCGCCCTGCGACGGTCGTGCACGCGACCCCCCCGGGCTGGCGAGGACCGTGGCAGCAACCGGCGTTCCGCCGCCTCATTGCGGTGTTCGTACTCAACGGCATCGCAAGCGCGGTGCCCGCGACGCTCGTGCTGTTCTTCGTGCAGGACCGGCTGCAGGCGCCCGCCGCGATGCAGCCGCTCTTCCTGGGCAGCTACTTCCTGGCGGCCGCGCTGGCGATCCCGCTCTGGCTGCGCCTCGTGCCGCGCATCGGCCTGGAGCGCACGTGGATCGCCGGCATGTTCACCGCGATTGCGGCGTTCGCGGGTGCGGCGGTGCTGGGCGTCGGCGACGGTTACGCATTCATCGTAATCTGTATGGCATCGGGCGCGGCGCTCGGCACCGACCTCGCTCTGCCCGCGGCCCTGTTGGCCGGCACCATCCGTTCGAGCGGTCATGCGGGCCGTGGCGAGGGCGCCTACTTCGGCTGGTGGAATTTCGCCTCCAAGCTCAACCTCGCGCTGGCGGCCGGGCTTGCATTGCCTCTGCTCGCGCTGGCTGGCTATGTGCCGGGCACGCGCGATCCCGCGGCGCTGCAGGCACTCGCCGCCTCCTACACCCTGCTGCCCTGCGCCCTGAAAGCGGCGGCGGCCCTTCTGTTGTATTCGCTGGTTCGCCGGCACGGGAGTTCCACATGACAAGACGTAGTTTCTGCGCGCTGGGCGCGCTGGCGCTGGCCGGTTGCGCAGGCCCAGGGATCGGCGAGTACACCGCCGAGAAACCCGTGCTGGACCTGCGCTCCTACTTCAATGGACGCGTGGACGGCTGGGGTGTTTTCACCGACCGCTCGGGAAAGGTCGTCAAGCGCTTCGTGGTTCGGATGGACTGCCGGTGGGATGGCGACGAAGGCGTTCTCGATGAGGATTTCACCTATTCCGACGGCACGAAGCAGCGACGCATCTGGCACGTCACGCGCGGCGCGGACGGCGCGTATACGGGCCGGGCCGACGACGTGGTTGGCACCGCGACCGGCCAGGCGCGCGGCAATGCGCTGCGCTGGAACTATACGCTCGCGCTGCCGGTCGATGGCCGCACGTGGCACGTACAAATGGACGACTGGATGTACCTGATGGACAACACGGTGATGCTGAACAAGACAACGATGACGAAGTTCGGCGTAAGGCTGGGCGAAGTGACGCTGTCCTTCACAAAGCGGTCATGAGCCTGTTCGCGCCACTCAACCCGCGCATGGCCGATTGGCGGGGCCGGCGTGTCTGGCTGGTCGGCGCGTCCAGCGGCATCGGCCACGCCACGGCAGTGGATCTGCATGCGCGAGGCGCCACGGTGTACGTGTCCGCCCGCAACGCCGCCGCCTTGAGCCATTTCATTTCGCATCGGCGGACTGCTGTGTCGTTCCCGCTGGATGTGTGCAACGGCGGGGAGGTGCGAGCCGCCGCCGACGCGATCCTCGCCGACGGGCCGCTCGACCTCGTCGTGTACTGCGCAGGCCACTTCCGTGCGCAGGCCGCCGACGACTTCGACCTCGACGAGATGCTCCGGCACCAGGAAGTGAATTACCTTGGTGCGCTGCATGTGGTGCACGCGGTGATGCCCTCCCTGCTGCGCGAGGGGCGCGGCCATCTCAGCCTGCTCGGCAGCGTGGCCGGTTATCGCGGCCTGCCGCGCAGCCTCGGCTACGGACCGACCAAGGCGGCACTGATCCACCTGGCGCAATCGCTGTACCTGGAGCTGCGTCCACGCGGCATCGGTGTCAGCATCGTCAACCCCGGCTTTGTCGACACGCCACTCACCGCGCAGAACCAATTTCCCATGCCGGCCATGATCAGCCCTGCCGAGGCGGCGCGGCGGATGCTGCGCGGCTGGTCCGCCGGCCGATTCGAAATCCACTTCCCGCGGCGCTTCACATGGCCGATGAAGCTGCTGTCGCTGCTGCCCTTCGGCGTGTACCAGGCGCTGGTGCGGCGAGGGACAGGCGTATGAGGAACGCCGCAGTAGAGCGCATCGTGTCGCTGTTCGAAAGTCTTGCGCCGGCCGACGTTCAGCGCCTGGGCGAGTACTACAGCGAAGACGCGTGGTTCAAGGACCCGTTCAATGAGGTGCACGGGCTAGAGCCCATCCAGCGCATCTATGCGCACATGTTCGAAGCGCTCGAGTCCCCGCGCTTCGTCGTCACGCAGCACATGGCGCAGGCAAGCGAATGCTGGCTGGTGTGGGAATTTCACTTCCGTTATCGCTCGGTTCTCAAGGGCCGCGCGCAGGTCGTTCACGGTGCATCCCATCTCCTGCTGGGGCCCGACGGACGCATCCAATCACATCGCGACTACTGGGACGCCGCGGAGGAGGTGTACGAAAAGCTGCCGCTCGTGGGCGCACTGATGCGGTGGTTGAAGCGGCGAGCCACAAGTTCATAGTTTGCAGGCGGGATCAGGGCGTCGGTGCGCTCTACTCCGCGACTGTCCCCTACGTCCTGAGCTTGCGCCCCAGGTGCGCCTCCACCGTCTCGATCTTGCTGCGAAGGCGCGACTCGGGTCCGGCGCGGTAATCGATCTTCAGGTTCATCCCGATGCGCGCGCAATCGGTCTGGAGCGCTTTGAAGCATGCGGCGACCACGGCCATGACGTCCTCCCATTCCCCCTCGAGAATCGTACCCATCGGCGTGAGCTGGTAGGGCACGCCACTTTTGTCGATCACGTCGAGGATGCGGGCAACGTGGGCGCCGAGGCTTTCTCCCTGCCCATGGGGCGCCATCGCGAATTCAAGCAGGACCATTTTCTTCCCCCAATCAGGATGGGGTGATCTTCGCAGGATTCGCGATCGTGTCTCCGGCAAACGGGTCCAGCCCTTCGTGGGCCCAGTCGTCACCAAAAAGCTCCATGGGATGCTGCGTGCGTTCCGAGCCGTTGCCGCAGGCCAGCGAGGTGGATGGGCAATACTTGTCGCAGCCCCAGCAGTTGCGCTCGGGATGCAGGGGGTGGATCGGGAATTTCTTGGCCATGCGGGGTGCTCGCAGAAGCAAATTCTGCTCACACACTGTCAGCATGGATTTGAGCTAGCGCAAGGCGGCTGCCCCGCGCCGGGTAGGCTTCACACCGGCCCGTGCGTGCCCTTCAGGCCGATCCACGCGGCGGCGATGGCAACATTGAACGGCACGCAGAGCGAGCCGGCCGCGTAGAAGAAAGTGGACAGCGTCGCGGCTTCGAGGATCAGTTCCGTGACCCCACCCAGCGCGTAGAACGCGAGGCCCCACCACAGCCAGCGCATCATGTAGGTCGGCAGCCATCGCGCCTGTTCCCGGTTGTAGCGCACGGCTGCGGCCCGCTGGAAGACGTCCCCGCTGCCGACGTCCTTGAACAACCAGCCGAAGAAAAAGTAGCGATACAACAAGGAGCAGAAACTCGACTTTTGCACGGCGGCCACCTCTGTACACCAACGCTCTTGCATGCAGTGTTGCCTTGCCCGAGGCGCCCCGCTGTAGGAAAGAGCGGACTCGGGCCGTACGGCGCGGCCCCGTCCTGGCAAATGCCGCGCGTCAGGCCGGACGCACGGCGTCGATGCCGATCACGCTGGCATCCTTCGCGCCGTGGCCCGCCGCGATCAGCTGATCCATGCGCGCTGCGATACCCGGCAGCACGGCCATGGGCCGGTCGCCGGCCGTCTCCAGCATCAGCCGCACGTCCTTGCGTGCCATCTCGAGTTCGAAGCTCGCCGCGAAGTTGCCCTTGGCCATGTTTCCGCCGCGGCCGGCCACCATCGCGTTCAGGTCGAGCAGGCCCAGCAGCTTCACCGCGTCCTGGGGCGGCACGCCGCCGGCCTGCGCGAGTGTGAGGATGTCCGCCATGGCCGCGGAGACACTGACGATCATCGCGTTGCCGAACAGTTTGTTGAGTGCCGCGAGGTCCGCGCGCTCACCCAGGTACTCGAGCCGCCCCGTCATCCTGGCCAGGTCGGCCTGCACGCTTTCGAACACCGCCTTCGGGCCGGCTGCGAGCATCGAACCCTTGGCGTCGCGTGCCGCGGGCGGCCCCATGAACACCGGGCAGTGCAGGTACCTGATGCCTTCGGCATTGAGCCGCCCGGAACGCTGCGCGGTGAGCAAGGGCAGCGTCGTGGTGTGGTCGATGATGACGGCATCGGTGGCGAGACCGGGACGCGCGGCGGCGATGACTTCCTCGACCACTGCATCGTCCTTCAGCACGATGTGCACGCGCGCCGCGCCGCGCACGGCATCGGCCGGCGTCGCGCCCGGATTGACGCCGAACTGCGCGAGCGCGGCCACCTTGTCCTGCGAACGATTCCAAGCCATGACGGCGTCGCCGCGTTTGGCCGCGGCTTCGGCGAAAGCTGCGCCGAGCAGGCCGGTGCCGAGAAATGCGATGTGTGCCAAGGGATACTCCTGATGATGGCCGTCGTTGGATGCGACGGCCATGCTATCACCCGGACACTGCCGCGCGGGCATGCGGAGCGCGGCGGGGCAGTAGGATGAAAAGGGTCAGGCCGCAGAGCAGCAGCACCCAGTCCTGCGGCACGCGCAGCAGCACGGCCGCGCTTCCGCCGATGAGCGACCACAGCACCGGCACGACCAGCAGCCAGCGGCACACGGGCGCGTCGGCCAGCAGCAGCACGCCGAACGTGAAGATCGTCACCGGGCAGGGCGTGATGCCGAACATAGGCAGTGCCGCGAGCGGCTGGCCCAGCCACAGCCCCAACAGTGGGTACAACATCGCCGCATAGGCCACCAGGGCCCACCCCAGATACGACGCCGCCTTCCCGGTGCCACCGAACCGCAGCGACTCCGCCAGCGTGCCTCGCAGCAGCAGGAGGGCCTGTACCACGAACAGCACGGCGAACAGGTACGCTGCCTTGTTGATCGCGGAGAAGTGGATGCCGTGGTACGCGACCCCGGTCCACAACCACATGAGCGCCAGCCCGACGGTGACGAAGCGGCCCGAATGCCGCC
>JAQZBU010000104.1 GCA_029237735.1 Ramlibacter sp. | reverse complement strand
GCCGGTGGCGTTGTTGCCCGCCAGCTGGTTGGCCTGTATCGCGGCGCCGAGCGCGACGACCTCGTCGGGGTTGAGGTTGATGAGCGGGTCGTGGCCGAAGAACTCGGCGACCGCTCGCCGCACCTGCGGCATGCGGGTGGAGCCGCCCACCATCACCACGCCCTTGATTTCGTCTTTCGACAGGCGCGCATCACGCAGTGCCTTGCGAACAGCCGTCATCGTGCGCGCCGTCAGATCGGCGGTGACGGATTCGAAATCGGATCGCGACACCGAAACCTCCGACAGCGCGTCGCCGGCGCGGAATTGCGCGGAGACTGTCTCGGCGCCGGAGAGCTTTTCCTTCGCCGCGCGCGCCGCCATCTTGATCGCGGCCTTGTCGCCTGCGCTCGCGGCTTGCACACCGGCCTTGTGCAGCATCCAGTCGGCGAGCGCGCGGTCGTAGTCATCGCCGCCCAGGGCCGAGTCGCCACCGGTGGCAACCACCTCGAACACGCCTTGCGTCAGCCGTAGGATCGAGATGTCGAACGTGCCGCCCCCGAGGTCATACACCGCATAGATGCCCTCGCTGGCGTTGTCCAGGCCATAGGCGATCGCCGCGGCCGTGGGCTCGTTGATCAGGCGCAGCACATTGATGCCGGCGAGCTTCGCGGCATCTTTCGTGGCCTGGCGCTGCGCCTCGTCAAAGTAGGCGGGCACGGTGATCACCGCACCGTACAGGTCGTCGTTGAACGTGTCTTCCGCGCGATAGCGCAAGGTGGCGAGGATTTCGGCGCTGATCTCGACCGGCGACTTTTCGCCCGCGCGCGTGTGCAGCGCCAGCATGCCGGGCTTGTCGATGAAGCGATACGGCATTTTCTCGCGGCCGGCGATGTCCGCCAAACCGCGGCCCATGAAACGCTTCACGGAAGCGATGGTGTTCTCAGGATCCTCTGCCTGCGCCGCATGCGCCTCATGGCCGATCTGGCGACCGCCGCCTTCAAGGTAGCGAACCACCGACGGCAGGATCACGCCGCCCTGCCCGTCTGGCAGGCATTCGGCCACGCCGTTGCGCACCGCCGCGACGAGCGAATGCGTGGTGCCCAGGTCGATGCCCACCGCGATGCGTCGCTGGTGCGGATCGGGCGACTGGCCGGGTTCGGAAATTTGCAGCAATGCCATGCGCGTTATTGTCCCAGCTGATCGATGCGAGCTTCTACGTCGTGGCCGAAGCGCTCAATGAACATAAGGGCTCTCACCTGTTTCGCGGCAGCCGCCGCGTCGCCCTGATCGTCCAGCAGGTGCGCGATGCGCCGCAGGGTCTCGTTGCGGGAACGGTCCAGTTCGCTCTCGAGGGCATCCAGGTCGGCCTGGCTGCGCGCTTCGTCGAGCGACTCGCGCCATTCCATCTGTTCCACCAGGAAGTCGGCCGGCATCGCGGTGTTGTTCTCGGCGTCGATCGGCGAGCCGCGCAGCTCGCAGAGATAGGCCGCGCGCTTCTGGGGATCCTTCAGGCGCCGGTAAGCTTCGTTGATTCGCACCGACCACTGCATCGCCACCCGCTGCGCGGCATTGCCTTGCGCGGCGAACTTGTCCGGATGGGCCTCGCGCTGCAACTCCTTCCAGCGCGCGTCGATGGCGGCGCGGTCCTGCTCGAACCGCTCGGGCAGCCCGAACAGGTCGAAGTCGCTGGATTGAAGGTTGATGCTCATCGCTTTTCGATAAAAAACCGCCGGCACGGGACGTGGAGGCGGTTTGTCGGAGTGTGGCTCACTTGATTAGACGCGGAAACTTTCCCCGCAGCCGCAACGGTCGCGCTCGTTGGGGTTGTTGAACTTGAAGCCCTCGTTCAGGCCCTCTCGCACGAAGTCCAGCTGCGTGCCGTCGATATAGGCCAGGCTCTTGGGGTCGATCAACACCTTGACGCCATGCTCCTCGAACACGATGTCCTCGGGTTCGATCTCGTCCACATACTCGAGCTTGTATGCCAGCCCCGAGCAGCCGGTTGTCTTGACGCCCAGCCGCACCCCCACGCCTTTACCGCGTTTGCTGAGATAGCGGGTGACGTGGCGTGCTGCTGCTTCTGTCAGTGAGATTGCCATTGCGCGTGAAAGCCTAGTGCGTGTGTTTCTTCTTGTAGTCCTGCACGGCCGCCTTGATGGCGTCCTCGGCCAGGATCGAGCAGTGGATCTTCACCGGCGGCAGGGCCAGCTCTTCGGCGATCTCGCTGTTCTTCAGCGCTGCCGCCTGGTCCAGCGTCTTGCCCTTGACCCATTCGGTCACGAGCGAGCTGGAGGCGATGGCGGAGCCACAGCCGTAGGTCTTGAAGCGCGCGTCCTCGATGACGCCCGTCGCGGGGTTCACCTTGATTTGCAGCTTCATTACGTCGCCGCAGGCCGGCGCGCCCACCATGCCGGTGCCGACGCTCTCGTCGCCCTTGTCGAAGGAGCCGACGTTGCGCGGGTTTTCGTAGTGGTCAACGACTTTTTCGGAATAGGCCATATCGGGTACCTCTGTAATTTCTCTAATTTCTGATGCTCTAGTGAGCGCTCCACTGGATGGTCGAGATGTCGATGCCATCCTGGTACATCTCCCACAGCGGGCTCAGCTCGCGCAGCCGGGCCACATTCTGCTTGATCGTGGAGATGGCGTAATCGATCTCTTCCTCGGTGGTGAAGCGGCCGATGGTCATGCGCAGGCTGCTGTGCGCAAGTTCGTCGCTGCGGCCCAGGGCGCGCAGCACATAGCTGGGTTCAAGCGAAGCCGAGGTGCACGCCGAGCCGGACGACACCGCCAGGCCCTTGATGCCCATGATCAGCGATTCGCCTTCGACGAAGTTGAAGCTGATGTTCAGGTTCTGCGGAACGCGCTTTTCCAGGTCGCCGTTGATAAAGACCTGCTCCACATCCTTCAGCCCGTCGAGCAATCGCTTCTGCAACGCATGGGCCTTGGCGTTGTCCTGGGCCATCTCCAGCTTGGCCAGGCGGAAGGCCTCGCCCATGCCGACGATCTGGTGCGTGGGCAGCGTGCCCGAGCGCATGCCTCGCTCATGGCCGCCGCCGTGCATCTGGGCTTCGATCCGCACCCGCGGCTTGCGGCAGACGTAGAGCGCGCCGATGCCCTTGGGCCCATAGGTCTTGTGCGAGGCCAGGCTCATCAGGTCGACCGGAAGCTTCTTGACGTCGATCTCGACCTTGCCGGTGGCCTGCGCTGCATCCACATGGAAGATGATGCCCTTCTCGCGGCACAAGGCACCGATCGTCGGGATGTCCTGGATCACGCCGATCTCATTGTTCACGTACATGACGCTGATCAGGATCGTGTCGGGGCGAATCGCCGCCTTCAGCACTTCCAGGTCGAGCAGGCCGTCTTCCTGCACGTCCAGGTACGTGACCTCGAAGCCTTGGCGCTCGAGCTCGCGGGTGGTGTCGAGCACCGCCTTGTGCTCGGTCTTCACCGTGATAAGGTGCTTGCCGCGGCCCTTGTAGAAATGGGCGGCACCCTTGAGCGCCAGGTTGTTGGACTCGGTCGCGCCGGACGTCCAGACGATCTCACGCGGGTCCGCACCGATCAGGTCGGCCACATGGCCGCGCGCCTTCTCCACGGCCTCTTCAGCTTCCCAGCCCCAGGCATGGCTGCGTGACGCCGGGTTGCCGAAATGCTCGCGCAGCCACGGAATCATCGCGTCCACCACGCGCTGGTCGACCGGCGTGGTGGCGCCGTAATCCATGTAGATCGGGAAATGCGGGGTCATGTCCATGGGTTTGCTGCTGGCAAATAAACGAAATTAGGCTTCAGGATTACCGAGCCGCCTTGAGCTGGCGCAATCGAAACGAAGAACTACGACTTTGCGTAGGAGTTGCCCAAGGCGAAGACCGAGTTCGGCGCGTTCACGCGGATCGGCTTGACCACTGGCTGGCTCGAGATCGCACGCTTGACGGCCGGCTTGTCCTCGATCTGCATGCCCTTGGCGAGCTGGTCGTCCACCAGCTTTTGCAGCGTGACCGAATCCAGGAACTCGACCATGCGCTGGTTCAGCGACGCCCACAGCTCGTGCGTCATGCATCGGCCGCCGTCGCCCTGGCAATTTTCCTTGCCGCCGCACTGCGTGGCATCGATCGGCTCGTCCACCGAGACGATGATGTCCGCAACGGTAATTTCCGAAGCCTTGCGCCCCAGGGTATAGCCGCCGCCTGGGCCGCGGGTGGACTCCACCAGCTCATGCCGGCGCAGCTTCCCGAACACATAGCAAGCTCCTTATGCTTGGTCGGCCTGGTCGGGCCTGCCTGTCGAGGTACTGGACTTGTTCCTGAGTATTTCGGTCAAGTATACCAGAAGCCCCGTAGTCACGCTCAGGTACTCAGGGCTTTCGGGATATCAGGGGCTATCGGGCTTGTCCGAGGCGCGGCCGCGCGATTCCAGCGCGGCCCGGACATGGTCGAGCAAGCCCTCGCACGCTTGCTCGACGTCGTCCAGCACGGCCTCGAAGCCGTCGTGTCCGCCGTAGTACGGGTCGGCGACCACCTCGCCCCAGCCGGCCGGAGCGAATTCCATCAGGCGCCTGAGCTTCGGCCGGTGCTGCAGAGGGCACAGCTCGCGCAGCTCTGTCAGGTTCTGCCAGTCCATGGCAAGGATGAGGTCGAACTGCTCGAAGTCCAGGCGATGAACCTGCCGGGCGCGCAAGGCCGAGAGGTCATAGCCGCGCTTCTGGGCATGCAGGCGGCTTCGCTCGTCGGGTGGCGAGCCTACGTGGTAATCCAAAGTGCCCGCGGAATCGATGTGAACGCGTTCTTCAAGCTGGGCCTGCCGAACCAGGTGGCGAAACACGCCCTCGGCTGTGGGGCTGCGGCAGATGTTGCCCATGCAGACCATAAGGATGGAAAACCTGGCAGCCATGGTGCTTCAGCTCCCCCCCGCCTGGAGGGGAAATACGTTGTCGTGCACCACCGCACCAAAGGCCTGCTCTTTCAGCAGCGCCAGCTGGTCGCGCACGCGTGCGGCCTTTTCGAACTCCAGGTTGCGGGCGTGCTCCAGCATCTGCTTTTCGAGCCGCTTGATCTCCTTGGCCACGTCCTTCTCCGACATGTCCTCGACCATTGCGCGCTGAAGTTCCTGCTTTTCCATCTCGCGGCTGGTCTTGGCGCTGTAAACGCCGTCGATGAGATCGCGCACCTCCTTGACGATGCTGCGCGCGGTGATGCCATGTTCGATGTTGTGCGCAAGCTGCTTGGCGCGTCGCCGTTCCGTTTCGCCGATCGCCTTCTTCATCGACTCCGTCATCTGGTCAGCATAGAGGATGGCCCTGCCGTTCAGGTTGCGAGCGGCGCGGCCGATCGTCTGGATCAGCGAACGCTCGGCGCGCAGGAAGCCTTCCTTGTCGGCGTCGAGGATCGCCACCAGCGACACCTCGGGAATGTCCAGGCCCTCGCGCAGCAGGTTGATGCCCACCAGCACGTCGAAGGTGCCCAGCCGCAGGTCGCGCAAGATCTCCACGCGCTCCACGGTGTCGATATCGCTGTGCAGGTAACGAACCTTGACGCCGTTGTCCGTGAGATAGTCCGTCAACTGCTCGGCCATGCGCTTGGTCAGCGTCGTGATCAGCACGCGCTCGTTCTTCTCCGCGCGGATGCGGATTTCCTGCAGCACGTCGTCGACCTGGTGCGTCGCCGGCCGCACTTCGACCTCGGGGTCCACAAGCCCCGTCGGCCGCACGAGCTGCTCCACCACCTGTCCTGCATGAGTCTGCTCGTAGGCTGCGGGTGTGGCCGACACAAAGACCACCTGGCGCATGCGCGCCTCGAACTCCTCGAACTTGAGCGGTCGGTTGTCCAGCGCGGACGGCAGCCGAAAGCCGTACTCCACCAGCGTCGTCTTACGCGCGCGGTCGCCGTTGTACATGGCGCCCAGCTGGCCGATCATCTGGTGGCTCTCGTCCAGGAACATCAGCGAATCCTTGGGCAGGTAGTCCGTCAGCGTGGACGGCGGCGCCCCGGGCGGCGCTCCGCTCAGGTGCCGCGTGTAATTCTCGATGCCCTTGCAGTGGCCGATCTCGCTGAGCATCTCCAGATCGAACCGGGTGCGCTGCTCCAGGCGCTGCGCCTCCACAAGCTTGCCGTCGGCCACCAGCTCCTTGAGGCGCTGGTCCAGCTCGATCTTGATGGTTTCCACGGCCGTCAGCACCTTTTCGCGCGGGGTGACGTAGTGGCTGGACGGATAGACCGTGAAGCGCGGCACCTTCTGGCGGATGCGGCCGGTGAGCGGGTCGAACAGCTGAAGCGACTCGATCTCGTCGTCGAACAGCTCGATGCGGATCGCGAGCTCAGAGTGTTCCGCCGGGAAGATATCGATGGTGTCGCCGCGCACGCGGAAGGTCCCGCGGGAGAAATCCTGCTCGTTGCGGTTGTACTGCATGCGGATCAGCTGGCTGATGATGTCGCGCTGGCCGATTTTGTCGCCCACCCGCGTGATGAACCGCATCTGCGTGTAGTCCTCCGGCGCGCCGATACCGTAGATCGCGCTCACGGTGGCCACGATCACCGTGTCGCGCCGCTCCAGCACGCTTTTGGTGGCCGAGAGCCGCATCTGCTCGATGTGCTCGTTGATCGAGCTGTCCTTCTCGATGAACAGGTCGCGCTGGGGCACGTAGGCCTCGGGCTGGTAGTAGTCGTAGTAGCTGACGAAGTACTCCACAGCGTTCTTGGGGAAGAACTCTCGGAACTCGCTGTACAACTGCGCGGCCAGCGTCTTGTTGGGGGCAAATACGATGGCGGGCCTGCCCAGGCGGGCAATGACGTTGGCCATGGTGAATGTCTTGCCCGAGCCCGTGACGCCCAGCAGGGTCTGGAACACCTCGCCATCGTTCACGCCTTCTACTAGTTTTGCGATGGCCGCGGGTGGATTGGGGGTTTCCCGTAGACAACCGCTTAAAATAGCGAACCGGACAGCGTACCGCAACCCCGGTCCCCGTGCGCAGGTGCACGGCCTTCCCGCCCCCAGCTACTGACAAATCTTCCGAGGATTTCCATGTCTTTGTTTACCGCCGTCGAAATGGCCCCGCGCGACCCGATCCTGGGCCTCAACGAACAGTTCAACGCCGATGCGAACCCTCACAAGGTGAACCTGGGCGTCGGCGTTTACTACGACGACAACGGCAAGCTGCCCTTGCTCGAGTGCGTCAAGGCCGCGGAAAAACAGATGATGGAAGACCCGAAAGCCCGGGGTTACCTGCCGATCGACGGCATCGCTGCCTACGACGCGGCCGTCAAGAACCTCGTATTTGGGGCCGAAAGCGAGCCCGTCAAGTCCGGCCGCGTGGCCACCGTGCAGGCCCTGGGTGGCACTGGCGGCCTGAAGGTCGGCGCCGACTTGCTCAAGCGCATCAACCCCAACGTCAAGGTGCTCATCAGCGACCCCAGCTGGGAGAACCACCGCGCCCTGTTCAGCCAGGCCGGCTTCACGGTTGAAAGCTATCCATACTACAACGCCGCCAAGCGCGGCATCGACTTCGACGGCATGCTGACAGCGCTCAACATGGCGCCCGAGGGCACGGTGGTCGTGTTGCACGCGTGTTGCCACAACCCGACCGGCTACGACATCACCGCCGAGCAGTGGGATCAGGTGATCGCCGCCGTCAAGGCGCGCAAGCTCGTCCCGTTCCTCGACATGGCCTACCAGGGCTTCGGCTTTGGCATCGAGGAAGACGGCGCCGTGATCGGCAAGTTCGTCGCCTCCGGCCAGAACTTCTTCGTGTCGACCTCGTTCTCCAAGAGCTTCAGCCTGTACGGCGAGCGCGTCGGCGCCCTGTCGGTGCTGTGCCAGGACAAGGAAGAGGCCTCCCGCGTGCTCTCGCAGCTAAAGATCGTCATTCGCACGAACTACAGCAACCCGCCCATCCACGGCGGCCAGGTGGTGGCGATGGTGCTCAACACCCCCGAATTGCGGGCCCTGTGGGAGAAGGAGCTCGGCGACATGCGGCTTCGCATCAAGCAGATGCGCATCGCCCTGGTGGAAAAGCTCAAAGCAGCCGGTGTGAAGCAGGACATGAGCTTCATCACCCAGCAGATCGGCATGTTCAGCTACTCCGGCCTCACCAAGGACCAGATGGTGCGCTTGCGCAACGAATTCGGCGTGTACGGAACCGACACTGGCCGGATGTGCGTGGCTGCGCTCAACAGCAAGAACATCGACTACGTCTGCGCGTCGATCGCGAAAGTTCTCTGAGGGCTTGTCATTGCGGGCTCGACCCGCAATCCATGCTTGTGTGCCAGTCAGCTCTCGTTGGGACTCTGCTCATCATTCGGCGGTGCAGCGTCGTACACGTCCGCCTCGACCCGCTCAACTTCTATCGCGGTAGTGTCGACCATCGGTGACAGCACTTGAGCCGAAGGCATCACTGTGATCTCAATGTCTTCTGCTGCCGTATCCGGCGCGCGAGTCCCGATTGCTCTGAATCTGTGTTCTGCTGCATCCGAGTCCTCGATGGCGTGCGACACACCTTCGCTGGCAAGGTGAAGCCGAAGCGCCGATGCGGAGTATTCGTCGAACGCCGTCTCCAGAACGCGCAACGCCCTGCAAGCAGCGACTACGATGCAGGAGCCGATAAGAACAAAACCGCCGCCGGCTGCAGCGAGAAACGTCGTGCCGCGCCGATTCGGCTCGTCGAACTCTGCCCATATCAGAGATCCGGCTCCCATCAAAGCGCCGAGAAGAAGTATCTCGGTGCCAGCCTTCCGGCAACCACGCCCCTCCTCCTGGGTATAGACGTTAAGTAGTTCCAATGGGGCCGGGTTAAGGATGTTGACCAACCGGTTTCGTGCCGCCATGAATTCGC
This sequence comes from Ramlibacter sp., assembly GCA_029237735.1. Lineage (GTDB taxonomy): Bacteria > Pseudomonadota > Gammaproteobacteria > Burkholderiales > Burkholderiaceae_C > Ramlibacter. The sequence continues at coordinate 15,848 of JAQZBU010000104.1, read as the reverse complement.
CAGCGGCCTCGCTTCGATCGTCATCCGCAGGCGTCTTGGCCTCGACCGCAGCTAAAAACCTTTGCACCGGGGGCGACTGGACTACCAACTGAAACTCACGAACCGACAATCCAGCTTGCGCAATGTTGGCAACATCGAGAAAGCTCAGTATGCACAAGAGGGCCGCGGGGGGCAGCCCTTGAAGTCGCGCTCGAACCCTAGGTGGCACAGCGGCAAGGTCAACAGGTGAGCCCGCGGCCGCACTTGGCAAATGGATGATGGGGTTGGACCAGCTCTGCGATTTTCTGGACGCGCTCGATGAGCTTGACGAACTCGACGAGCTGGATGAACTGGAGGAACTGGACGAACTTGAACCAGTCCAGGGGGAACTTGACGAACTGGAGGCAGTACCTGTGCTCGTCGTTTGAAAGTGAGCAAGGCTGCGTGGGTCCCAATCGCTGTCGCTCAGGGCAGCACGCGCCACGTTTGAATCCCCGCTCGAATTCTGTGGTGTGGGTCGCACATAGCCCAATTCGACGGAGGAAGCGTCAACTGCCTCCATCGGCCTATGGAAGGCCCCTTGTTCGGCTGCATCAACAGGCTGTTGATGCGGAGCGGAACGTATATTTTTGACTGGTGAACCCATGGTCTCGCCTCTCCAAATGCGCTTCCCGACGCCAGTTGGTAACACCACGCAGGTTTAGATTCCCAAAGCCCGCTAAATCGACTCCTTCAGCCCCAGACCGCTGACCGCATCGAGATCGATGCCGACTGGTAGCTGCTGTTGAAAAAGCGCATGGGCTCCTTGGGGTCCACGGCGCCGGCGGCGTATAGCAAGGGCAGGTAATGCTCATGCGTCGGGTGCGCCAGTTGTGCCACCGGCCCCAGCTTCCGGAAGTCGGCGAGCGCGGCGAGGTCGCCCTTCTCCATCTGGGCGGCCACCTTGCCGTCGAACTCGATCGCCTAGTCCCACTCCGTCGTGTCGAGCCCGACCGGGGGCTGCACCAAGGCGCGGCTCATCTCCTTCGCCACCATGGGGGCGCCGGGCGCGGGGTATTGCTGGTCGAACAGTTCCTGGGGAAAGCCGCCGAAGTCGTGGACGGTCCTGGGTTTGTCCATGGCCGTGAGCCACCATCCTTGTGTGAGCCAGTGAGCCGAGTCCTGGATGGCGTTCATGGGGCTGCCAGGCATCCGCTCGCTCTTTTGCAGCGACGCAACTACACCCAGTCCTGCCGCCTGCGCCGTTTCGCTCATCAGGTTTCCTCCAATCAGTGCCAAACCGGCCGTCGCACACACAAAACAGCGTCTGCGCATATGAGAAAGTTCATTGTTATAACCATTCTCACAGGAAACTGAATGGCGAAAGTTCCTACACGCACATTGGTAGTTGTACTCCAACCCTTTGTTGTTACCGAGTGCTATATTGCACTGCAACAACGATGGGGCCCACGGAACATGCTTTACCAGATCTACGAAACCCAGCGCTCGCTTATGGAGCCCTTCGCGGACTTTGCCCAGGCAGCTTCCAAGCTGTACAGCAATCCGCTGTCCCCGTTCGGCCACAACCCCTTCGCGCAGCGCGTTTCGGCCAGCTACGACCTGATGTACAGGTTATGGAAGGACTACGAGAAACCGCAGTTCGGCATCCGCACAGTCAACGTCGAAGGCACCGAAGTTGCGATCCACGAGCGCGTGGAGATCGACAAGCCATTCTGTGAGCTGCGCCGCTTCAAGCGTTTCACCGACGACCCGGCCACGCTGACGCGGCTCAAGGGCCAGCCGGCGGTGCTCATCGTCGCGCCCTTGTCGGGCCACTACGCGACGCTCCTGCGTGACACCGTGCGCACGATGCTCAAGGACCACAAGGTGTACATCACCGACTGGAAGAACGCCCGTACGATCCCCCTGGAACAAGGCGAGTTCCACCTGGACGACTACGTCAACTACGTGCAGGAGTTCATCCGCCACCTGCAGGGCACCTATGGCAACTGCCACGTGATCAGCGTCTGCCAGCCCACTGTGCCCGTACTCGCTGCCGTCTCCCTGATGGCCAGCCGAGGCGAAGTGACGCCCCTGACGATGACCATGATGGGTGGCCCCATCGACGCGCGCAAGTCACCCACGGCGCCGTGAACAACCTGGCGATGAACAAGAGCTACGAGTGGTTCGAGAACAACGTGATCTACCGCGTCCCGACCAGCTTCCCGGGCGCCGGGCGCCGTGTCTACCCTGGATTCATGCAGCACACCGGCTTCGTCGCGATGAACCCGGACAGGCACTTGTCCAACCATTACGACTATTTCAAGAACCTGATCAAGGGCGACGACGCCAGCACCGAGGCGCACCGCAAGTTCTATGACGAGTACAACGCGGTGCTCGATATGGACGCCCACTATTACCTGGAAACCATCCGCGTGGTGTTCCAGGACTTCGCGCTCGTCAACGGCACCTGGGACGTGATCAGCGAAGAGGGCGACCTGGAGCGCGTCCGCCCCGAGGACATCAAGACCACGGCGCACTTTACGATCGAAGGAGAGCTGGACGACATCTCCGGCTCTGGCCAGACCGAAGCCGCGCACGAGCTTTGCTACAACGTGCCCAAGTCGCGCCAGAAGCACTATGAAGTGAAGGGCGCCGGCCACTACGGCATCTTCAGCGGCCGCCGCTGGCGCGAGGCTGTTTACCCACAGGTACGCGACTTCATCCTGCAATTCAACGAAGGCCCCACTGTCCAGAACGGCGGGAACAAGCGGTCCAATGCAGCGAACACCGGTGCCGCCAAGAAAAACGGTCGCCAGCGTTCCATCGCCTGAGGCGGGCGGGCTCGCGGCTCGCCTGCACGCCGCCCTGCCCCAGACCCAGTGCACCCGCTGCGGCTATCCCGATTGCGCAGGCTACGCGCAAGCCATCGCGGCCGGTGAAGCGGAAATCAACCAGTGCCCGCCCGGTGGCGCCGAGGGCGTCGCGCGCCTGGCCCGGCTGACGGGCCGGCCTACATTGCCGCTCAACCCCGCCAACGGCGTGGAAGCGCCGCGCACTGCGGCCGTCATCGACGAGGCATGGTGCATAGGCTGCACGCTCTGCATCAAGGTGTGCCCCACCGATGCGATCATCGGTACCAACAAATTCATGCACACGGTGGTGGAGCCTTACTGCACCGGGTGCGAGCTGTGCGTGCCGGTGTGCCCGGTGGACTGCATCAGCCTGGAGAACGTGACGGGCGAGAGCACCGGTTGGCAGGCCTGGTCGCAGGCGAAAGCGGACGAAGCACTGCAGCGATATGAAATCCGTGCGTACCGGCTGCGCCGCGAGGCGGACGAGAACGCGCAGCGACTTGAAGCAAAGGCGCGCGCCAAGCTGGCCGACCTGACGGCACACACGCATGGTGCGGAAGGCGCAGAGGCCGACCGTAAGCGCGCTGTGATCGAGGCGGCGCTCGCCCGCGCACGCTCGCGCCGGAGCGGCTGATCACCCCAAGGCGTCGTTTACCTGCTCGTTGAACTCCGCGATTCCGATCGCGGTGCCGATTTCACGCGGCAGAGCGTCCCGGACGGAAAACACGCCAAGGATCTTTCCACCCGGCCCGACGATGGGCAGGTGGCGAAAGCCCCGCTCGATCATGATCACCACGGCGTCGGACACCTTGGTTTCCGGCGCTATGCATTGCGGGTTGGGCGTCATCACCTCGGAGACGCTCGTGGTTTCCGGGTTGCGCGCCTTCGCCAGCACGCGGGTCATCAGGTCGCGCTCGGTGACGATTCCCAGCAGCTTGTCGGGCGGGTCCATCACCAGGACGCTGCCGCAGTTGGCCGCGGTCATTGCACAGGCCGCGTCCCAGATGCTGGCATTCGGGGCCAGGCTGACGACGTGCTTCTGGGACATTGACTGGAAAACGGTGCGTTCGGCGGGCATGAAGGCCCCCTTTCAATTGATGGTCGACATCCTCGCGGAATTTGCGGCAGTCAACGCAACGAAGCGTTGATTTTCTCCAGCGCCTGGGCACCCGGACAGAGCTGGGCGGCACCCAGAGCGGCCAGTGGCGTTTCGCTCGTGTTCAGCGCCGTGTGCAGGTCAGTGGCGAGCGGATCCACGTAGAGCAAGCCCGTGACGACCTCGCCGCGCGCCTGGTGCGTCTGCATGTAGCTCATGGCGGAGTTACGGTCTGTGGGATCGTAATCCTTGTGGAGCTTGCGCAGGCGCAGTAGCGAGCCGTCGTGCTGCCTGACTTCCACCACTTCGCCGGGCGCGTATTGCGTGGTGATCTCGGACGCGGTGGTGATGAAGTCGATGCGGCTCACCGCGTCGTTGTGCTGGCGCACATAGTCGTAGCTCTTGGTGCTGCCGCCATGGTTGTTGAAGGTGACGCACGGGCTGATCACGTCGATGAACGCTGCACCTCCGTGCGCCATCGCGCCCTTGATCAGCGGCACCAGCTGTTCCTTGTCACCGGAGAAACTGCGGGCAACATACGTTGCCCCCAGTTGCAATGCCAGCGCCACCAGGTCCACCGGGCTGTCGCTGTTGATGACACCCTTCTTGCTCTTCGACCCCCGGTCGGCCGTCGCGGAGAACTGTCCCTTGGTCAGGCCGTAGACGCCGTTGTTCTCGACGATGTAGGCCATGCATACGCCGCGCCGCATGGCATTGGCGAACTGGCCCAGGCCGATCGAGGCGGAGTCGCCGTCGCCTGAGACGCCCAGGTACAGCAGGTCGCGGTTGGCGAGGTTGGCGCCAGTGAGCACCGACGGCATGCGGCCGTGCACGGTGTTGAAGCCATGCGAGGCGCCGAGGAAGTAATCGGGCGTCTTGGAACTGCAGCCGATGCCCGACAGCTTTGCAACGCGATGCGGCTCGATGTCGAGCTCCCAGCACGCTTCGATAATGGCGGCCGAGATCGAATCGTGCCCGCAGCCCGCGCACAGCGTGGAAATGCGGCCCTCGTAGTCGCGGCGCGTGTAGCCGACCTTGTTCTTTGTCAGCGTCGGATGGTGCAGCCGCGGTTTGGTGATGTAGGTCATGCGAGCTCCTTGGCGCGCGGGTGGCCGGCGGGTAGTGGTTGCACGGGCTGGACGCTGTCGCGTATGGCCCGGGCGATGAAGCGCGCAGTGATCGGAGTGCCGTCGTAGTGCAGCACGCGCACGAGCCGGGCCGGGTCGATGTCCATCTCGTTGATCAACATGGAACGCATCTGAGCGTCGCGGTTCTGCTCGACGACGAATACCTTCTCGTGGTCGGCGATGAATTGGCGCACCGATTCCGGGAACGGATACGCGCGCAGCCGCAGCGCGTCGAGGTGGATGCCATCTTCTTCCAGCACGTCCAGCGCCTCATGCATCGCGGGGCTGGTCGAGCCGAAGTAGATCACGCCCAGCGGCGCCTTCTGTTTCGCGGCGCGCAGCACCGGCTGCGGCACCAGGTCCGCCGCGGTCTTGAACTTGCGGATCAGGCGTTCCATGTTGTAGATGTAGTCGGGGCCCCGCTCCGAATACCGGGCGTAGGGGTCGCGCGTGGTGCCGCGGGTGAAGAAGCTGCCCTTGGTCGGGTGGGTGCCCGGCAGCGTGCGCCACGGGATGCCGTCGCCGTCCACGTCCTTGTACCTCCCGAAGTCCTTGCCGGCCTCGAGCTCCTCGGCCGTCATCACCTTGCCGCGGTCGTAAGCCTTCGCGCCATCCCACACAAAGGGCTTGGCCAGGCGCTGGTTCATGCCGATGTCCAGGTCGGTCATCACAAAGATGGGCGTTTGCAGTCGGTCGGCCAGGTCGAGCGCCGCCGCGGCGTGTTCGAAGCACTCGTGCGGATCTTCCGGGAAGAGCAGCACGTGCTTAGTGTCGCCGTGCGAAGCATAGGCACAGGAGAGCAGGTCCGACTGCTGGGTGCGCGTCGGCATGCCGGTGGAAGGCCCGCCCCGCTGCACGTTGATGATCGTCACCGGGATCTCGGCGAAGTAGGCCAGTCCGATGAACTCCGTCATCAGCGAGATGCCGGGGCCCGACGTCGCGGTGAAGGCCCGCGCGCCGTTCCAGCCTGCGCCCACCACCATGCCGATCGAGGCGAGCTCATCTTCGGCCTGCACGATGGCATAGTTGTGCCGGCCGGTCGCCGGATCCACGCGGAATTTGTCACAGTATTTCTGGAAGGCCTCGGGCACGGAGGATGAAGGCGTGATGGGGTACCACGCCGCCACCGTCGCGCCGCCGTAGATGCAACCCAGCGCGGCGGCGCTGTTGCCGTCCACGAAGACCTGGTCGCCCACCTGGTTCGAGCGGCGCACGCGGATGCCCAGCGGAAACTGCAGGTGCTCCTTGACGAATTCGCGGCCCAGCTGCAGCGCGCGGATGTTGGAGTCCAGCAGCCGCTCCTTTCCCTTGTACTGCTCGGAAAACAGCTTCTCGAAAACCGCCTCGTCCATGTCCAGCAGCACCGACAGCGCGCCGACATAGATGATGTTCTTGAACAGCTGGCGCTGCCGCGGGTCGGAGTACACCGCGTTGGTGATTTCTGTCAGCGGCATGCCGATGACCTGCACGTCTTCGCGGAACTTCGACGGGGGCAGGGGCCGCGTGCTGTCGTAGAACAGGTAGCCGCCGGGCTCGATCTCGGCAACGTCGGCGTCCCAGGTCTGCGGGTTCATCGCCACCATCATGTCCACGCCGCCGCGCCGCCCGCTGTAGCCTTTTTCGCACACGCGGGCCTCATACCACGTCGGCAGGCCCTGGATGTTGCTTGGAAAGATGTTGCGGGGGCTCACCGGCACGCCCATGCGCATCACCGCCTTGGCGAACAGCTCGTTGGCCGACGCCGACCCCGAGCCGTTGACGTTGGCGAACTTGATGACGAAATCGTTGATGCCTTCGATGCGCTTCATGCAATCTCCAATTGGGGGACCTTGCGGTCGCGGCAGCCCGGTCCGGCCTGGGTCGTTTTGAGCAGGAACTTCTGCATGTCCCAGGCACCGGTGGGACAGCGCTCGGCGCACAGGCCGCAATGCAGGCAGACGTCCTCGTCCTTGATCATCACCCGCCCGGTCTTCAGCCCGCCGGACACATACAGCGCCTGGGCCAGGTTGAGCGCGGGCGCCTTCAGCCGGGTGCGCAGGTCGGGCTCGGTGCCATCGGTGGTGAACGTGATGCAGTCCATCGGGCAGATGTCCACGCAGGCGTCGCATTCGATGCAGGCTGTCTCGGTAAAGACCGTCTGTACATCGCAGTTCAGGCAGCGGCCAGCTTCCTTGATGGCCGTGGCGACATCGAAGCCCAGCTCCACTTCCACCTTGATGCTGGCCAGCGCCTTCTCGGCTTTCGCCCACGGCACCTTGTAGCGAAGGTCGTTGCTGGTGTCGTTGTCGTAGCTCCACTCGTGGATGCCCATCTTCTGCGACATCAGATTGGTCATGGGCGCGGGGCGGATGTAGATCTCCTCGCCGTGCAGCAGGCGGTCGATCGAGACAGCAGCTTCATGGCCATGCGCCACGGCGGTGATGATGTTCTTGGGGCCGAAAGCCGAGTCGCCGCCAAAAAAGACGTTGGGCACCGTCGACTGGAAGCTATCCTTGTCCAGCTTGGGCAGGCCCCATTCGTCGAAAGCGATGCCGCAGTCCCGCTCGATCCAGGGGAACGCGTTTTCCTGGCCGACGGCCACCAACACTTCGTCGCATTCGAAGAAGACTTCCGGCTCGCCGGTGGGCACCAGTTGGCGGCGGCCCTTGGCGTCGTACACCGCCTTGACGATCTCGAAAGTCATGCCGCGCAGCTTGCCGCCCTCATGCACGAAGGCCTTGGGCACGTGGTAGTTGATGATCGGGATGCCTTCGTGCATCGCGTCTTCCTTCTCCCAGGGCGACGCCTTCATCTCCTCGAAGCCGCTGCGCACGATCACCTTCACGTCCTCGCCGCCGAGGCGCCGGGCGGAGCGGCAGCAGTCCATCGCGGTGTTGCCGCCGCCCAGCACGATCACGCGCTTGCCGATCTTGCTGATGTGGCCGAACGAGACCGAGGCCAGCCAGTCGATGCCGATGTGGATGCTGGCCGCGGCTTCCTGCCGGCCCGGAATCTCGAGGTTGCGCCCGCGCGGCGCGCCGCAGCCGACGAAGATGGCGTCGTAGCCCTCGGCCATCAGGGCCTTCATCGATTCGATGCGCTGGCCGCTCCTGAACTCCACGCCAAGGTCGAGGATGTAACCGGTTTCCTCGTCTATCACCGATTCGGGCAGCCGGAACCGCGGGATCTGCGTGCGGATGAAGCCGCCGGCCTTGGCCTCGCCGTCGAACACCGTCACCTCGTAGCCGAGCGGGGCCAGGTCACGCGCCACGGTGAGCGACGCCGGCCCGGCGCCGATGCAGGCCACCCGCTTGCCATTCCTGGCAGTGGGCTTGGGCATGCGTGCGGTGACGTCGTCCTTCATGTCGGCCGCGACCCGCTTCAGGCGGCAGATCGCGACAGGCTCAGGTTGACCGGCGTTGTTTTCCTCGACTCGCCCGCGCCGGCAGGCCGGTTCGCAGGGCCGGTCGCAGGTGCGCCCCAGCACGCCGGGAAAGACGTTCGACGTCCAGTTGATCATGTAGGCATCGCTGTAGCGGCCCTGCGCGATCAGGCGGATGTACTCCGGGACGGGTGTGTGGGCGGGGCACGCCCATTGGCAATCGACGACCTTGTGGAAGTAGGCCGGATTGGCAATATCGGTTCGCTGCAAAGCTGTCTCCTAACCTGTCACCCCAAGCCCCGGGTCGGGGTGGGCAGTTCTATGGCGCTATTGTTGCGCCCCAGAGCCAGTCTACGCTTGCGAATAGTCAATACGCTCTTCGGGGATTCCCGAGCGTCGTCAGATTGGCGTCAGCGGTCCTGCTCCAGTAGCGCGAAAGCCTTCACGACTTCCGGGGGAGCCTGGACCAGCTCGATCAGGACGCCTTCGCCACCGATCGGAGACGCTTCGTTACCCTTGGGATGCACGAAGCAGATATCGAAGCCCGAGGCGCCTCGGCGGATACCACCGGGGGCGAATCGCAGGCCCTGCCCGCTGAGCCACTCGACTGCCAGGGGCAGGTCGTCGATCCACAGGCCGATGTGGTTGAGCGGGGTCGCATGCACGGCCGGCTTCTTGTCCGGGTCCAGCGGCTGCATCAGGTCCACTTCGACCTTGAACGGGCCGGCTCCGAGCGTGCAGATGTCCTCGTCGACGTTCTCCCGCTCGCTCTTGAACGTGCCGGTGACCTGCAGGCCGAACAGGTCGACCCAGAGTTTCTGCAGCCTGAGCTTGTCCGGGCCGCCGATGGCGATTTGCTGGATGCCGAGGACTTTGAAGGGGCGTGTCATGTTCGTGCCTTGAGTTCGTTGAGAGCAATCGGCTGGCTGCGCTGCGCCGAGCCGCGGATGTCCTTGATCGCGAGCCGAAGGACCCGCGTGGGCCAGTCGATCTCCACCATGCCGTAGTGCAACTCGGTGAAAAGCTCACCCAGCCGGTTGGGTCCCGCTTCGGCCGCCTGGCCCCAGGGGTGCGTGACGCCGCTGGACGTCATCTCGTACACCGGATAAGGCACCGCGTGCGCCTCCCGGTACAGCGCGCCGATGTGGCGGTCTCCCGACAGGAACACGACGCCTTGCGCGCCCGTCTGCCCGATCAGGCGATACAGCCGCTCACGTTCGCGCGGAAAGTTGCCCCAGCGCTCCCAGCCGTGCCCTTCGACGACGACCTGGATGCCCGAGACGATAAGCCGGACGTCGGCGGGCTCGCGAAGCTGGTCCTCGAGCCAGCGCCACTGGACCTCGCCCAGCATGGTCTTCGCCGGGTCGGCATCGGGGAGGTAGCGTTCCTTGCCCGGCGCATTGCGCTGGTCGGTTCGTTTCAATGGCGAGCGAAACCAGCGAGTGTCCAGCAGTAAAACCTGGACGCGCTGTCCGGGCGGGCCGAAGAGCTGCCCGTGATACAGCCCTTCACGCCCTCGCCTCGGATCGTTGACCGGGACTTTCCAGAAATCGAGGAACTCCGCCTTGCTTTCGGCCTTGAAGCGAAACTCGGCCCCGCCGTCGTTCTGGCCGTAATCGTGATCGTCCCAGATCGCCAGGTGGGGCACGCTGCGGCGAAGCCGCGACATCCCGTCCGATTCTTCCGCCGCTGCGTACGCCTGGCGAAGCCGCGCCAGGGAGTAAGGCGAGTCAGGATAGACGTTGTCGCCGCCGAAGATGACGAGATCGGGCCGATCCGCCAGTAGCGACTCCCAAATGGGCTGGGGCTTGCGCTGGTCGATGCAGGCCGCGAAGCCGATGCGGCGCAGGGGCATGGCGGCCTGCGCCGGCAGGCTCGCGCAACCTGCCAGCCCCCCCAGAGCGGCGGCACCGCCGAGCAGTTCGCGCCGCCGAAGCATCAAGCAAATTCCACGATGGGCTGGTCCACCACCAGGCTTTCGCCCTTGCTCGCCAGTACGTTGGCGACCACGCCGTCGGTGGCGGCGAACAGCACGTTTTCCATCTTCATCGCTTCGATGACGGCGACGCGCTCGCCCGCCTGCACCTTCTGCCCCGGCTCCACGGCCACTTCCACCAGCAGGCCCGGCATGGGCGACAGCACGTAGCGGCTCATGTCCGGCGGTGCCTTGTAGGGCATCAGCGCGTGCAGCTCGGCGGCGCGCGGCGTGAGCACCATGGCGTCCAGCCGGGTGCCGTTGTGGATGATGCGGATGGCCATGGGGTTCTTGCCCACGCCGCGCTCCACCTGCGCGGTGAAGGGTTCGCCATTCACGGTGCCGCGGATGCGGTTGCCGCCGAGGTGCCACTTGGGGCTGCAAATCTCGTAGCGCTTGCCGCCCGTGTCCACCACGCTCGAGCCCGAGACGGATTGAAAGTCGCTGACCTTCGCGCTTTGGCGCTTGTGGTTTCCCGCCGCATCGAGCAGCACCGCGACAAAATCCTCGCCAACGGTGAATCCGTGTCCCGGCATCTGGCCGCTGATGCCCGCCGCGCGTTGCAGCGCGCGGCGGTTGACGTAAGCCGCCAGCGCCACCAGGAAGTTGCTGTCGTCGTGCGGCACATCCTCGGGGTGGAAGCCCTTGGCGTAGTGCTCGGCGATGAAGCCGGTGTTGAAGTCTCCGGCCACGAACTTCGGGTGTGCCAGCAGCGCCGCCTGGAACGGGATGTTGCTGCTGATGCCGCGGATGACGAAACCGTTCAGCGCTTCGCGCATCTTCGCGATCGCCTCGTTGCGGTCCTTGCCGTGCACGATGAGCTTGGCGATCATCGAGTCGTAGTACATCGGGATCTCGCCTCCGTCCTGCACGCCGGTGTCTACCCGCACGCCGAACAGGTGCTCCGTATTCGAAGCCCACATCGTTTCCTTGGGCGGCTGAAACCGCACCAGCCGACCCGTGCTGGGCAGGAAGTTGCGGAACGGGTCCTCGGCGTTGATGCGGCACTCGATGGCCCAGCCGTTACGCTTCACGTCGGCCTGCGTCATTGGCAGCTTCTCGCCGGCGGCGACGCGGATCATCAGCTCCACCAGGTCCAGCCCGGTGATGCACTCCGTCACGGGATGCTCGACCTGCAATCGCGTGTTCATCTCCAGGAAGTAGAAGCTCTGGTCCTTGCCAACGACGAATTCCACGGTGCCCGCGCTCTGGTAGCGCACGGCCTTGGCCAGCGCCACGGCCTGTTCGCCCATGGCCTTGCGCGTCTTGTCGCTGATGAAGGGGGAAGGCGCCTCTTCGATTACCTTCTGGTGCCGACGCTGGATCGAGCACTCGCGCTCGTTCAGGTAGATCACGTTGCCATGGCTGTCGCCCAGCACCTGGATCTCGATGTGGCGCGGCTCCTCCACGTACTTTTCGATGAAGACGCGGTCGTCACCGAAGCTGCTGCGCGCTTCGTTGCGGCAGGAGGTGAAGCCTTCGAAGGCCTCCTTGTCGTTGAACGCGACGCGCAGGCCCTTGCCGCCACCGCCGGCCGACGCCTTGATCATCACGGGGTAGCCGATGTCCTTGGCGATTTCCACCGCGCGCTCGGCCGTCTCGATCGCATCGTTCCAGCCGGGGATGGTATTGACCTTGGCCTCATTGGCGAGCTTCTTCGAGGCGATCTTGTCGCCCATGGCCGCGATCGAATAGTGCTTGGGGCCGATGAAGGCGATGCCCTCCTCTTCCACGCGCTTGGCGAAGGCCTCGTTCTCCGAGAGGAAGCCGTAGCCCGGATGCACCGCCTGCGCGCCTGTCTTTTTGCATGCCGCGATGATCTTGTCGGCCTGCAGGTAGGAATCGCGCGAGGGCGGCGGGCCGATGTTGACGGACTCGTCCGCCAGCTCCACATGGCGCGCGTCGGCGTCGGCATCGGAATAGACCGCGACGGTCTTGATGCCCATCTTGCGGGCGGAAAGGATGACGCGGCAGGCGATCTCGCCGCGGTTTGCAATGAGAATCTTGCTAAACATGTTTGTCTCCGGACTTGTCATTGCGGGCCTGACCCGCAATCCATGCGGCGGGCACCCAAACGTTTCGTGGATGCCGGATCAAGTCCGGCATGACAGCATCAGAGCGGAATGTTTCCATGCTTCCTCCACGGGTTCTCCAGCTTCTTATCGCGCAGCATGATGAGCGACCGGCAGATGCGCTTGCGGGTTTCATGCGGCAGGATCACATCGTCGATGAAGCCGCGCGCGCCGGCAACGAAGGGGTTTGCGAAGCGCGCCTTGTATTCGGCTTCCTTTGCGGCCAGCTTGGCCGGGTCGCCCTTGTCCTCGCGAAAGATGATCTCTACGGCGCCCTTGGCGCCCATCACCGCGATCTCGGCGTTCGGCCAGGCAAAGTTAACGTCGCCGCGCAGGTGCTTGGAGCTCATCACGTCATAGGCGCCGCCATAGGCCTTGCGCGTGATCACCGTCACCTTCGGCACGGTGCATTCGGCATATGCGTAGAGCAGCTTGGCGCCGTGCTTGATGATGCCGCCGTACTCCTGGGCCGTGCCCGGCATGAAGCCCGGCACATCCACGAAGGTGATCACGGGGATATTGAATGCGTCGCAGAAGCGCACGAAGCGCGCCGCCTTGATCGAGCTCTTGATATCGAGGCACCCTGCCAGCACGAGCGGCTGGTTGGCGACGATGCCCACGGTCTGCCCCTCCATCCGCCCGAAGCCTACGATGATGTTCCTGGCGTACTCGGGCTGCAGCTCGAAGAAGTCGCCGTCGTCCACCGTCTTGACGATCAGCTCCTTCATGTCGTAGGGCTTGTTGGGGTTGTCCGGCACCAGCGTGTCCAGGGACCGGTCCATGCGGTCGGCCGGGTCCTTGCTTGGCCGTACCGGGGCCTTCTCTCGGTTGTTGAGCGGCAGGTAGTTGTACAGGCGCCGCAGCATCAGCATCGCCTCCACATCGTTCTCGAAAGCCAGGTCCGCGACACCGCTGCGCGTGGTGTGCGAGATCGCGCCGCCCAGTTCCTCGGCAGTCACCTCTTCATGCGTCACGGTCTTCACCACTTCGGGGCCGGTAACGAACATGTACGAGCTGTCCTTGACCATGAAGATGAAGTCCGTCATGGCCGGCGAGTACACCGCGCCGCCCGCGCAAGGGCCCATGATCATGCTGATCTGCGGGATCACGCCCGAGGCCATCACGTTGCGCTGGAACACGTCGGCGTAACCGCCGAGGGACGCCACGCCTTCCTGGATGCGCGCCCCCCCGGAGTCGTTCAGGCCGATCACCGGCGCGCCGACCTTCATCGCCTGGTCCATGACCTTGCAGATTTTCTCGGCATGCGCTTCCGACAGGGCGCCGCCGAACACGGTGAAGTCCTGGCTGAAGACGAACACCAGGCGCCCGTTGATCATGCCGTAACCTGTGACCACGCCATCACCTGGCACCTTCTGGTTTTCCATGCCGAAGTCGGTGCAGCGGTGCTCGACGAACATGTCCCATTCCTCGAACGTGCCCTCGTCCAGCAGTAACTCCAGCCGCTCGCGCGCCGTGAGCTTGCCCTTGCCGTGCTGCGAGTCGATGCGCTTCTTGCCGCCGCCCAGGCGTGCGGCGGCACGCTTGTTTTCCAGTTGTTCGAGTATGTCGTGCATGTCGTTCTCTCGTTATGTCTTGTGTTGGGCTGTATTGAGAAGGCGGCGGGCCGCGGTGGAAGCCGGCAGGCGGCCCGCGCCCACTTCGGCGGTGATGGACGGCAGCAGCTCGCGCACGGCCGGATGCTGCCTGAAGTCGTGCTTCAGGCCGGCTTCGATCTGCTCCCACATCCAGGAAAGGGACTGATGCTGGCGGCGCGCGGCGAGCGCGCCGTTCAAAGTCTGCAGCCGACGGTAATGCTCCACCTCGGTCCAGAACCTGTCGATGCCCTGCGAGAGCAAAGCGCTCAGCTGGATGACGCGGGGGTGCCAACGCTCCCCCTCACCCCTGCCCTCTCCCACGCCGGGGGAGAGCGAGTTTGCTCCCTCTCCCTTTGGGAGAGGGCTGGGGTGAGGGCTCCTGCCATGCTGGGTGAACAGCCGCAGCGCGCTCGTAATCTGCGCCTGTGCCCGCGTCGCCGCGTCGGCGTCGATGTCGGCCTTGTTGATGACGACCAGGTCGGCCAGCTCCATCACACCCTTCTTGATCGCCTGCAGGTCGTCGCCGGCATTCGGCAATTGCATCAGCACGAACATGTCCGTCATGCCCGCCACCGCCGTCTCGCTCTGGCCCACGCCGACGGTCTCTACGATGACGACGTCATAACCCGCTGCTTCGCAGACCAGCATGGCCTCGCGCGTCTTCTCGGCCACGCCACCCAGCGTGCCGCTGGAGGGGCTGGGGCGGATGTACGCCATCTCGTGAACGGAAAGCCTTTCCATGCGGGTCTTGTCGCCCAGGATCGAGCCGCCCGACACCGTGCTCGAGGGATCGATTGTCAGCACCGCCACGCGGTGACCCTTGTCGATGAGGTGCAAGCCCAGCGCCTCGATGAATGTGCTCTTGCCTACGCCCGGCACACCGCTGATGCCGAGGCGGAAGGCATTGCCGGTATGCGGCAGCAGCCGCGTGAGCATTTCGTCCGCGCGCGCGCGATGGTCGGTGCGCGTGGATTCGAGCAGGGTGATCGCCTTGGCGATGGCGCGGCGCTGCGCCGGCCCGGCGCCCTGCAAGATCGATTCCACCGGAAATGCAGCCTGGCTCATGGCGTCAAAGAATTTCGAACGGCCGGCCGTCGGGGAGGCGATAGCGGCTGAAGTCCCGCTTGTCCATGGTCATGATGCGATTCACCCCGGTGTCCGCGGCCAGCCATACCAGCGATGCGTCCGCCAGGTCCATCTCGGTTCGTGGTGTTTGTGTGTACCTATGCATCAGTTCCACCATGCCTTCCAGCGCTTCCTGGCCAAAAGGAAAGACCGACAGTGCACCCGAGCCCAGCCAGCGCAGCAAGGTGTAGCGCTGCGGGGGATCGACAAGGTAGCTGGCCTCCACCACACACGGCCAGGTCGTGGCCAGGGACCATAGCTCGTCCGACGCCTGTTTGAACAGCGCATGGTAGTGCGCGGCGTTCGGCTGCTTGCGCCCGAACACCGCCACCAACGGGCCGGCGTCAACGAGCGCCGCCGGCACCGTGTTTGGCCTTGAGTTTGGCGCGCACCGCCGCCTTGGACTTGACGCTGTCGTACGGCTGCTCGATGGACTTGGCGCCATACCCGGTGCGAGGCTCCTCGGCTTTCAGGGCCAGCATCAGCTCGTAAGGGTTCCTGCGGCCCAAAGCGCGCTCGACTGCGTTGATGACGAACTGCGACTTCGTCATCCCCTGGCGCTGCGCGGCCAGCTCCAGCTCCTTTTCAAGCAACGGGTCCATCCGGACGGAAATGGCCATGGTAGTGCTTCCTTTGAAATACTGTATTACAGTATAGCGCTCTCAGCCACAGCCCTCATTTCCT
>JAQZBU010000103.1 GCA_029237735.1 Ramlibacter sp. | reverse complement strand
CAGCTCGAGCTCCGGCCGGACGTGTGGATCGTCGGCAACGTCGTTTCGCGCGCCCGCAAGCCCGACGGCACGCCTCGCTACCCCCTGATGGAGGCCATCCTGGATGCAGGGCTGCCCTACACCAGCGGGCCCCAGTGGCTTTCCGAACACGTGCTGCAGGGCCGGCACGTGCTGGCCGTGGCCGGGACGCACGGCAAAACCAGCACCACTTCGATGCTGGCCTGGGTGCTGGAGCACGCCGGCTTGCAACCGGGCTTTCTGGTCGGCGGCGTTCCCACCAACTTCGGCATCTCGGCAAGGCTTGGTGCCCCTACGCTCCCCGCTTCGCGACGTTCCCTGTTCGTGATCGAGGCCGACGAGTACGACACGGCGTTTTTCGACAAGCGCAGCAAGTTCGTCCACTACCGGCCGCGCACCGCCGTCATCAACAACCTGGAGTTCGATCACGCCGACATCTTCGACAACCTCGCGGCGATCGAGCGGCAGTTCCACCATCTGGTGCGCACCGTGCCGTCCACCGGTCGGGTGGTCGCGAACGGCCTGGAGGAAAGCGTGCAGCGCGTGCTTCACATGGGTTGCTGGAGCGAGCTGCGCAGCTTCGGCGCCGCCGTGAGCGACTTCTCCGCGCAGGGCGAGCCGCACAGTTTCGACGTGCTCGAACGCGGCAAGCAAGTAGCCCACGTGGAGTGGGAGCTCACCGGCGTGCACAACCAGCTCAACGCGCTGGCGGCCATTGCCGCGGCCGAGCATGTCGGTGTCGCTCCCCACGCCGCTGCCCGGGCGCTGCGCGAATTCCGCAACGTCAAGCGCAGGATGGAAGTGCGGGGCACCGCGAACGACGTCACCGTGTATGACGATTTCGCGCACCATCCCACGGCGATACGCACCACGGTGGATGGCCTGCGCCGCAAGGTGGGTACGCAGCGAATCCTCGCCGTGTTCGAGCCGCGCAGCAACACCATGAAACTCGGCGCGATGAAGTCGCAGCTGCCCTGGAGCCTCGAGCAGGCCGATCTCGCCTTCTGCCACAGCGGCGGCCTCGATTGGGACGCGGCGGAGGCCCTGTCACCGATGGGTGCCAAGGCGCGTGTGTGCGCATCGATAGACGATGTGGTGCGTGAAGTCACGCGGGCCGCCCGCCCCGGCGACCACATCCTGTGCATGAGCAACGGCGGCTTCGGCGACGTGCACGCAAAGCTGCTGCTCTCGCTGGCGGCGGCGGCGCAGCACGCGGCAGCCACCTAGGCTGTCACCGCGCGCGCCGTGCCTTCACGGCTTCGGACAGGATGTCGAGCACCTGGAGCGACTCGGTCCAGCCCAGGCAGGCATCCGTGATGCTCTTGCCGTAGTCGAGCGCGGCTGGGTTGTCCTTGCCGGGGGTAAACTTCTGCGCCCCGGCGTTGAGGTGGCTCTCGACCATGACGCCAAAGACGCAGCGCGAACCCTGGGCGATCTGGCCCGCGATGTCGCGCGCCACGTCTACCTGCTTGTCGTGCTGCTTGCTGCTGTTGGCGTGGCTGCAATCGACCATCAGGGTCGGTGGCAGCTTGGCCGCCTCCAGCTCCTTGCAGGCCGCGGACACGCTGACGGCATCGTAATTGGGCGCTTTGCCTCCCCGCAGGATGACGTGGCAGTCCTTGTTGCCGTTGGTCTGCACGATCGCCACCTGGCCGTTCTTGTGTACTGACAGGAAGTGATGGCCGCGGGCGGCCGCCTGGATCGCGTCCGTGGCGATTCGGATATTGCCGTCCGTGCCGTTCTTGAATCCGATCGGCGCCGACAGGCCCGAAGCCAGTTCGCGGTGCACCTGGCTTTCCGTGGTGCGCGCGCCGATGGCGCCCCAGGAGATCAAATCGCCAATGTATTGCGGCGAGATGACGTCGAGGAACTCGCTGCCGGCCGGCAGACCCAGGCGGTTGATCTCGATGAGCAGCTGGCGGGCGATGCGCAGGCCCTCGTCGATGCGGTAACTCTCGTCCAGGTAAGGATCGTTGATCAGGCCCTTCCAGCCGACCGTTGTGCGCGGCTTCTCGAAATAAACCCGCATCACAATTTCCAGGGTGTCGCTGTACTTGCCTCGCGCCTCCTTCAGCCGGCGCGCGTAGTCCAGCGCGGCGCCGGGATCGTGAATGGAGCATGGACCGATCACGACGAGCAGCCGGTCGTCTTTGCCCCTCATGATGTTGTGGATGTTGCGGCGCGTGCCGGTGATAAGCGTTTCCACCGCCGTCCCGTGGATGGGGAAGAATCGGATCAGGTGTTCCGGAGGGGGCAGCACGGTGATGTCCTTGATGCGTTCGTCGTCGGTCTCGCTGGTCTTGTCGACGGGATGCGCATACCAGCCTTCGCTGGTGGCTGTGGCTTTCGCGTTCATTCGTGGGCTCCTCTCGGGGTCGAAAAAAGAATCAGGGCAAAAAAAAACCGCCGGAATCCGGCGGTTTGCTAGGGGGTCGTTGCGCTTTTGCTGGGTACGCTCAGATCTCTCTACCGCCGGTGGACGTGAGATGCCAAAAGTAGCCAAAAAAATACGCGCGAGCCGTATGCATGGAAGGAAATGTAGCACAACGCGCCATACTTACCCTTACAGCCTGAGCTTCTTCCACCATTGCAGCGCCCGCGCCACCTGCGGCTCGCTCAGGGCGGCCAGGGACAACTGCTCGGGACGGTCGCTGGACGACCACTGCTCGTACATGTCGATCAGCAGCATGCCTTCGCCCATCGTGCGCCAGGCCACCAGCTCGAAATCTTCCGCGGACACGAGCAGCTCCGAATTGTGTGGACCGCCATCAAGCACCCACTGGCCGATCAGCACGCGGAAGTTGTTCAGCGCCTGCAGGTAGGCGGCGTACTCATAGAGGCCGCGCCAGGGCAGCCCCAGGTTGACGACGAGGTTGCGGTGGCCGCGCAGAACCGTGAGCAGGTCCACCATCATGGGGGCGACCGTGGCACGCATGCGGTTCAGGCGCAGGCCCGCGATGATCGCCTCGACGTGCACGGCCAGTTGGCTCATGCTGTCGGAGAAATGCCGGCTTTCTTCGTCGGCGACTGAGCCGCGCAGGAAATTGCCGAGCTCACCAAAAGAATGGATGCTCGGCAGGTTGGTGGAGGGGTCGATCGGCAGGCGGGGGCTGTTAGCCATGCGCGGGCCCGACGCGCTTTCAGGCGGTGCCGCCGACGGTCAAGCCGTCGATGCGCAGTGTCGGCTGGCCCACGCCCACCGGTACGCTCTGGCCTTCCTTGCCGCAGGTGCCCACTCCGGTGTCGAGCGCCATGTCGTCGCCGATCATGGTCACACGCGTCAGTGCGTCAGGCCCGTTGCCGACGATGGTGGCGCCCTTGACGGGGTAGAGGATCTTGCCGTTTTCCACCCAGAAAGCCTCGCTCGCCGAGAAGACGAACTTGCCGGAGGTGATGTCCACCTGGCCACCGCCGAAGTTGGTGGCGTACAGGCCCTTCTTGATGCTGGCCACGATCTCCTCGGGCTTGCGGTCGCCGCCGAGCATGTAGGTATTGGTCATGCGCGGCATCGGGATATGCGCATAGCTCTCGCGGCGGCCGTTGCCGGTGGTCGCCACACCCATCAGGCGCGCGTTGAGCGAATCCTGGATGTAGCCGCGCAGGATGCCGTCCTCGATGAGAACGGTGCGCTGGCTGGCGTTGCCCTCGTCGTCCACGTTGAGCGAGCCGCGGCGGTCGGTGATCGTGCCGTCGTCGAGCACCGTCACGCCCTTGGCGGCCACGCGTTTACCCACGCGCCCGGAGAAGGCACTCGAGCCCTTTCGGTTGAAGTCGCCTTCCAGGCCGTGGCCGATGGCTTCGTGCAGCAGGATGCCGGGCCAGCCGGGGCCGAGCACCACGGTCATTTCGCCGGCCGGCGCCGGGCGTGACTCCAGGTTGGTGAGCGCCGCTTTCACCGCGTCGTCCACATAGCTTTCGATACGCTCGTCGTCGAAGTAGGCGAGGCCGAA
Organism: Ramlibacter sp.; assembly: GCA_029237735.1. Lineage (GTDB taxonomy): Bacteria > Pseudomonadota > Gammaproteobacteria > Burkholderiales > Burkholderiaceae_C > Ramlibacter. Next base: position 17,396 of record JAQZBU010000103.1, on the reverse strand, counting down.
GCGCCCGCCACCGCCGCCCGAGCCGACTTCGCGCCGGCCGTCCTGCTCGGCAATGACGGTGATCGACAGCCGCACCAAGGGGCGCACGTCCGCTGCCAGGGTGCCGTCCGCGCGCGCGACCATGACCACGTCGTATTCGCTGGCCAGCCCCGCCATGACTTGCGCCACGCGCGGATCCTTGGAACGCGCGAGCTTCTCGGCGCGCTCCAGCAATTGCACCTTGGCCGTGCTGTCGAGCGTGGAGATGGGATCCACGCCGCGGTACAGCGAGCGGCCGCCCGCGATCTTGCGCGTCGCCACCTTCACGCGGCCCTGGCCGGCAGCCGCGCCGATGGTGCGCACAGTTCGCGCCGCGTCCATCAGCGATGCCTCGGAGATGTCGTCGGAGTAGGCGAAGGCTGTCTTCTCGCCGCTCACCGCCCGCACGCCGACGCCCTGGTCGATGCTGAAACTGCCCGTTTTAACGATGCCTTCTTCAAGGCTCCAGCCTTCGCTGCGGGTGTACTGGAAATACAGATCGGCGTCGTCCACCTTGTGGGTGGCAATCTCGCCAAGGGCGCGCGATAGATGGGCTTCGGTCAGGCCGAAAGGCTCCAGCAGGAGGCGTTGCGCCGTGGCCAGGCGCTCGATGGTGGGTTCGCGGGAAATCATCGGGGCATTCTAGGCTTTTGGGCTGGTAACGGTTTGCGCCGGCGCCCTCTCCTCCAGGACGGCCAGGAGGGCCTGGGCCGACTCGTAGCGGTCTTCCGGCTTCTTGGCCATCAGCCGGTCCACCACCGGCTGCAGCGACGCGTGCGCCTGCGGCAGCGCGGGGGTGGGGGCAGTCATGTGCCGCGCCAGCAGCAGGTCCAGCGATTCCGCGCGGAAGGGGCGTTCGCCGGTCAGCATCTCGAACATCGTCACCCCGAGGCTGTAGAGGTCGGAGCTCGGCGTGATGGCCTGGCCGGCGGCCTGCTCGGGGCTCAGGTAATACGGCGTTCCCACGACGTCGCCATGCCGCGTCTGGGTCAACGCCATGTTGTCGGCCCGCAGCATCGACTTCGCGATGCCGAAATCAGCCAGCGCGACGGTGCCGTCGCGCCGGCGCATGATGTTCTCGGGCTTGAGGTCGCGGTGGATGATGCCCCGCGCGTGGATCGCGGCCAGCGCCCGCGCCACCTGCGCGATGATCGCCACTACGCGCTGCTGGTCCATGCCGGCCCCGATTTCGGCGCGCAGGTCACCCAGCTCGAAGTACTCCATCGCGATGTACGCATGGTCGTCGGTGAACCCCTGGTCGTAGATGCGGATGACGTTGGGATGCTCGATCCGGGACAACAACGCGTACTCCTGGATGAAGCGCGAAAGGTGATCGCTGGCGGCCTTGCCGCTGGCGTGCAGCACCTTGAGCACGACGGGCACATCGTCGCTCTCGCGCGCGGCCAGGTACACCTCGGTCATGCCGCCCGCGCCGATCTTGCGGCTGAGGCAATAGCCGCGCAGCCGCAGCGGCGCCTGTCCCGGCGCGAACTGGTGATCCTTGAATGCCGAGAGCTTGGACTGCAATGCCCCCTTGACGGCGCGAGCGGTGATCTCCGAATTCACCTGCACCGCGGCGCGCACCTCGCCGGCGCGCTCCGTCAGGGTCGCCACGCCGTGGCGCTTGTCGTCGATGTTGGTTTGCAGCCCGATGATCTCGGCGACGTCGACGAAGGCGTTCTTGCCACGCACCGCAAGCGACGTCATGCCGCCGGTCTGTATGCCCTCGCCGGCCGTTGCCAGCACCGGTGTGCTGGCCACCACCGTCCAGCCCAGCTCCTTGCTGGCCGCCTCGAGCCGGGCCGCCACGTTCACGGTATCGCCGATCGGCGTTGTTTCCTTGTTGTGGATCGATCCCAGCCGGCAGATGCTTACCTCGCCGGCGTGCAGGCCCACGCCGATGGCGAACGGCGGCAGGCCGCGGTGCGCGAAGCGCTTGTCAAGCCAGGCGCGGAAATCGTGCGTCGCCAGTGCCATGCCCAGCGCCGCCGAGATCGCGCGGCGCGCCGCCGGCAGCGGCGAGCCACCGCCCAGGGTATCGGCAAAGACGCTCATCAGGCCATCGCCGATGAACTTCAGGTGGCGCCCGCCGTTCTTGAGCACCGGCTCGCAGGTGCGCTCGAAATACTCAGTGAGCAGTTCGGCCACCTCGGAAGATGAAAGTTTCTCGGCGAGAGAGGTGAAATTGCGGATATCGCAAAAGAGCACCGTGGCCTCGATGACCGTGTCCGCGACCGTGCCGTGCGGCGCCTCCAGGCCGAACTTGTCGGGCAACGCCGTGCCGCCGAGGCTTTCGGTGAAGGCGCGTCGCAGGTGTTCCTCGCGCGCCTTCACGACCGATTCGATGGTCTCCTCGACGCGGCCCTTCTTGCGCAGCAGGCCCTGCAGCGCCTCCAGCAACTCTGCACGCGTGAATGGCTTGGCCAGGTAGTCATCCGCGCCGGCCGTCATGCCGCGCCGCATGCTGGCGCGATCGTCCAGCGCCGTGAGCAGCAGCACGGAAGTAGCGGCGAGCTCCCGGTCGGAACGGATCGCCTCCAGCAACTCGAAACCATCCATCTCCGGCATGCCGATGTCGGAGATGACCACATCCGGACGCACCTCGCGCGCGCGCTCCAGCCCGAGCCGGCCGTTGATCGCCGAAACGATGTCGTAGCCCTCCAGCTTCAGCAGCCGGATGACGTTGTTGCGGATGGCGTCGTCGTCCTCGACGATCAGGATCTGGGTCATGGAGGGGCAGGCCCCCAGTTTAGCGGCCCTGCCCGGAAAGCAGGCGGAACAGCGCCGCGTCGTCGAGGTCGCCCAGGCCCGCTTCGGCGGCCCGCGCGAAGACGTCGCGCGCGGCTGGCCCCAGCGGCCCCTCGAACCCGGCGGCCGCCGCGGCTTGCACCGCAAGCCGCGTGTCCTTTTGCAGCAGCGTGACGTGGGCGCGCGGCGCGTAGTCGCCGGCGATCGCGCGGCGCATTCGGTCCGAGCCGATCCAGCTCTGGCCGCTGGATTGCTCGATCACGCCCAGCGTGGCTGCCGGGTCCAGGCCCAGGCATTGCGCCATGGCCAGGGCCTCGGCCGCGCCCGCGAGGTTGATGCCGGCCAGCAGGTTGTTCACGAGCTTGGTGCGCGCGCCGTCGCCGGGCCGCTGGCTTATGCGGAACACCTTGCTGCTCATGGCCTCGATAACCATGCGGTGGCTCTCGAACACAGCGTCCCCGCAAGCGACCATCAGGCTCATGCTGCCATCGCGCGCGCGGGCCGGCCCCCCGGACATGGGCGCGTCGATGGTGGAGATTCCGCGCTCCGTCAGGCGCCGGGCGAAATCTTCGACGTCGCCAGGAGAAATCGTCGGACATAGCAGCACAGCCTGGCCCGGCTGCATCTCCTTTGCCGCGCCGCGGGGACCGAAAAGGACATCCTCGGTCTGGGCCGCATCGACGACACACACGATCAGCACCCCGCACCCCATGACGGCGGCGGCCGCGTCCGCATGCGCGGTGGCGCCCAGCGCCCGAAGGGCGGCCGTCTTCGCCGTGTCGATGTCGAACACCTGGACCGGCCAGCGCTCGCCCAGCAGGCGCTGCGCGATCGCGCCGCCCATGTTGCCGACGCCGGCGATGGCGACGCCCGTCATCGCGGCCTCACGACTGAACCAGGCGCTTGGCCTTGGAGATCGACATCAGGATACCCAGGCCCATGCCCAGAGTGACCATGGCCGTGCCGCCGTAGCTGATGAAAGGCAGGGGCACGCCCACAACGGGGAGGATGCCGCTGACCATGCCCATGTTCACGAAGGCGTAGGTGAAGAAGATCATGGTGATCGCGCCGGCCAGGAGCCGCGAGAACACCGTCGATGCCTCCAGCGCAATGGCCAGCCCGCGCAACACCAGGAAGAGGAAGCCAGCGATCAGGCAGAGATTGCCGAGCAGGCCGAACTCTTCGGAGAAGGCCGCGAAGATAAAGTCGGTCGTGCGCTCCGGGATGAACTCGAGGTGGGTCTGCGTCCCCTGCATGAAGCCCTTGCCGAAGACGCCGCCCGAGCCGATGGCGATCATGCCCTGGATGATGTGGAAACCCTTGCCCAACGGGTCCTTGCCGGGGTCCAGCAGCGTGCAGATGCGCTGCTGCTGGTAGTCATGCAGGATGGGCCAGCGCACCCCGTCGGCGCACACCTGCCCCTCGAAGACGATCAACAGCACCGCCGCCGTGAGCCCGACAACCACGGGTGGAAGTATCAGCTTCCAGGATAGCCCCGCGAAAAAGATCACGGACAGGCCCGCCACCATGACCAGGATGGACGTGCCGAGGTCCGGCTGCTTGACGATGAGCCCGACGGGGATCGCCAGCAGGATGCCGGCCACCATGAAGTCCAGCGGGCGCATCTGCGATTCGCGCTTCTGGAACCACCAGGCCAGCATCAGGGGCACGGCGATCTTCAGGATTTCGCTGGGCTGGATCACGATGCCGATGTTCAGCCAGCGCCGGGCCCCCTTTTTGGTCAGGCCGAAGATCGCGACGGCGATCAGCAGCGCCACGCCCAGGGTGTACAAGGGCACGGCGAAGCTCATGAGCCGCTGCGGCGGCACCTGCGCGACCACGAACATGATCACCCCGGCCAGCGCCATGTTGCGGCCGTGATCGGAGAAGCGAGTGCCATGGTCGAAGCCCGAGGAATACATCGTCAGCAGCCCGGCGCAAGCCAGCAGGAACACAGCGAACGCGAGCGGCCCGTCGAAGCCTTGCAGCATCGGGGCCAGTCGGTGCGTGATGGGGGGTTTTTCGAACACGGCTGCCATGGCGGGGCATTATCCCGCTTCCCCCGCCGGAAACATGGGAACATCCCCACATGGCCCTCACCCACTTGCTCTACCTGCACGGCTTCCGCTCCTCCCCGCAATCGACCAAGGCGAAACAGGTGGCAGCCCGCGTGCGGGGGCGGCACCCGAAAATCACCTGGTGGTGCCCGCAGCTGCCGCCCTCCCCTCAAGGCGCGATGGACATGCTGATGCAAGGCATCGCGCACTGGCCCCGCTCCACGATGGCGGTGATCGGTTCCTCTCTGGGCGGCTTCTACGCTACCTGCGTGGCGCAGGCCGCGGGCTGCCGCGCCGTAGTGCTCAACCCCGCCGTCGATCCGGCGCGGGACCTCGCCCGCCACATCGGCGAGCAGACGGCTTGGCATGACCCTGCCCAGCACTTTTACTTCGGGCCCGAGTACGTGGAGGAGTTGCGTCAGCTCGAGACCGGGCCCCTCGCGCACCCGGAGAACTTCTTCGCGGTCATCGCCAAGGGCGACGAGGTGCTCGACTGGCGGGAGATGACCGCCCGCTACGCAGGCGCCAGGATCAAGCTCCTGGAAGGCGGGGACCATGCGCTTTCGGACTTCGACGCGCATATCGATGAGGTGTTTGAATTCATCGGGTCGGGCACGCCGGGCTGAAACATCCGCATGGGACAATCCCGCCCATGTTTGTATTGTTTGAAGAAGCCGGGAAATTCCAGGCGGGCCGCGTATTGGCCGAGGCCGAAGCCTCGGCGCAGGTAGAGCTCGACAGCGGCAAGCGCGTCAAGGTCAAGGCCGCCAACATCCTGCTCAAATTCGAGAAGCCCGGGCCCGCCGAGTTGATGCGCGGGGCCCAGGCGCTGGCGCAGTCCATCGAGCTCGAACTGGCATGGGAATTCGCGCCCGAGGAGGAGTTCGGCTTCGCGGACCTGGCACGCGACTATTTCAGCGACAAGGCGACACTTGAGCAGCAAGCCGCCGCGTTGCTGCGCCTGTTCGAGGCGCCCCATTACTTCCGCCGCGCGGGCAAGGGCCGCTTCAGGAAGGCGCCGGCCGAAATCCTGCAGCAGGCGCTGGCCGCGATCGAAAAGAAAAAGCAGGTCCAGGCGCAGATCGAAGCCTGGGCCGCAGAACTCGCCGGCGGCAGTTGCCCGCCCGCCATTCGCGACCAGCTGTTCAAGATACTCTTCAAGCCCGACAAGAACGCGCCCGAGTACAAGGCCGTGGTCGAGGCTTCTCGCAACACCCATACCGCGCCACTGGATCTGCTGCAGAAAGCCGGCGCCATCGCCAGCCCTTACCAGTTCCACTGGAAGCGCTTCCTCTTCGACAATTTTCCCAGGGGCACGGGCTTCCCGCCGCTGCAAGCGCCGGAGATCCGCGACGAGCTGCCGCTGGCCGAGGCGCAGGCATTCTCGATCGACGATTCGCACACCACGGAAATCGACGACGCGCTGTCGGTGCGCGGGCTCGGCACCGGCACGGTTACCGTGGGCGTGCACATCGCGGCGCCAGGCCTCGCGCTGCAGCCTTCGACGCCGCTCGACGGCGTCGCGCGCCAGCGCCTGTCCACCGTGTATATGCCGGGCTACAAGATCACGATGCTGCCCGACGACGTGGTGCAGGCCTACACCCTCCAGGAAGGCCGGGCGTGCCCGTCCGTTTCGCTATACGCAAGCTTCGATGAGGCGACGCTGGAGCTGAAGGAAACGCAGACCCGTCTGGAGCGGGTTCCGATCACCGTCAACTTGCGGCACGACCGGCTGGACGCCGTCGTGACCGAGGAGTGGCTGAAGGGCATCGAACCCGACGTGGACGTGCCCGACGCCGTCGCGAACCTGCGGCTGCAACTGGCTTTCCTGCACCGGCTGGCCTCGCAGCTCAAGTCGCAGCGCGAGGTGGTGCGCGGCAAGCCGGAAAACTTCAACCGGCCGGATTACAACTTCCGCCTGGTGGGCAACGGCGGCGCCGAGCCCACGGGCGACGAGCTGGTGCAGATCACGGTGCGCAGGCGCGGCGCGCCGCTGGACCTGATCGTCGCCGAGGCCATGATCCTGGCCAACAGCACTTGGGGCGCCTGGCTGGCCGAGCTCGGCGTGCCGGCGATCTATCGCAGCCAGGCCAGCCTGGCGCCCGGCGTCAAGGTGCGCATGGGCACCAAGTCGCTGCCCCATGCCGGCATCGGCGTAAAGAGCTACGCCTGGAGCACATCGCCCCTGCGCCGCTACACCGACCTCGTGAATCAGTGGCAGATCATCGCCGCGGCGCGGCACGGCCGCACGGCCGCCCTGGCCGCGCCCTTCAAGCCCAAGGATGCCGAGCTTTTCTCCATCATCTCCGGATTCGACGCCGCGTATTTCGCCTACAACGGGCACCAGGCGGGCATGGAGCGCTTCTGGACGCTCAAGTTTCTCCAGCAACAGGGCTTGTCCGAGCTGACCGGCGTCGTATTCAAGGAAGGCCTTGTGCGTGCCGACAACCTGCCGCTGGTGCTGCCGGTGCTGGGCAGCGCGGACTTGCCGCGTGGCGCCCACGTCCGCGTGAAGCTGGGCGAGATCGACCTGATCACGCTGGACGTGAAGGGCACTGTGATCGAACGGCTCGACCTCGCGCCCGAGCCACTGGAGGCCGAAGAGGAAGCTGAAGACGAGCCAGTGGCCGGCCCGATCGCCATCGCGGTGGACGTCAGCGAGCCCGCTGAGGCGGACGCACCCGCGTCCGCCGCGGCAAGTTGACGGGGTACAACAGTCCCCGCGGGTCGCACCGAGTCATTGCGGTGTAACTCATCCGCAATACCGGATAATTTCGTCTCGTGAACTGGCGTTCCTTCAGCACCCTGCAGATCGCGCTCGGCATCTCTGTTGCCGTGCACGCGGCCCTGTTGGGGCTGCGCATCGTAAACCCGGAAGGTTTCAACCGTGTGTTCGAGGACACGCCGCTGGAAGTGATCCTGGTCAACACCAAGACCAACGAGAAAGCCGACAAGGCCCACGCCATCGCGCAGACCCGGCTGGCCGGAGGCGGCGACGCCGCGAAGGGCCGCGCCACCTCGCCGCTGCCACCTTCAGCGCTGACCGAGCTGGGCGATTCGCCTGAAGACGCGCAGCGCAAGATCGAAGCGATGCAGGAGCAGCAGATGCTGCTGCTCGGGCAGGTCAGGAAAGCGCTGGCCGCCATGCCCCCGCCGGACCCCAAGCAACCCACGAGCAACCCGGAGGCTCGGGCACAGGAGGACAAGCGCCGTCACCTGATCAAGATCCTCGCGGAGATCGAGCGGCGGATCAATGAAGAAAACGCCCGCCCGCGCAAGCGCTACATCAGCCCATCGACCCGCGAGGAGGTCTACGCCATCTATTACGACGGGCTGCGCCGCAAAATCGAGGACAAGGGCACGCGCAACTTCCCCGAAGTCGCGGGCAAGAAGCTCTATGGCGAGCTTACGATGATGGTCACCGTGAATTTCGACGGCAAGGTACTGGATGCGGAAGTGGCCGAAACCTCGGGCAGCCTCGCGCTGGACCGGCGGGCGAAGACCATCGCACGGGCCGCCGGCCCCTTCGGCCGCTTCAACGATGCGATGCGCAGGCAAGCCGACCAGATCGTCGTCGTGTCGCGGTTCAAGTTCACCCGCGACGAAACGCTTGAGACAAAGCAACTAGCCAAATGACCACTGATCTCTACTGCGTGATGGGCAACCCCGTGGAACACAGCAAGTCGCCGTGGATCCATTCACGCTTTGCACAGCTCACCGGTCAGGACTTGCAGTACGGCAAGCGGCTTGTGGCGGTGGGTGGCTTTGCGCAGGCCGTGAGCGAGTTTCGCGCGGAGGGCGGCAAGGGCTGCAACGTCACCGTGCCGTTCAAGTTCGAGTCGCCGGCCCTCGCGACGCAGCTGACGCCCCGCGCGCAGCTGGCGCAGGCCAGCAACACATTGCGTTTCGACGGCAACGCCGTGCTGGGTGACAACACCGACGGCGTGGGACTGGTGAACGACATCCGCCTGAACGCGGGCATCGACGTCGCGGGGCGTGACCTGCTGCTCGCCGGCGCGGGCGGCGCGGCGGCGGGCGTGCTGGGTCCGCTCATCGAGGCGCGGCCCCGGCGGATCGTCGTGGCCAACCGCACCCTGTCCCGCGCCGTGGAATTGATCGAACGGCATGCCGCGTTGGCGCTGCAACATGGCGTCGAGCTTGCCGCCATCCTGCCGGCACAAATCCAGGGCGCGTTCGATGTCGTCATCAACGCCACCGCCAGCAGCATGAGCGGCGGCGGCATCCCCGTCCCCGGAACCGCCCTCAAGCCCGGTGCGCTGGCCTGCGACCTGATGTACGGCCCCGCCGCGCAGGGCTTCGTGGACTGGGCGCGCGCGCACAGTGCCACGCCGCGCGATGGCTTGGGCATGCTGGTCGAACAGGCGGCCGAGGCCTTCCTGGTCTGGCGCGGCGTGCGCCCGCCGGCGGCCCAGGTGCTGGCCGAGCTGCGCGCCTCACTCTCATGAGGGCGCTCGTTCGCTGGGTCGTGCTGGTGCTCGTCGCGGGGCTGGCACTGCAATTCTTTTTCCTGGCGCGCATCGCACTGATGGCGACGATCGATCCCCAGTCCACCACCTTCCAGCGCTCCGAGGCGTGGCGTATCGCAACCCAGAAAGACAAGCTGCGCTGGCGCCAGCAATGGGTGCCATACGGGCAGATCTCGGACAACCTCAAGCGCGCGGTCATCGCTTCGGAAGACGGCAGCTTCACCAGTCACGAAGGCGTGGACTGGGAAGCGCTGGAGAAGGCCTGGGACAGGAATGTCAAGGCCGAGGAGCAGGCCGCGCGGCGAGCCGGCCGTGCGCAGCTTGCGCCCAGGGCCGTGACTCCAAGGAGCGCATCCTCGAGATCTACCTGAACAGCGTGGAATGGGGTGAAGGGGTGTTCGGCGCCGAAGCCGCCGCCCGGCACTACTACCGCAAGGGCGCCGCCCACCTCTCCGCCTACGAGGCCGCGCGCCTGGCCGTGATGCTCCCGCGGCCCAAATACTTCGAGCGCGTCCCGAACTCCGGCTACCTTGCCAGTCGCGCCTCTACCATCGTGGCCCGCATGCGCGACGCCGAACTGCCCTAAGCACAGCCTATCATCCGCGCATGCTTGCCAAGCTGATGAGCCTGTTCCTGCTGGGGCTGGTTCGCGTGCTCACTGGCGCGCAAGCCAGGTGGTATGGCTGCCCGCCCAAGGCAGAACAGCGCATCTACTTCGCCAACCACCAGAGCCACGCCGACCTCGTCATGATCTGGGCGGCGCTGCCGAAGGAGCTGCGCAGCATCACGCGGCCGATCGCCGCGAAGGACTATTGGACGAAGTCGTCCTTCAAGAAGTGGATCACCACGGCGGTGTTCAACGCCATCTACGTCGACCGCGCGCGTACGGCGGATCAGGACCCGCTGGAGCCGCTCATCGACGCGCTCGAACGCGGCGACTCGATCATCATCTTTCCCGAAGGCACTCGCGGCAACGCCGAGGAGCCGCAGCCCTTCAAGGCCGGTTTGTACAACCTGGCGCAGAAGTTCCCTCACGTCGTGCTGGTGCCGGCCTGGATCGACAACATCCAGCGTGTCATGCCCAAGGGCGAGGTCGTCCCCGTACCCATCCTTTGCTCGGTGACCTTCGGCACACCGGTGCAGCTGGGCGACGGCGAAGAGCGCCGCGAATTCCTCGACCGCGCTCGCCAGGCCGTGATCGCGCTGCGGGATGTCTGAGGCACATGCGATGAATCAGTTCCTGCGCAGCCTGACGCCCACCCAGCAGGTGGCTGCCCTGTTCCTCATCGTCTTCGGCATCCTCATCGTCGTGAGCGTGACGGCGTTCCTGCTCTCGTTGCGCGCCGAGGAGAAGCATGGCGAGGAATGGAACGCGGAGCTGAAGAACTACCGCAAGCTTCTTGGCACGTCCTGGTTCATGGTCGTGGTGTTCTGGGTGGCGTGGGCCGTAGGCGACACGGTGGCCACGGTCCTGTTCGGCCTCATCGCGTTCTTCGCGCTACGCGAATTCATCACGTTATCGCCCACGCGACGCGGCGACCATCGCAGCCTGGTGCTGGCGTTCTTCATCGTCCTGCCGATCCAGTTCTGGCTGGTGCGCACTGAGCACTTCGATCTGTTTACGGTGTTCATCCCGGTCTATGTGTTCCTCGCCATCCCCGTCGTGAGCGCGCTGTCGGGCGACCCTCATCGCTTTCTCGAGCGCAACGCCAAGCTGCAATGGGGCATCATGGTCTGCGTCTACGGCATGAGCCACGTGCCGGCGCTGATGCTGCTGGACTTCCGCAACTATGAGGGCAAGGGCGCATTCCTGGTGTTCTTCATGGTGGCAGTGGTGCAAACCTGCATGATCGTGCAGCACGTTGCCTCGCGTCGCATGAAAGGTGCGCCCAGCGCCCCCGAGGTGAGCAAGAGCTTCAACTGGAACAACTGGCTCCTCGGCGTGATCGTCGGCTGCCTGGTGGGGGGCCTGCTGTCATTCATCACACCCTTCAAGCCCGCACAGGCATTGGCCATGGCTTTCGTTGCCTGCGTCGCCGGCTCGATGGGACACCTTGTGATGAAGGCGCTCAAGCGCGACCGGGGCGTGACGGCGTGGGGACAACGCGGTATGTCGGTCACGGGCGCCAACGGACTGCTGGATCGCGTGGACGCCCTGTGCTTCGCCGCGCCGATCTTCTTCCATTCCGCGCGTTGGTATTTCGGGGCGTAACCTTCCCTTTGACGTCTTCGTCGCAAGGTGATGCGCGATCGCGGGCGGGGAAGCGCAGTGTGTTGGCGGCGGGCCGTGGACGGCGGGTAGCCAACTCCGTTCGTGTCCCCCGCCGCCGGGAGGGCGGCTCCTCCTTGACCTCACTGCGTCGGCCACCCACCATCCACGGCCCTTAGGCAGCGCTTCTTCTTTCGACGCTTCGAACAGCCCCACTGGTGGATGGATCAGGGCGGCGGGGCGCTCTACGCAGCGACATCAAGGAGGAGACGCCCTCCCGGCGTCGGGGGACAGTCGCGGAGTAGAGTGCCACGTCGCCCTGATCCCGCCACCCAAACCAGACTATGAACGTGTACCACCCCCGCAAATTGGGAAACGCGTTTTTCGAGTGACAATGGCTCATGCGAATTCTCGGCATTGACCCCGGCCTGCAGACCACCGGCTTCGGCGTGGTGGACGTGGCGGGGCACGCCCTTACCTACGTGGCGAGCGGCACCATCACCACCACCCACCTGGATCGCGGCAACCTTCCCGCGCGGCTGAAGGTGCTGTTCGACGGCATTGCCGAAGTCAAGGAGCGCTATAGCCCCGACGTTGCCGCCGTCGAGATCGTGTTTGTCAACGTCAATCCCCAGGCAACGCTGTTACTGGGACAGGCCCGCGGCGCGTGCGTGACGGCGCTCGTCGCGTGCAACCTCGCCGTCGCCGAATACACCGCCTTGCAGATGAAGCAGGCTGTCGCGGGCCACGGCAAGGCGGCCAAGGCACAGGTGCAGGAGATGGTCAAGCGCCTGCTCAAACTGCCGGGCCTGCCCGGAAAGGACGCAGCCGATGCGCTGGGCCTGGCCATCACCCATGCCCATGCCGGGGCCGCCATGAGCCGTATCGCGCAGGCCACGGACACGACCCGCAAGACCAGCGGGATGTACAAGGGTGGGCGGACGTACTAGCCCAGCCGCTCGAGAATCAGGACGGCGAAGAAAGCAAACGCCGCGATCAGCGTCCACTTCAGCGTGACGAGGCCGTAACGCTTGAATCGAACCTGCCCCGTGCCCGCGTAGAAGACAAAGCAGACGGCCGCCGCAAGCAACAGCAGCAGCATTGCCCAGCGGAAAACCAGCATCGTTGCCTACCAGGCCCGCGCGGGCTGCGAGAAGCCCGCGGGCGCCAGCTTCTCATCTTCGAAGGTGACGACTTCGTAGCTGCCCGGTTGCGCGAGCAGCTCTCGCAGCAGCTTGTTGTTCAGCGCGTGCCCGGAGCGGAAGGCGCTGTAGGCCGCGAGCAGTGGACGGCCGACAAGGTATAGATCGCCCATGGCGTCCAGCATCTTGTGCTTCACGAACTCGTCGTCGTAGCGCAGGCCGTCGGCATTGAGCACCCGGTAGTCATCCATCACCACCGCATTGTCCAGCCCGCCGCCGAGGCTCAGGCCGTTGGCGCGCATCATCTCGACATCCTTGGTGAAGCCGAAGGTGCGGGCGCGCGCGATGTCGCGGGCATAGGAGCCGGTGCTCAAGTCGAACTCAACCGATTGGCCGGTGGAACTCACGACGCGATGATCAAAATCGATCTCGAACCGCAGCTTGTACCCATGGTACGGCTCGAGCTTGACCCACTTGAGGTTGTCGCCCTCGCCTTCGCGCACTTCGACGGGCCTGAGGACGCGGATGAAGCGTCGCGGCGCGTTCTGCGGCACGATGCCCGCGCTTTGAAGCAGAAAGACGAACGAGGCGGAGGAACCGTCGAGGATGGGGACTTCCTCCGCGGTGATGTCCACGTAGAGGTTGTCGATGCCCAACCCCGCGCAGGCCGACATGAGGTGTTCCACGGTGTGCACCTTGGCACCGCCGTTGGAGATGGTGGAGGCCAGCCGCGTATCCGTCACCGCCTGCGCCGACACTGGGATGTCCACCGGAATCGGCAGGTCGACGCGGCGAAACACGATGCCAGTGTCCGGCTGGGCAGGGCGCAGCGTCAGTTCGACCCGCTGGCCGCTGTGCAGGCCGACGCCGACCGCTTTGGTCAAGCTCTTGAGGGTGCGTTGCTGGAGCATGACTGGATTTTACGGCGCGCGGCGCTTTTGCGCCCTTGGTTTATCCGATGGCCGCGATAGTTCCGGGCGAAGAAAAAGGGTGGACCCTTTACAAGGTCCACCCCCGAAGCACTCCCCTTGGAGAACACACTCTGTATCTGTCAATCCGCCTGCTTGCGCAGGAACGCCGGAATCTCGAAATCGTCCATGCCACCGTTGGACAGCGCGTCCACCCTCGCCGCCGCCTGCGTGCGGTTGGTGCGCCAGACGCTGGGCACGGCCATGCCGCCGTAGTCGGGCTGGGAATGGCCAACCTGCGTTTCCCTGCCGGCAGTCGCGCCGGGGCCGCCCACGGCGTTGTTCACCGTCGGGATATTGAAGGGCACGTTGTCGGTGCCGGTGCGCAGCACCTGCAGCGGCGGCGCCGTGCGTCGCTGGCCCTGGCGCGACAACCCGGTGGCCACGACGGTGACGCGAACTTCATCGCCCAGGTCGTCGTCATAGGCCGTGCCGTAGATCACGTGCGCGTCGGGCGAGGCGTAGGCCCGGATGGTGTTCATCGCGAGCTTGGACTCCGACAGCTTCAGGCTGCCCTTGGCCGCGGTGATCAGCACCAGCACGCCCTTGGCGCCCGACAGGTCGATGCCTTCCAGCAGCGGGCAAGCCACGGCCTGCTCGGCAGCGATGCGCGCACGGTCGGGGCCATTGGCCACGGCCGTACCCATCATCGCCTTGCCCGGCTCGCCCATCACCGTGCGCACGTCTTCGAAGTCGACGTTCACATGGCCGGGCACGTTGATGATTTCGGCGATGCCGCCCACGGCATTCTTCAGCACGTCGTTCGCATGGGCGAAGGCCTCGTCTTGCGTGATGTCGTCGCCCAACACGTCGAGCAGCTTCTCGTTGAGCACCACGATGAGCGAATCGACATTGGCTTCGAGCTCGGCCAGGCCGTTGTCGGCGTTGGTCATGCGGCGCCCGCCCTCCCAATCGAACGGCTTGGTGACGACGCCTACGGTAAGGATGCCCATCTCCTTGGCGATGCGGGCGATCACCGGGGCGGCGCCGGTGCCGGTGCCGCCACCCATGCCGGCCGTGATGAACAGCATGTGCGCACCGTCGATCGCGGCGCGGATCTCGTCCACCGCTGCTTCCGCGGCCTCGCGGCCCTTCTCCGGCTTGCTGCCAGCGCCCAGGCCGCTCTGGCCCAGCTGGATCGTCTTGTGCGACGCCGTGCGAGCCAGCGCCTGCGCATCGGTGTTGGCGCAGATGAACTCCACGCCTTGCACTGATCGACCGATCATGTGGTCGACCGCGTTGCCGCCGCCACCACCGACGCCGATCACCTTGATCTGGGTGCCGAGGTGGAACTCTTCGACTTCAATCATTTCGATGCTCATTTGATTCTCCTGATTCCGTTGCAGTTGCCTAATACGTAGATCGTTGTTGTGTGAGTCATGAACGTTCGACAGGCGGATCGGTGCACCGCCATCGCTCCTTTCTCTTTTTGTGCGGGCTACGGGATGTGGCCCCCACGCTTGCGGCTGAAGCCGCGGCGCTGCCCCCCGAGGGGGCGTTCGCGCCTTGGGTCGGCCCGGCGGCGCTCAATGCCAGCAAGTGAGTCATCAAAAGTTCCCTACGATGAAATCCTTGAAGCGCCCGAACGCCGTCTTCATCGAGCCGTTCTGCTGCGCCACCTTGAAACCGCGGATGCGCGCGAGGCGCGCTTCTTCCAACAACCCCATCACGGTGGCCGCGCGCGCCTGCGTGACCATGTCGGCGAGCGCGCCCGAATAGCGCGGCAGGCCGCGGCGCACCTGCTTGAGGAACACGTCCTCGCCCAGTTCGACCATGCCAGGCATCACCGAGCTGCCACCAGTGATGACGATGCCGGACGAAAGCACTTCCTCATAGCCGGTGTCGCGGATCACGTTGCGCACGCACAGGTAGATCTCTTCAACCCGCTTTTCGATGACATAGGAGAGCGCCTGCCTTGCCATCTGGCGCGGCTCGCGGTCGCCCAGGCCCGGCACCTCGACCTGCTCGTCGGGGTTGACCAGCAGTTCCTTGGCGTAGCCGTTCTCGACCTTGATGTTCTCGGCGTCCTTGGTCGGCGTGCGCAGCGCCATCGCGATGTCGCTGGTAATCAGGTCGCCGGCGATCGGGATCACCTCGGTGTGGCGGATCGCGCCGTTGGTGTAGATCGCGACGTCGGTCGTGCCGGCGCCGATGTCCACCAGCGCCACGCCGAGTTCCTTTTCGTCTTCGGTCAGCACGGCCTGGCTCGAGGCCAGCGCGTTGAGCAGCAGCTGCTCGACTTCCAGGCCGCAGCGGCGCACGCACTTGATGATGTTCTCGGCCGCGCTCTGCGCGCCGGTAACGATGTGCACCTTGGCCTCCAGCCGGATGCCGCTCATGCCGATCGGCTCCTTGACGTCCTGGCCGTCGATGACGAATTCCTGCGGCTCGACCAGCAGCAGCCGCTGGTCGGTGGAGATGTTGATGGCGCGGGCGGTTTCGATCACGCGGGCGACGTCGGCCTGCGTGACTTCCTTGTCCTTGACGGCCACCATGCCGCTGGAGTTGATGCCGCGGATGTGGTTGCCCGTGATGCCGGTGTAGACGCGGGTGATCTTGCAGTCGGCCATCAGCTCGGCTTCTTTCAACGCCTGCTGGATGCTCTGCACCGTGGCGTCGATGTTCACCACCACGCCGCGCTTGAGCCCATTGGACGCGGACACGCCCAGTCCCGCGAGCTTGAGCTCGCCACCGGGCATGACCTCGGCCACCACCACCATCACCTTCGCGGTTCCGATGTCCAGGCCCACCACCAGGTCCTTGTACTCTTTTGCCATGTCTTCCTCGTTTTACTTCTTGGCCGCGTCGGCACCCGTCGTGCCCACGCCCCGGAGCCGCACCGCATACCCGTCGCCATGCCGCAGGTCCGCCGACACCAGCGAGTCCGGTCGCCGGCTGTAGCGCGATGTCACCTGCGTCAGCGTCTGCAGGAAACGCTGCGTCCGCGCAACCACTTCCTCCGGCGCGCCGCGTCCCAGTTCCACCTGCGCGCCGTTGTCCAGCTCCAGCTTCCAGCTGCCACGCGCAGTCAGTGCCACCTGCTCCACGCCCAGGTCCAGCGGCTCGAACATCGGCTGGAGCGTCCGGTACATCGTCAGCACCAGCGCCGCCTGCTCCTGCGGGCCGGAGAGCCGCGGAAGTTCCTCGGCCTCCAGGTCACCGGAGTTGGCCTCGAACACCTCGCCGAACGTGTTGACGAGCCGGCTCTCGCTCTCGGGCCCCCAGTACGCCACCGCGCGGTGCTCCTCGAGAGAGACGCGCAGCCGGTTGGGGAACTCGCGCCGGACGACGGCCGCGCGTACCCACGGCACGTCTTCGAAAGCCTCGCGCGCGGCCTCCCGGCCAGGCGCGGCGCCACGTTGGCGCGCAACGTGACTGCGTTGTTGTGCGCCACGTCGCCCTGCACCGAGATACCAGAGATCGCGAAAAGCGGATGCCGCAGCCCCCACCAGAGCACGGCCGCCAGCAGCACCACGACGCCGGCCGCGAACAGCGCCGCGGCGGCGATGTTCATCAGCTTGACGTCGAAAGGCTGCTGCACGGGGGGTTTCATGGCCTTTGCGTCCCTTTCTCCTGGTCCAGCGCGGCCGAGGCCAGCAACTGCACGCACAGGTCCTCGTAGCTGATGCCGGCCGCGCGGGCCGACATCGGCACCAGCGAATGACCGGTCATGCCTGGAGAGGTGTTGATCTCCAGCAGGTAGGGCTTGCGCGTGGCCGAATCGATCATCACGTCCAGCCGGCCCCAGCCGCGGCAACCGAGTACTC
>JAQZBU010000226.1 GCA_029237735.1 Ramlibacter sp. | reverse complement strand
AAGCGGAAGCGGCAAGCGCGGCGAGCGCCACCCAAGTGCGACGGTGCATGGAATGTCTCCTTATAGTGACTGCGATAACAGGCACCACCTTAATGCATGGGTCGTGCCAACGGGCATCTCTTTGATTTATAAAGACTTTTTGGCGGCCGAATAGTCAAGTGCCTGATTTTCAGGCAGATCAGAATGCCTGGTTTTCATACATTTGTCTGAAAATCAGGCACGACTTCAAGCCGCTCGTAGAGCTTTGCGCGCGAGATTCCCAGCAGCTTCGCCGCGGCGACCTTGTTCCCACCCGTAGCGGCCAACGCCGCGCCGATGGCCTGCCGTTCGAGTTCGGCCACCTGTTCGGCCAGCGGCCTCAGCACCCGCGAGGGTTCGTGTTCGGCGGCCCGCTCGCCGACCGGCAGCGACGGTGCGATCTGTTTGACGCCCGATTCGCGCAGCACCTCTGCGAGATGCACGATCTCGATGTGCTGCGTGTCACTGCGCATCGCGGCCTGCTCCAGCACGTTGCGAAGCTCACGGGTGTTCCCACGCCAGGGTTGCGCAGCCATCATGGCCATCGCTTCGGCGCTCAGGTCGAGCGGTCCGGAGCCGTTGCGAATCGCGATGTCTTCGGCAAGCACTTCCACCAGCGCCGGGATATCCTCACGTCGCTCGCGCAGCGGCGGCACGCGGATCGGCAGCACGTTCAGGCGGTAGTACAGATCTTCGCGGAACTTGCCTTCGCGCACCAGCGCCGCGAGGTCGCGCGAGGTCGCCGCGATCACACGGGCGTCGAACGGGATCACCTTGTTGGAGCCGAGCGGCTCGATCTCGCCTTCCTGCAGTGCGCGCAGCAGCTTGGGCTGCAGGCTCTGCGGCATATCGCCGATCTCGTCCAGGAAAAGCGTGCCGCCGTCGGCTAGCTTGAACTTACCGTCGCGGCCTTTCTTGTCGGCGCCGGTGTAGGCGCCGGGCGCGACGCCGAAGAACTCCGCTTCGAGCAGCGTATCGGGCACGGCCGCGATATTGACGCTGACCATCGGCCCGTTGGCGCGCCTCGACGCAGCGTGGATCGCCTGCGCCAGCAGTTCCTTGCCGGTGCCGGTCTCCCCGAGCAGCAGGACCGGGCTGGAGGAAGTCGCCGCGCGGCGAGCCTGACGCTTCACTTCCACCGCGGCTGGGCTGCTGCCGACAAAGCTGGCGAGCGTGTACTTGGTGCGGCGCTGGCTCGCAAGTTCGCGCCGCACGTCGTCCAGGTCGCGATGGAGTGCGGCGAACTTCTGGATCAGCGGCTGGAGCGTGGTTTCGGGATGATCGAACAACACGATGCCCAAGGCGCCGATCACCTGCCCGCTCTCGTCACGCAGCGGAATGCGGCTCACCACGAAGGTGCCGGCCTTGTTCGACAACAAGTCGATCAGGATCGGCTTGCCGCTGCGGATCACGCGATGCATCTGCGTGTTCTGCACCACCTCCGATACGGGATGGCCGACGAAGTCCTCCACGCGCGGGAAGCCCAACGCAGGCAGGAAGCGCTTGTACTGGTCGTTGATCCACACCACCCGGGCATCGCGATCCACCAGCAACATGCCCTCGCTCGCATTGGCGAACAGGTCGAACATCGACCGCGCGGCCAGCTCCAGGATGCTCTGGCCATCGCGCGGCAGGCTGTGCTGGGGCGGATCGGACGTGGACATCGGCCAATCCTACCCTGCCCTGCTCCTCGCCAAGCAAGCTCAGCCGACGGGGCGTAACCGCCGCGCCGCCCGCGCCCGGGCCAGCCGCGGCAAGACCAGGATCGCGATCACCAGCACCAGCAGCCCGAGCGACATCGGCCGCTGCAGGAACACGGTGAAGCTGCCCTCCCCGATCGACACGGCGTTGCGCAGCTGCGCCTCGGCAAGCGGGCCGAGGATCATGCCTACCACCACCGGCGCCGTCGGAAAATCGTAGCGGCGCATCAGCACGCCGAACACGCCGATGCCATAGAGCAGCACCAGATCGAACGCGCTCTGGCGCATGCCATAGGCGCCTACCGTCGCGAAGATCAGGATGCCCGCGTACAACTGCGGCTTGGGGATCTTCAGCAGCTGCACCCAGAGCTTGACCATCGGCAGGTTCAGGATCAGGAGCATCACGTTGCCGATGTAGAGCGATGCGATCAGCGCCCACACGAGCGCTGCGGAACTGGTGAAAAGTTGGGGGCCGGGCTGGATGCCGTAGTTCTGGAACGCGCCCAGCATGATCGCCGTGGTGTTGGAGGTGGGGATGCCCAGCGTCAGCAGCGGAATGAGCGCCGCCGTCACGCTCGCGTTGTTGGCAGCCTCCGGACCTGCAACGCCCTCGATGGCGCCCTTGGTGCCGAACTCCGCGAGGTTGTCGCCCTTGGCGAGCTTCTTCTCGGTGGCATAGCTGAGGAAAGTCGGGATCTCCGTGCCGCCCGCAGGGATGCAGCCAAAGGGCGCGCCGATGGCGGTTCCCCGAAGCCAGGCCGGTATCGAGCGCCGCCAGTCCTTGCCGGTCATGTAGACCTTGCTCATCGGGTTCTGCGCTTCGGTCGAACGGCCCTCGTACATGCCCGCGTACATCACCTCCGCAACCGCGAAAAGCCCGACGGCCACCAGCACGATCTCGATGCCGTCCAGCAGTTCCGGCTTGCCCAGCGTGTAGCGTGGCTGGCCGGAGATCTGGTCCAGCCCGATGCAGCCGACAGCCAAGCCGATCAAGAGCGCGGTGATTCCGCGCAAGGTGCTCTTGCCCAGCACGGCGCTCACCGTGGTGAAGGCCAGCACCATCAACATGAAGTATTCCGGAGGGCCGAGCTTGACGGCGAAATCGGCCACCACGGGCGCGAACAGCGTGACGATCACCGTGGCGATGGTGCCCGCCACGAATGAGCCGATGGCCGCGGTGGCCAGTGCCGCGCCCGCGCGCCCGCTCTTGGCCATCTTGTTTCCCTCCATGGCCGTGACCATGGTCGCAGTCTCGCCGGGGGTATTCAGCAGGATCGACGTCGTCGAGCCGCCGTACATCGCGCCATAGTAGATGCCCGCGAAGAAAATCATCGACGCGGTGACTTCGACCTTGGCCGTGATCGGCAGCAGCATGGCGACCGCGACCGCCGGGCCGATCCCGGGCAGCACGCCGACGGCCGTGCCCAGCACGCAGCCGACGAAGGCCCACAGCAGGTTGACCGGGCTGATCGCGGTGGCGAAGCCCTCCAGCAGTGCGTTCAGGATGTCCATGTCAGAGCCATCCGGTAGAAGTGAGGCCCGGCAGGTTGATGCCGAGGAACTGCGTGAAGGCCCAGTACACGGGCGCGGCAATGGCGGCGCCGGTGAAGACGTCGATCGCCATCCCGCGCGGATGGCTGGCATCCTGGCCGCTCGCACGGCGCAGACCTTGCACGGCCAGCACGTAGCAGAGCGTGCAGCTGAGGATGAAGCCGATCGTGGTGATCAGGGCCGCATTCGACAGCAGGCCCGCCGACACCCATGCGAAAGCCGGCCAGTAGGCGTGCTCGGCGCCCGAGGGCTCCTCCATCGCGCGGAAGCCGCCTGTCAGCGCCTCGCGAACGATCATCGCCCCGCAGCCGATGAGGGAGATCGCCACGACCCACGGCAGGAAGTTGGGGCCGACGCCGCCATACCCGGCGGCCGAGGGGATGGAGATCGCTCCAGCCGCCAGGGCCAGCCCGATCACGAGGACACCGCCGCCCACGATCGTCTGCATTTTTCGAGTCTGTGTCATAGGATTTCCCGAGAACACCCAAAAAAACGCCCGGCCAGGCCGGGCGCGCTCTCAGCCGCAG
>JAQZBU010000008.1 GCA_029237735.1 Ramlibacter sp. | reverse complement strand
GCGGAAGTGGCTGAAAGCCTTGTTTGCCTCTGCCATGCGGTGAACTTCGTCACGCTTTTTCATGGCACCGCCGCGGCCTTCCGTGGCTTCCATGAGTTCATTGGCCAAGCGCATGGCCATGGACTTTTCGCCGCGCTTCTTGGCGGCTTCCTTCAGCCAGCGCATTGCCAGCGCCAGGCGGCGCACCGGACGCACTTCGACCGGCACCTGGTAGTTGGCGCCGCCGACGCGGCGGGACTTCACCTCGACCATGGGCTTCACGTTGTTGATGGCCATGGTGAAGGCTTCGACCGGGTCCTTGCCCGGGTTCTTCTTTTCGATCTGCTCGAGCGCGCCATAGATGATGCGCTCAGCGACTGCCTTCTTGCCGCCTTGCATGATGACGTTCATGAACTTGGCGAGCTCTTGCCGTACTTGGGATCCGGCAGGATTTCACGTTTGGGGACTTCGCGACGACGTGGCATTTTTTCACCTCTTCAATTTGCTTCAGCTGGCTTGTCCCTTGCGGGGCCTTGAAAGCCATCAGGCCTTCGCTTACTCGACCCACGCGGACAATTCCGCGCTTCGGGTCACTACGCACATTCAGCCTGCCAGGGCAGAACGCGCACCGACAAACTACGAACCTCTTAGGCCTTCTTCGGGCGCTTGGCGCCGTACTTGGAGCGCGACTGCTTGCGGTCTTTCACGCCTTGCAGATCGAGCGAGCCGCGCACGATGTGGTAGCGCACACCGGGCAAATCCTTGACGCGACCGCCGCGCACGAGCACCACCGAGTGCTCTTGCAGGTTGTGGCCTTCGCCGCCGATGTAGGAAATGACTTCGAAGCCGTTGGTCAGTCGGACCTTGGCGACTTTACGAAGCGCCGAGTTCGGCTTCTTCGGCGTCGTCGTGTAGACGCGCGTGCACACACCCCGGCGCTGGGGGCTGTTCTGCATCGCGGGGCTCTTGGATTTGGTCTTTTCGACCTCCCGCCCCTGACGCACGAGTTGATTGATGGTTGGCATTGAACGTCCCTAAACGTCGATAAAAACTGATTGCCGCGAATGCGGAATGGCAAAACTCTCCCGCCCCAAATTGCGGGAAAGCCCTCGAGTATATCCCGGGCTGCTAAATTGCTCAATGCGAGCGTTTGCGACCGGTGGCACCTCGCTGCAACCGAGTGCTCAGAATACTAAATTAGCGTTATTCACGACGGCGTGATGGCTCGGCTCCGCGCTTCATGACGCGCCGACCGGATCGCCGATCACTTGATCCAGAGGCGGACCGCGTCCCAGGCCCGGCTGAACACGCCCGCCTGCTCCACGGACTCCAGCGCCACGAGTGGCACGTCCAGCAGCGGCTGGTCACCCGAACTGATCTTCAGCGTTCCGACCGCCTGGCCTTTTGTGAGCGGCGCGATCAGTGGGTCCGGCCGCGCCACCTGCGTCTTGACCCGTGAGGCCGTGCCGGCGGGCACCGCCACCACAACGGCTTCCGGGCGGCCGAGCTTGGCCGTGTTCTGCGTCCCCTTCCACACAGGAGGCGTTACTACAGCCTGGTTCGCGTCGAACAGTTTGATGCCCTCGTAAGCGGTATAGCCCCAGTTCAGAAGCTTCTGCGCTTCGTTGGCGCGGGCGGTTTCGCTGCTGGCGCCAAGGATGATCGCCAGCAGCCGGCGCGAGCCCATGTTCGGAAAGTCGCGCTTGGCCGTGGCGATCAGGCAGTAGCCCGCCGCGGCTGTGTGGCCAGTCTTCAGGCCATCGACCGTCGGGTCGCGGAACAGCAGCATGTTGCGGTTGGTGTCGTTGGCCGTGGGAGTGCCCTCGTAGCGATACTTCTTGATCGCGTAATAGTGCGTGTATTCCGGAAAATCGTGCATCAGGCGGGTCGACAGAATGCTCAGGTCCCGGGCCGTCGTGATGTGGCCGGCCTCGGTCAGGCCCTCGGGATTCTTGTACGCGGTGCCTTTCATGCCAAAAGCCTTGGCCTGCTCGTTCATGAGCTGCACGAAGCGCTCGGCGGTGCCGCCAACACCCTCGGCCAAGGCGACGGTGGCGTCATTGCCCGACTGCACGATCATGCCCTTGATCAGGTCGTCCACCGGTACCTGCATGCTGGGGTCGATGAACATACGAGAGCCCGGCATTTTCCAGGCCCGAGGGCTGACGGGCAGCCCCTGCTTCAAATCGATCTTCTTGCTGCGCAGCGCATCGAAGACCAGGTACTGGGTCATGAGTTTTGTCAGCGACGCCGGCTCCACGGGGACGTCGATGTCGCGAGCGGCCAGCACCTGGTTGGCCGACACGTCGAGCAGCATGTAGCTGCGCGCCGCGATTTCCGGAGGTTGAGGCACTTGCGCCGCGGCGGTGAACGAGAGAAGGAAGAGAAACGGCGCCAGCAGCGCCCTCAAGGTGTTTTTCATGGATACCGGTTCAGGAACGGAGGTGCCGCAGCACCAGGCTTTTAAGGAGCGGCAATTGTCCGTGAAAGAAATGCGAGCCCCCTGGGACCACCGTAACGGGAAGTGACTGGGGGCGCGCCCAATCCATCACCGAAGCCAATGGCACCGTGTCATCCTGCTCGCCATGAATGACAAGGGTCCTGTCATGCGCTTCGTGCGGCAGCGCGGCGACCTGGAAGCGCGAGGCCGCAGTGCCCACCAGCACGATCTTTTCGACGGCACGCACGTTCCACACCGCCTCGACCGCCCGAGTGGCCACGAAGGACCCGAACGAGAAGCCTGCGATCGCGAGCGGCCCTTCGCCCGCCTGGTCTGCGACCAGTGCCAGCATGTCCTGCGTTTCGCCGCGGCCCTCGTCGTGCTCGCCTTCGCTGGCGCCCACGCCGCGAAAGTTGAAACGCAGCGCTGCCCAGCCTGACTGAACGAACGCGCGGGCAAGCGTCTGCACGACTTTGTTGTCCATCGTCCCGCCAAAAAGCGGGTGGGGATGCGCGATCACCGCTGTACCGCGCAGCGCATGCCCCGCTGCAGGCTCGTCACGCAGGACTTCGATGGTGCCGGCGGGTCCGGGCACCCGGAAACGACGTGTCAGGGAATTCATGCGCCGCGCTATCGGCCGAGGTGGGGCGGCGTCAACAGGCGTTCCACGACCTGCCCGTTCTTGAGGTGCGACTCCACGATCTCGTCGATGTCGTGTTCGTCCACGTACGTGTACCAGACCGCTTCGGGATAGACCACGGCCACGGGACCGGCGGCGCAGCGGTTCATGCAGCCCGCCTGGTTCACGCGCACCTGGCCCGGGTTCGCAAGCCCCAAAGCCTTCACCCGCGCCTTGCAATGGTCATACGCCTCGCGCGCATGGTGTTGCGCGCAAGAAGCCTCCCCGTTGTCCCGCAGGTTGAGGCAGAAGAAGATGTGGCGCTCGTAGTACGACTTGTTCGTCTCGGTCATTCAGCCATTCTATTTTGCGGATCACTCCGCGAGACCCGAACGAGAACATAGACCAGCGCGGCAAAGGGCCAGAGCCATCCGAGCCACTGCGCCAGCCCGTTGAATCGGATGAAACGCCCCTGCTCCCAGGTCTGAAGCGTGTGGGCGAAGTAGGCGCTGGCGGGCGCCTGGTTCAGCAGGCTTAGGTGGACCACCAGTGCCAAAAGGACCAGCGCGGCGCACCCCCGAGGGGAAATGGGCAGGAACGACAACGCCAGCACGAGCGCCGCCAAGAGTCCCACCGATACGGGCACGCTCAACCAGGCCCACGCATGCGAGGGCCCCCAACTGAGCGCCGCAGAAAGCGCTGTGGCACAGACGCCCATGCCGATGGCAGCGATGGCGAACATGGCACGCCGGCCGGGCGAGCGAATGATCGAGTAGCCCAACAAGCAGGGCACCAGGGCACCCAAGGCCACGCAGACCAGTTCGGCAACAGGCACCAGTGGCTGCAGTTCGACGTCGCGTACCGGTAGCCACTCCAGGAATGGGGTGTCGAGCAGCCAGTCTGCCAGGGCTGTTTCGACTCGCTCGAAGACCTGACCCAGGCCCAACGGGACCGCAGCCGGAAACAGCAGCGCGAACGGCCAGAGCGCGAGCAACACCAGGGCCCCCCTCGCGTCATCCACGAACCAGCGTAAGCGGAAACGGCTCCAGCGGTCGATAGCACCCGCCAGTTCCAGCGCGCCTGCCACCACGGCTCCAAGCAGGGCGCCGGCGACGTTGAGCCCGAAATCCACGTTCGACGGCACACGCGACGGCAGATAAGTTTGCAGTGCCTCCATCAACAGCGACAGCACGGCCGCCGTGAGCACCGCCACCATGATCGCGGCCAGGTTGGTAGGTGGGGAGCGAAGTTGCCTTCCGCGGCGCAGGAAGCTCAGGGCCAGCAGGAACCCGAGCGGCACGTAACCCGCCATGTTTGCTGCGACGTCGAAGCCGGTCCAATACCGGGGTAACGAGCTCCACAGGAACTCCCATGGCGCGATGCCCTGATCCCGCCAGCCCGAAAACGGGTAAAGACTGGCATAGACGATCAGCGCCGCATAGGCTTGGGACAGGGGCCAAGCGGAGGTCTTGTGCATCCCTAAACGCCTCGGAAGGCTCTGGCCGCCCACAACATCGGAAGCCAGCTCGCGATGACGGTGTCGTGGAAGGATTTGACCCAAGGCATGGGCGCAAGTGTAGTGGGGCCCAAAAAAAACCCCGGCTCAAAGGCCGGGGTGGTAAGCCTTTTTGCTGTCACACATTAAGGCACCCGCTCAGGGAGGAAAAGCGGGGAGCGGCGAACCGCCCATCCGTAATTTAACAAACACCCCGCCCCGTTTCAAGGGCACGGCCCAGCTTTACCGACCGGACTGAGTCTCGTCATGCAAATCAACGATGAGAGTTCATCTAGCGCACAAGGCGCCTTGGCTCGCACTCCGAATGGAGGACAATTTCCGCCATGACACAGCACGCCCCGTACCCCCAAGGCCGTCCCCGCCGCTTACGCCGCGATGAGTTCACACGCAACTTGGTGCGCGAGAACAATGTCACCGCGCATGACCTGATCTATCCGGTTTTCATCCTGGATGGGTCCGGGCGGCGCGAGCCCGTGTCATCCATGCCAGGGGTGGAGCGACTCAGCGTGGATCAGCTGCTGCCGGTGGCGGAGGAGTGCGTCAAGTTCGGCATTCCCGTGATGGCCCTGTTTCCGGTCATCGACCCCAGCCTCAAGACCGACGACGGCAAGGAAGCCTGGAACGCCAGGGGCCTGGTGCCCCGCGCGGTGCGCGAACTCAAGGCGCGGTTCCCCGGCCTGGGCGTGATGACCGACGTGGCGCTGGACCCATTCACAAGCCATGGCCAGGACGGCCTGCTGGACGAGACCGGGTACATCCTGAACGACGAAACTGTGGAGGTGCTTGTGCGCCAGGCACTGACGCAGGCCGAGGCCGGCGTCGATATCGTCGCCCCAAGTGACATGATGGATGGCCGCATCGGGGCGATTCGCATGGCGCTCGAATCTGACATGCATATCCATACGCGGATCATGGCGTACAGCGCCAAATACGCCAGCGCGTTTTATGGACCGTTCCGCGACGCCGTCGGCTCCGCCTCCAACCTGGGCAAGAGCAACAAGAAGGTGTACCAGATGGACCCCGGCAACACCGACGAGGCGTTGCGCGAAGTGGCGATGGACATTGCCGA
Source organism: Ramlibacter sp. (assembly GCA_029237735.1). Classification (GTDB taxonomy): domain Bacteria; phylum Pseudomonadota; class Gammaproteobacteria; order Burkholderiales; family Burkholderiaceae_C; genus Ramlibacter. The sequence goes on along the minus strand of JAQZBU010000008.1, from coordinate 149,139 downwards.
AGGCGCGGACATGGTGATGGTCAAACCCGGCATGCCGTACCTGGACGTGGTGCGCCGGGTGAAGGACGAGTTCCGGATGCCGACGTTTGCCTACCAGGTGAGCGGTGAATACGCGATGCTTAAGGCGGCAGCGCAGAACGGCTGGCTCGATCACGATGCGGTGATGATGGAGAGCCTGCTCGCCTTCAAGCGCGCAGGCGCCGACGGCGTGCTGACCTATTTCGCGCTGGAAGCCGCCCGCAAGCTGCGCAGCTGACGCAAAATCCGCGCATGCACATCGTCGAGTTCGCGGCCGGCACCCTCCGATTCCTCGAGCAGGTACCCACTGCGGCGCCGCAAGCCGGCTTCGTGTGGATTTACCTCGAGCGCGAGTCCCTGGAGACCGACACCGCCTTGCTGCAGCAGGCGGCGCAGTCGCTGGGCGGATCGGCGGTACTGGACCTGCACCTGAAAGACCTGGGCAATCGCGCGCATCCATCGCACTACGATTACACGTCGGTCTACGACCTCGTCATCTTCCGCCGGCTGGCCACGGACGCTGAGGTTCGCGCCGAGGGGCAGGCGGCCGTCGGGCTACCCGGCATGCTGGCCGCGTTCAGCCGGATCCGCACTCGTGCCGTGGGCTTCGTCGTGTTCGACCGGCTCCTCATCACGGTTCACCCTGCGGGCTGTTTCGCGGCCGACACGTTCATCCAGCGCTTTCTGGCCGATGCGCTGCAAGCCGAAGGATTGAGCGCCGCAGCGCGCAGCCGCCTGCCCACGGGCACGTCGGACCTGATGCTGCGCATGTTGAACATGATGGTCGACAGCTACCTTGAGTTGCGCAAGGACCTGGGTAGCGAACTGGACCATTGGCAGCAACTGTTGCTGGGCCCTCGCCCTCGCGGGGCCGACTGGGGCGCGCTGATGTCGGCGCGCAGCGCGCTTCACATGCTGGAGGATTTGTGCGAGGAACAGAACGACGCGATGCAGGAGTGGCTGGACACGCAGCGAGAGCAGCCCGCCCCATCGATGCCCCAGGCCGAGCGTGACAGTCTGCTCGCCCGTGCGCGCGACGTGATCGAGCACATCCAGCGCGTAGTGCATCACGTGCGCCGAATGGAGCACGGTGCCGAAACTGCGGTACAGATCCACTTCTCCGCGCTCAGTCACCGCACCAATGAAATCATGCGGGTGCTCACGGCCCTCACGGCCGTGTTCCTTCCGCTGAACTTCATCACGGGATTTTTCGGCATGAACTTCGAATTCCTGCCGCTAATTCACTCCGCGCAGGCGATGTGGGTCATGTTGGGCCTGATGGCCGCGGTAGCGCTCTCGGTGCTGGTCGTTTTCTGGCGCAAGCGCTACCTCGCACGAGTCGGGCGTTAACCCCCAAGGCAACGGCATGAGCAGCCATCACCACGCCCACTCCCACAACATCAAGGACGGCTCCACATACCGCAGCGCGGAAACGGGCAGCGACGTCACGCGGCAGAACATCAAGGCCATGCGCGAGCTCGAGGACGCCGCCATGGCACGGCGCACTGGCGCCGACCGCGCGGCGGCCGCGATCGCACGGTTTTGCGGCAGTATCACCTTCGTGTGGATCCACGTCGCGGTGTTCACGTGCTGGATCGGCTACAACTCGCTTCCCTGGTTCAACGCCTTTGACCCCTACCCGTTCACCTTCCTAACTCTCGTTGTGTCGCTCGAGGCGATTTTCCTGTCGACCTTCATCCTCATCAGCCAGAACTACGACATGCGCGTGGCTGAGCGTCGCAACCAGCTGGACCTGCAGATCAACCTGCTGGCGGAGCAGGAAAACACGAAGGCGCTGCAAATGCTGGAACGCATCGCCAAGAAGGTGGGCGCGAATGTGAGCGACGACCCGCAGGTGCGCGCGCTCGAGGAAGCGACCCGCCCCGATAGGCTGGTGGAGCAGATCGAGGAGGCTTACCGCGACGAAGCCGGCGAGCCTTCTGGCAAGAAAGGCCCGACCTAGACGAAAGGCGCGGCCAGCTTCTCGTTGGCGATGACGCGCTGGACTGCGGGGCGCTCGAGCATGCGTTTTAGGTAAGGCCCGAGGTGTTGCCGCTCGCGAGCAGGTGACGACTTGAAGTTGCGCGTCCAGCGGCACAGCGTGAACACGTACGCATCGAGCGCCGTGTACACCTGGCCCGCGAACCAGGGTCCCGCGTGCCGCGCGAGCTCGGCGTCGAGCTGGTCGAGCAGGCCGCCCACCTTGCGCTCGGCGTGTGCCTTCAGCTGCGCGACGCCTTCGGCATTGCCTTCGTCCATCCAGCGCTCGGGATAGAAGTAGACGATCAGCGCGGCCTGCAGCGTATTGGTGCACCACACCAGCCATTTATAGAAGTGCGCCCGCTGCACGCTGCCCACCTCGGGCGCCAGCCGCGCCTGCGGATGCGTGTCGCAAAGGTGCAGCACGATCGCAGCCGTTTCGTACAGCACCAGGTCGCCCTCGGTCAGCACCGGGATCAGGCCGTTGGGATTGAGCTTCACGTATTCCGGCGACTTGTGCGCGCCGACGGCGCGGTCGACCAGCACGCGCTCATAGGGTGAACCGATCTCCTCGAGCACGATGTGCGGCACCATCGAAGCGGTGCTGGGGTAGTAATGCAGCTGGATCATCAAAGCCTCGTTCCCTTATTTCAGGCCGAACAGGCCGGCGCCGTTCTCCCATGCGATCTTGCGGGCTGCATCCGCCGGCAAGTCGCCGAGCCACAAGCGATAGCCCTTCATCAGCTCGTCGTAGTACTGCCAGCGTTGATTCACCCACGTGTCGGAGCCGATCATGAACCGCGTCGGATATTTCAGCAGCAGGTCTCTCCATTCCGGGCACAGCTTGCCCCCGTCGCAGGTGAGGCCGGGCCGGTACGACAGTTCGCCCATGAGCAGCGGGTACCTCGCGAACAGTTGGTCCACACGCGCCGCGGGGGCGCCGCCGATGCCCGTGTGGGCCCAGATCAGCCGCACTTTCTGCCCCTTGGACGGAGTATTTGCCATCAGCAGGTCGATCGCCAAGTCGTCCACGTGAGCCAGCACCGCGAGACTTCTTTCCTCGGCCAGCGCCATCAGCTTCTTCGCGACGGCACCGTTCGCGTTGCCGCTGTCGTAGAGGTGGAATTCGCCGAGGCCGCGGAACGGGCCCGCCGCCGTGCCACGGGCCAGCTCGGCCAGGACCATCTCGTAGATCGCCTCGTCGTGGGACCAGCTCTCGTAGTCGGCTCGGTTGCGATAGAGGCGCACGAATGGCACCACCGTCACCCCGGCTTGCCGCGTCAGCGGCGACGAGGCGAGCGCCTTGGTGCCGTCATTCGGCCGTGAGTTGGCGAGGATGGCCTTCACACCATTGCGCTGCATCCGCGCCAGGACGTCGGGCAAGGGGTGCGGTGACTGCGCCTCATCGTTGTAGTGAAGGTGCGCGTCGAACAAGGGCCCTGTGTACTCTACCGCTTGCGCAGCGACGGCCAGGGCCGCGAACGCGGCGGCGATCACGGCCCGAAAGGCCAGTTTGGCGCGCCGCCCGAGTCCAGTGATCCCCATTTTCAGGCCAGGTGCTTGCCGAAGAACGCCAGCGTGCGTTCGCGCGCGAGCTTCGCGGACGGTTCGTCGTAAGAAGCCCTCTGGTCGCAGTTGAAGCCGTGGTTCGCGTGGTAGACGTGCACCTCGACATCAGGGTGCGCTCGCTTGAACGCTTCCACGCTTTCCAGCGAAATCCAGTGGTCCTGGTCGCCGAAATGCGCCATGACTGGAACCCTGGGAACGCGAGCCACCTCGTCGGGCGTCGTCACTCCGCCGCCGTAATAGGGCACGGCCGCGCTCAGGCCTTCGAGCGTGCATGCGGCGCGCCAGGTGAGCAGGCCGCCCCAGCAATAGCCAACGATGCCCACCTTGCCGGCCTGCGCGGCGTGCCGGATCGCCGCCTGGATGTCCTGCATCACACCAGGCGAGGGGAGTGCTTCCACTGCGGCCTTGAGCGCCATACCGACCCCCATATCGTCGGGGCTGTAGCCGATGTCCACGCCGGGCTTGACCCGATGGAATGTGGCGGGCGCCACGGCCAGGTAGCCTTGCGCCGCGTAGCCGTCGGCAACGGAGCGGATATGCGAGTTGACGCCGAAGATTTCCTGCACCACGACGATAGCGCCCTTCGGGGCGCCCGCTGGCTGCGCGATGTAGGCGGGAAACACGAAGCCGTCGACGGCCTTCAAGTCGATGAAATTGCCCATGTGCATCTCCTTTGCTGTAATGGGGTCCGGCAAACATGCAAGCTTACCGCCTGATGGCGTCAAGGAGCGGATTTGGAACAAGTGCTACTGGTTACCGGGGCTAGTCGCGGCATTGGCGCGGCAACGGCGCTTCTGGCTGCGGCTAAAGGCTATGCGGTCGCGGTCAATTACGCCGCGCAGGCTGCCGCGGCCGATGAAGTCGTGGCCCGGATACGTTCCCAAGGGGGCAAGGCGGTTGCCGTGCAAGCCGACGTGGCCGATGAGGGCCAGGTGCTGGCGATGTTCGAGACGATCGACACCCAGCTCGGTCGGATCACGGGACTCGTCAACAACGCCGGCGTGGTGGATGTGGCGGCGCGGGTCGAGGACATGGGCCTTGCCCGCCTGAGGCGCATGTTCGACATCAACGTCCTCGGCTCGATCGTTTGCGCCCGCGAGGCGATCCGGCGCATGAGCACGCGCCACGGCGGCAGTGGCGGTGCCATCGTCAACGTCTCCAGCGCCGCGTCGCGCCTGGGTGCCCCCGGCCAGTACGTGGACTACGCCGCGGCCAAGGGCGCCATCGACGCCTTCACCATCGGCCTGGCCAAGGAAGTGGCCGCCGAGGGTATCCGTGTGAATGCCGTGCGGCCAGGGCTGATCGAAACGGACATCCACGCCTCCGGCGGCATCCCCGACCGGGTGAAGCAGCTGGCCCACCAGGTGCCCATGCAGCGCGGCGGCACCGCGGAAGAAGTCGCGCAGGCCATCATCTGGCTGTTATCCGCCGAGGCCAGCTACACCACGATGTCACTGATCGAAGTTTCAGGAGGCCGATGATGGGCCGCATCAAGTACTACTGGGAAGACCTCACGGCAGGGAGCGTTCGCGACTTGGGCACGGTGACCGTGTCGGCCGAAGAGATCAAGAAGTTCGCGCAGCAGTTCGACCCCCAGCCATTCCACCTCGACGAAGCGGCGGGCCGCAGCTCCATCTTCGGCAACCTGTGCGCGAGCGGATGGCACACCTGTTCACTTGCCATGAAACTGACGGTTGAAAACCTCCTTGAGGAATCGTCCAGCAAGGGTTCGCCGGGCGTGGAGAACCTGCGCTGGCTCAAGCCCGTGTACCCGGGCGACACGCTGCGCCTTAAGCACACCATCCTCGAATCCCGGGCTCTGCGCACGCGCCCCGACACGGGGCTCGTCCGCGCGGGCTGGGAGATGTTCAACCAGAACGGCGAGAAGGTGCTTCAAATGGAGGGCTTGGGTATGTTCGGGCGCCGGAATCCCGCAACGCCCGAGGAGATCGCACGGCTCGAAACAGCCCTTGCAAAAGGCTAGGATGGACTTCAAACCACTGGTGACCTTGCTGGCGGTGGTCAACCCGCTGGCCATCGTGCCCTTTTTCATCCACTACACCCAGGGATTCACTCGCGCGCAGCGCCGCCGCACAGTCATCACCGCGGCCTTCAGCGCGTTCGTCGTGATCGCCAGCAGCGCGCTGCTGGGGCTGCAAATCCTGGAGTTCTTCAGCATCTCGCTGGCGAGCTTTCAGGTCGGCGGTGGCATGCTCCTGTTGATCAGCTCGATGAACATGTTGAACGCACAGCCGGCAGAGGCCAAGGCACAAACCAACGAGTACGAGGATGGCGCCGAAAAGGCCGCCATGGGTGCGAGCATCGCCGTCGTCCCGTTGACGATTCCGCTGCTCACGGGCCCCGCCACTATTTCCACCGTCGTCATCTATGCCGAGCGCGCGCAGAACTTCCTGCAGATGTCGGCGCTGATTGGCTACGGCGTGGTGATCGGACTCGCGACGGCCCTGTGCTTCGCGCTGGCGGATCCGATTGCACGCGTGCTGGGAAAAACCGGCATCAACGTGATGACGCGACTGATGGGCTTGATCCTCGCAGCGCTGGCGGTAGAGGTGATGGCCCTGGGCTTGCTCAAACTGTTTCCCGGCCTGGGACGCTAGCGGCTGCCAACCGCTCGCGCTGCAGCGCCTTGACCAATTGGCTGCTGGTGTTTCGTAGGCGTTGCGCCAGCAACTGCGTGAGTTTGACCAGGAGCTTCGCGCCAACCGCGGGATGAGCCTTGATCAGGCGGACCACGGCCGGACGGCTGAGCACCGCCGCCTCTATTTCGCTGAGCGCCCAGCAGCTGGCGTAACGGGGCTCCCCGTCGAACATCGACATCTCGCCGATCGCCGCGCCTTCGCGAAGCACCGCGAGCCGCGTAGTGTCGCCGGGCTCCCGCTCGTCGGAACCGGCGCCAACCTTGCGCTTGCCCACGTCCACTGTTCCGCGCAGCAACACCATCATCCAGTCGCCGGGCTCGTCCTCGGCGATCAGCAGTTGGCCGGGCTTCGCGCGCACGTGCAACATGCTGGCGCCAAGCAAGTCGGCTTCGGCCGCCGTGAAGTCGTTCATCAGCGCGCATTGCGCCAGCAGATCGGGCCGTTGCGAGAGACCTTCGCAAGCGCCGAGCAACTGGAGCCCCCGGGCTGTCAGTTGTTCATCCAGGGTGAGCGTGGCCATCGGGTGGGGGGCCGGCATTTCAGCGCAGGCCCTGCATCCATTGCGCGATCTCTTCCGCCACCGTATCGGTGGCGGCCGCGAGGGCCCGCACGCCACCCGGCGCATCGGCAGTGGGAGCAGGCTTGCGCACGACGAAGGTGCGCTGGGCCAATAACTGCTCGCCCGCGACCGTGTTGTCCAACACGGTAACGCGCAAGCGCAAGACGCCCCAACTCTGCGAGACGGTCTCGAACAGGTGCGAGAACTCCTCCAGACCCATGCGCAGCACCCTGGGTGCGGCGCCGCCATTGCGCGCCATCCCGGCGCTCTCGCCCAGGTCGAGCACCGGCCGCTCGCGGCCGAGCCGCTGGCGCAGTCGCTGGCGAATCAGCTGCGGAGGCGGGGCGCTCCATCGGGCCTGTGAGTACGGACGCAGCTGGTGGTCATCCGAATAACCGAGGCGGTACAGGACGGCATTGCCATCCAGGGCACCGGTGGTCTCGACATCGGCCAGCACCAGTGCAGGAAGCGCAGGTGGCTGAACGAGCCCAGGATTCCCACCCAACGCCGGGCCGAAATCGTAGAGGGTGGCGCGCACCGGCTTGTCCGGGATGGCGGAGCACCCGGCCAGTACGGCGGCTAGCACCAACACGCCGAAGGTGATGGCGGGGCGGATCACTGACGGCCTCCCGGCGCGGTAAACCCGGGTTCGCCGGGGCCGGGCACAACCGCCCCGGAACCAAAGATCAGCGACTGCGGGTTGTCGTTGATGGTGTTGGCCGTGCGGCCCAGTTGCCGCACCGCGCGGGACGTTTCCTCGGTGACCCGGTTAATGCGGGGCAAGGTCGCCGAGTTGAAAGAGTCCGCGGCATGCGAGAGCGCCTCCGTGCCTTCCGCCAACCGGTCCATGGGTCCGTCCTTCTGGTTCAGGCGCTGGGAAGTCTGGCTGAAGTCAGCCGCCGTCTTGCCCACCTGCTCGGCGCTCTTTTGCACTGATGCGATCGCGGGGTCCACGCGAGTCGCCACTGTTGAATCGAGGCGTTTGGCCAGTTGACCGGCCTCGGCCGCCGCGGATCCCAGGTTGTCGAGGGCGGACGAGAACCGCTTCTGGTTCTCGTCACCCAGCATCTGGTTCATGCGGGCGGTAACCTGCTCCACGCGATCGAGGATCACCTCTCCCTTGTCCATCAGCTTGGACAGCAGGCCCGGCCGCAGCGGAATGCGCGGAGGATGCCCGTCCTCGGGCTGCAGCCGGGGGGCCGGCTTGCCGGTGTCATCAAGCTGTACGAAGGCCAGCCCGGTGACACCCTGGAAACCCAAGGTGGCGAACGTGTCTCTAGTCACCGGTGCATCGTGGTCGATTTCCAGCTTCATAAGCACGTTCCCTTGAGTCTTGGGATCGAAGCCGATAGCCGCGACCTTGCCGACTTCGACGCCGCGATAACGCACGGCGGCCTGCTCCTGCAGCCCGGTAATGGTTTCGCGGGTGGATATCTCGTAGGGGTCACGCTTGCCCGTGTCGCGCGTGAGCCAGGCGGCGAGCCCCACCAGCAGGAGCGTGATCGCCACCACGAAAATGCCGGCTGCCATCGCATGGGCCTTGTTTTCCATAAGACTTCCTTTTTACACCGCAAACGGGTACTCGCGCAGCAGCTCCATCGCCCGCTGGCCCCGTTCGCCGAGGAAAAAATCGTGAATGAAGGGATGCTGGAATGCGATCACGTCCTTTGGCGCCGCCGCGACGATGACGCGCCGGTCGGCCAGCACGGCGATGCGCGTGGACAGCTCGAAGAGCGTGTCAAGGTCGTGCGTGACCATGATGACAGTGAGTTCCAGCTCGCGGTGCAAAGACCGCAGCAGCGTCACGAAACCGTCGGAGCTGTCCGGGTCCAGGCCCGCCGTGGGCTCGTCGAGCAGCAGCAGCGGCGGGTCCATGATCAGCGCCCGCGCCAGGGCCGCGCGCTTGATCATGCCACCGGAGAGATCCGAGGGCATCTTGTCGCCGTCCTCCGGCTTCAGGCCCACCATCTGCAGCTTCACCATGGCAGCCTCGCGCACCAATGCCGACGGCAAGGTCTTGAGCTCACGCAGCGGGAACGCGATGTTCTCCAGCACGCTGAACGCGGAGAATAGCGCGCCGTGCTGGAACAACATCCCGATGCGGCTGGCCGCACCCCTTCGACCCAGCTGGCCCACCGGCTGGCCGAGCACGAAAATCTCGCCCTTGGTGGGCGTCTCCAACCCCAGGATCTGTCGCAGCAGCACCGTCTTGCCACTGCCCGAGCCGCCCACGATGGACAGCACTTCGCCGCGCTCCACCTTGAGGTCCAGATCCTGGTGGACGACGAAGCGCTTCTCGGGTGTCTCGAACACCGACCAGAGCTTTCGGATGTCCACCATTGGCGCCCCGCTGGCGGGAAGCTCGGTAGCCACGAGGTCGTCCGCCATCAGATACCCACTTCCTTGAACAACACGGCGAACAACGCGTCCACGAGAATCACCACTGTGATCGACGAGACCACCGAGGCTGTCGTGCCCTCGCCGAGGCTTTGGGTGTTCGGCTGCACGCGAAGGCCGAAGTGGCAGCCGATAAGCGCAATCAGCACGCCGAACACCACCGATTTGCTGGTCGCCAGCCCCAGGTTGCCGATGCTCACTGCCTGTGGGAGCGCATTGAGGAAGAAAGTCGGCGTGATGCCCAGCGAAACATCCGCCGCCAGCATCCCGCCGGCCAGCGCGCAGAGCGTCGTCCACACGCTGATCAGCGGCATCGCGACGGCGAGGGCCATCGCCCGGGGCATGACGAGGCGGAAGCTGTGCGAGATGCCCATGACGCGCATCGCGTCGAGCTCGTCCGTGACGCGCATGACGCCGATCTGTGCAGTAATGGCGGAGCCCGAGCGCCCTGCGATCAGGATCGCGGCCAGCATGGGGCCGAGCTCGCGGATGAGCGCGATGCCCAGGATATTGACGATGTAGGCATCCGCGCCGAACTGTCGCAGCTGCTGCGACGTGAGATACGCCAGCACCACCCCGATCAGGAAGCCCACCAACGCCGTGATCGGCAAGGCCGTTGCGCCAATGCGGTAGATGTGACCCGTGAGATCGCGCCAGGGGCCTTCATGCGGCGCACGCGCGAGCGTGCCCAGGTTGAGCGCGAGCTGACCGATCAGGCGCACAAACGACTTGACGTGATCGCCTGCGTAAAGCACCCACGCGCCCAACGCCAGATAGCTGCCCATCCATGTCGTCTTTCGCGGCTTGCGAGGCGCCACCGTGAACCGGGCGACACGTTCCAGCACGGCTTTCTGCTGCGGCAACAGCTCCAGGTTCGACGGCCACTCCCCGCCCCATTGGTCCCACAGCAACTGGGCGCCCACGTGATCCAGCTGTTCGGCCTGGCTCAGGTCCCACGCTTGCTGCGCCGAGGTGCCCGCCAACCCTGCCCGCAGGACCTTCAGAAGCCGCGGCTGCGCAAATTGCGCCGCCGTCCACTGGCCCAGCACCCGCAGGCGCACGCCTTCCGGGGCAGTCTGCTGCTCGAGGCGGGGCGTGAAATCCGGCATGAAGACGGTGGTGCATCCAGGGTGGAGCCGCCATCCTAACTGCAGAGCCGCTTGCCGGCTGTAGGAAACGGCCGGGCTTCTCCAGCATGGCGCAGCAGGGACTGGCCAAATATGCAGTGACGGGTATAAAGCATCAACGATGAGGAAATCCGGATGAGCGAGAACGAACGCAGCGTTCGCATCGGCGGCGCGTCGGGCTTCTGGGGCGACAGCAGCGTGGGCGCGCCGCAACTGGTAAATGTGGGGAAGGTCGACTACCTGGTATTCGATTACCTCGCCGAGCTGACCATGTCCATCCTCGCGGCGGCGCACTCGAAGGATCCCAGCCTGGGCTACGCGACCGATTTCGTCGCCATTACGATGAAGGCGATCCTGAAGGACGTGGCAGCGCAAGGCATCAAGGTGATCAGCAACGCGGGCGGGGTCAACCCGCAGGCCTGCGCGCAGGCCATCGCAGCGCTGGCGACTGAACAGGGTCTGACCCTCAAGATCGCGGTGGTCCAGGGCGACGACGTGATGCCGCTCGTGCCGCAGTTGCGGGGAGAAGGCGTCACGGAGATGCAAAGTGGCGCTGAACTACCCGCCAGGCTCCTCACTGCCAATGCTTACCTGGGTGCCCTGCCGGTGCGGCAGGCGCTGGCGGACGGCGCTCAAGTGGTGATCACTGGTCGCTGCGTGGACAGCGCTGTCACGCTAGGCGCCTTGATGTACGAATTCGGATGGGAAACGGCCGATTACGACCGGCTTGCCCAAGGCTGCCTGGCTGGCCACATCATCGAGTGCGGCTGCCAGGCCACTGGCGGGCTGCATACCGACTGGGAAAGCGTGCCGGACTGGGCGCACATCGGTTATCCGGTCATCGAATGCCGAGCCGACGGCAGCTTCGTTGCCACCAAGCCGCCGGGCACGGGTGGGCTGGTGAACCCGGCGGTGATCGCCGAGCAGATGCTCTACGAGATCGGCGATCCGCAGCGCTACCTGCTGCCGGACGTCACATGCGATTTCAGCGGGGTCACGCTGCAGGCGGTGGGCGAGCATCGCGTGCTCGTGCAGGGTGCTCGCGGACTTGCGCCCGGGCCTGCCTACAAAGTGTCGGCCACCTACATGGACGGGTTCCGTTGCAGCGCGCAGCTGACCATCGTAGGTCTCGACGCTGCACGAAAAGCCCGGCGCACCGGCGAGGCGATCCTCGAGCGGACGCGCGAACTCTTCGCTCAGCATGGGTTTGCGGACTTCACCCGCACGCTGATCGAGGTACTGGGTTCGGAGCAAGGCAACTTCGGGCTGCATGCACGCACCTGCGACGTGCGTGAGGCAGTGCTGCGCGTGTCGGCGATGCATCCACACAAGGCGGCGCTGGAGCTGTTCGCGCGCGAGATCGCCCCGGCCGGCACATCCTGGTCGCCGGGCACCACGGGTGCGGACGGCAGGCCCAAGCCATCGCCAGCCATCAAACAGTTCGCTTTCCCGCTGGACAAGCGCCGCGTTGCGCCTGCGGTGGCGATCGGCGATCGCATCACGCCCGTGGCCGTGCCAGCGGGCCAGCCCGCTGTGCCCGCGCCCGCCGCTGCCGACCCCGCGCGCGAGGAGACGGCCACCGGTCCCATGATCGAGGTGCCCCTCGTCCGTGTGGCGTGGGGCCGCAGCGGCGACAAGGGCGACACCTCCAATATCGGGATCATCGCGCGTCGCCCCGAGTGGCTGACCGTGTTGCGCGAGCAGCTCACCGAAGCGCGCGTCGCGCAATGGCTGGCGCACTTGGTGCAAGGCACCGTCACGCGCTTCGACGTACCCGGCATCCACGCCATGAACTTCGTGTGCACCCGCGCGCTGGATGGCGGTGGCATGGCCTCGCTGCGCAACGATCCCTTGGGCAAGGGCATGGCGCAGATCCTGCTGTCGATGCCAGTGCAAGTGCCGGCGAGCTGGCAACTCCAGGGCGAGCGTCACTAGGCCGCCAGGAACCCTCGAGCCAGCGACTGGCGCAGGTGGTCGACGAAGCATTGCACGGCGCGGGGCACTTGGGGCGCCCATGGCCGGATCGCGTAGAGCCGGTCCCCAAAGAACCCGCGCGGCTGCCATTGCGGCAACACCTCCACCAGCCGGCGCTCCCCCAGGTGCTGCGCGGCGGTGAAATCCGGCAGCAGGCCGATGCCCAGCCCGCCCAGCACGCCCTCGCGCAGTACTTCGCTGTTGTTCGCGCGCAGAGGCCCGCTCACCGGCACGCTCACGCGTTCGGCGCCTTTGCGGCCGGCCTCCCGCTCGAACGACCAGCTCTGCCCCGCCCCATCGCGGAGGTACAACACGCACTGGTGCGCTGCGAGGTCGTTGGGATGAGCCGGCGTGCCGCGGCGGCGCAGGTAATCGCTGCTCGCCACCAGTAGCGACCGCGTCTCGCAAAGGGCCCATGCGACGTGGGTGTCGGGCGGCGCGTGGGTGTGGCGGATCGCCAGGTCGAAGCCTTCCTGCGCGAGGTTGACAAAACGGTCCGTCAGGTCGAGTTCGAGCCGGATGTCCGGAAGGGCCCTGAGAAATCCCGCCAGTAACGGCGCGATGTGCTGGCGGCCCAGCGCTACCGGCGCGGTGACGCGGACCAGGCCGCGCGGTGTGCCCGCGAGGTCCTTGATGCCGGAAAAACTCTGTTCGATCCGGGTGAACGCACCCTGTGTCTCGTCGACCAGTTGCTGCCCCGCCTCCGTCAGCCCCACCGACCGCGTGGTGCGCCGCACCAGCGGCACGCCAGCGGCGCGTTCCAGCTCGGCGATGCGCATGCTGACCGATGCCTTGGACACGCCCAGTCTTCTCGCGGCCGGGGTGTAGCTGCGGGTTTGGGACAACACCGTGAGCAGGTGCAGGTCTGCAAAGACGGGGGTGGCCAGAGTAGCCATAGGGACAACTGTTCAATAAAATGAACAATGTAGTCAAGTTCCATCTATTTGCAAAGCACCTGGGCAGGCATAGACTGGAATTCTCCGCAGTTACCTTCTCCGAGAAAGCCATCCGCATGAACGCCCCCGACAAATCCCTGGCGCAAGTCGCCACCGCATCGATCGAACACTGGATCGCAGGTAAGACAGTGCCCGGCCAGAGCGGCCGCCGCGCCGATGTCTTTAATCCCGCCACAGGCGCCGTGACCGGCAAGGTGGCACTGGCGAATGGCGCCGAGGTCGATGCTGCCGTTGCGGCCGCGCAGGCCGCGTTCCCGTCTTGGGCCGACATGCCCCCGATCCGCCGCGCACGGGTGATGTTCAAGTTCCTTGAACTCGTGAACCGCGACCGCGATGCGCTGGCCCATGCAATCACTGCCGAGCACGGCAAGGTCTTCACGGATGCGCAAGGCGAAGTGTCCCGCGGCATCGACATCATTGAGTTCGCCTGCGGCATCCCTCAGCTGCTCAAGGGCGACTACACCGATCAGGTGTCCACTGGCATGGACAACTGGACGATGCGCCAACCGTTGGGTGTGGTGGCCGGCATCACTCCCTTCAACTTCCCGGTGATGGTGCCCATGTGGATGTACCCGGTGGCGATCGCCGCCGGGAACTGCTTCATCCTCAAGCCCAGCCCCCTCGATCCTTCGGCCTCGTTGATGATGGCTCGCCTGCTGAAGGAGGCGGGACTGCCGGATGGTGTGTTCAACGTCGTGCAGGGCGACAAGGAGGCGGTCGATGCGCTGCTTGAACACCCCGGCGTGAAGGCAATCTCGTTTGTCGGCTCAACGCCCATCGCGCAGAAGATCTACGAGACAGGCGCCCGTCACGGCAAGCGTGTGCAGGCGCTCGGCGGCGCGAAGAACCACATGGTGGTGATGCCCGACGCCGACATGAACCAGGTGGTCGATGCGCTGATCGGATCGGCGTTCGGCTCCGCGGGCGAGCGCTGCATGGCGATCTCGCTGGGCGTGTTGGTGGGCGACGCCGCGGACCGCGTCATGCCCCTGCTGGCTGAGCGCACGCGGCAGCTGAAAATCAAGAACGGTACCGAGCTCGATGCCGAGATGGGCCCTATCGTCAGCGCCGCCGCAGCGAGCCGCATCACCGGCTATATCGGCCAGGGCGAGAGCGAAGGCGCAAAGCTGGTGGTCGACGGCCGCAAGTTCGAGGCCGCGAAAGCCGGAGCGGGATGCGACAACGGTTTCTGGATCGGCGGCACGCTGTTCGACAACGTGACGCCCGACATGAAGATCTACAAGGAGGAAATCTTCGGCCCGGTGCTGGGCTGCGTGCGCGTGAAGGACCTCGCCGCGGCGGTGGACCTGGTCAATTCGCACGAGTACGGCAACGGCGTTTCCTGCTTCACGAGCGACGGCAACGTGGCGCGCGAGTTCAGCCGCCGGGTACAGGTGGGCATGGTCGGCATCAACGTGCCGATCCCGGTGCCGATGGCGTGGCATGGTTTCGGCGGCTGGAAGAAGAGCCTGTTTGGGGACATGCATGCCTACGGCGAGGAAGGCGTGCGCTTCTACACCAAGCAAAAGTCGATCATGCAGCGCTGGCCGGAGAGCATTTCCAAAGGCGCCGAGTTCGTCATGCCCACGGCGAAGTAAGCGCCGCGCAGTAAGCTCGACGGATGAGCGATACCTCCTTCGATTACGTGATCATCGGTGCCGGCACCGCCGGCTGCCTGCTGGCCAACCGGCTCTCCGCCAATCCATCGAAGCGGGTCCTGCTGCTCGAAGCGGGGCGCAAGGACGACTACCATTGGATCCACATCCCGGTGGGCTATCTCTATTGCATCGGTAACGCTCGCACCGACTGGCTCTACAACACCGAGCCCGATGCCGGACTTAACGGGCGGCAACTGCGCTACCCGCGCGGCAAGACGCTGGGCGGCTGCTCCAGCATCAACGGCATGATCTACATGCGCGGGCAGGCCCGCGATTACGACAGTTGGGCCCAGGCCACAGGCGACGCCAACTGGAGCTGGCAGAACTGCCTGCCGGCGTTCAAGAAGCACGAGGACTATTACAAGGGCGCCGATGCGGCCCACGGCGAAGGGGGCGAATGGCGCGTGGAGCGCCAGCGCCTGCGCTGGGACATCCTCGACGCATTTGCAAAGGCAGCGCAGGAGTCCGGCATCCCGCACACCGAGGATTTCAATCGCGGCGACAACGAGGGCGTGGGGTACTTCCAGGTGAACCAGAAGAGCGGCTGGCGCTGGAATACAGCGAAGGCGTTCTTGCGCCCGATCTGCTACGGTCGGTCGAACTTCGAGATGTGGACTTCGGCGCAGGTGATGCGCCTGGTCATCGAGCAGCAGCCGGACGGCAGCAAGCGATGCACAGGTGCGCATGTTTGGACCGGCAACGAAATGGTCACGGTCAGTGCCGAGCAGGAAGTGCTCCTCAGTGCCGGCAGCATCGGCTCTCCGCAGATCCTGCAACTCTCGGGGATCGGCCCGGCTGGGCTTCTCGCGCAGCACGGCATTCCCGTTTTGCACGATTTGCCGGGCGTGGGCGAAAACCTGCAGGATCACCTGCAGATCCGCGCAGTGTTCAAGGTCAACGGGGTGACGACGTTGAACACGCTGGCCAACAGCTGGTGGGGGAAGATGAAGATCGGCCTCGAATACGGGTTCAAGCGCAGCGGCCCAATGAGCATGGCGCCCTCGCAGCTCGGTGCGTTCACGCGCAGCTCGCCCGACTTTGCCTATCCCAACATCGAATACCACGTGCAGCCGCTTAGCCTCGATGCATTCGGTGAGCCGCTGCACTCGTTCAATGCTTTCACCGCCAGCGTCTGCAACCTCAACCCGACGAGCCGGGGCAGCGTTCGTATTCGCAGCGGCAAGTTCGAGGACGCGCCTGCGATAGCGCCCAATTACCTGAGCACGCCCGAAGACCGCAAGGTGGCCGCCGACTCACTGCGCGTGACGCGTCGCATCGTGGCGCAGCCTGCGCTGGCGAAGTACGAACCGCAGGAATGGAAGCCCGGGCTACAGTACCAAAGCGACGAGGAACTGGCGCGCCTGGCCGGCGACATTGCCACCACGATCTTCCACCCGGTGGGCACCACGAAGATGGGACGCGACGACGACCCGATGGCCGTGCTCGACTCACGCTTGCGTGTCCGCGGCATCGCCGGCCTGCGCGTGGTGGACGCGGGCGCCATGCCGACCATAACCAGCGGCAATACCAATTCGCCGGTCTTGATGATGGCCGAGAAGGCTGCGGAGTGGATCCTCGAAGCCGGTGCGCGGACGGCCTAGAACCGGCGGCTGAGGGCAGGCTGAGTTCATTGCGGAGACCGCCCTGCAGGACCGATTCATCGCAAAGTCCCTCGTAGTCGACCGATAGCCTGTGCCGCGCGCTCGTGCGCCCCTGCGCTTCGGCCTCCAACTTCACGGGCTCTTCGACCCAAGGCAACGCCCACGCCGGGCTGCGTCAGCGTACCCCCGGCAGCGCCAGCAATGAAGCTTCGTTCAAGCCCCCCGCAAGCGACGTCGGCTCGATGGACCTGCGGGCGTGCAGCACTGGCTTTGCCGGGATCGACGTGAGGCCTCCGCTGACGATTGCTATGGACAAGCCACCGCTCAGCGTAGCCTGAGTGATCACCACGGCTTGAGGTGTTGCCGGGGCCGGCGCGCCGCCACCGCCACCCCCGCCACACGCTACCACTCAGGGGGGGAAAATCCTGATGCACTGCGGCGGTGCGTGGGGTAGAGTGCATCCACTCGCATGCGGGCGTGAAGGGCCCGCGAGGGCGAGGGACCGAGGAGACAACCCCAGAATATCGAAAAGATTTCGTTTCAGGCGTCCCACGAGATGTCGTTTACAAGGCGCCGCCGATAGCGGCGCCTTTTTTGTTTGTGCGCGGCGCACCGCTGAGCTTGATACAAGATCTCCGTACCAGTCCACATCGCAGCGTGCGCGGCGGATAATAAGTCCCATCATGGATGACATCGTCCGCCAAGCGATCGCCAAGTGGCCCAACGTGCCGCACTGCTACGGGTGGCTGGGCCTGGACGCGCGCGGCGCCTGGTACATGCGCGACGATCGCGCGCAGGCCGCCGGCTCGTTCCCTCAAAGCAAGGGCTCGGTGCTGCGGCACGAAAAACTAATCGAGTTCATCCACCGCAACTACGACCACGATGTGCAAGGGCAGTGGTATTTCCAGAACGGACCGCAGCGCGTGTATGTAGAACTCGAAGTCGCCCCGTTTGTCTGGCGGCTGGGTCCGGACCACGGCGTTACGGCGCACACCGGCCAAGCCGCCGAACCTCGGCGCTGCTTGATGGATGAAGTCGGCCGGCTGTACCTCGACTGCGACCTTGGTTTCGGTCTGGTGCACACGCTCGATGTCGGCCAGGCAGCCGTCGCCATCGAGCAGGGCTTGTGGACACCCGAGGAAATGGCCGCCTGCGACTTGCCGGGACGCTTCGGCTACGTGCGCAGCCCATCCGCGCTGCGGCAGGCGTCGGCACTCGCCTAAAAAAGGGCCGGTCAACAACCGGCCTTTTCACTTGGACGCGTGTTACTTCGACGCGTTGACCATGTATTCAACGGCGGCCTGCACGTCGGCGTCCGGCGCGGTCGAGCCGCCCTTCGGCGGCATGGCGCCCTTACCCTTCAGGGCCGACTGCATCATGGCCGGCATGCCTTGCTTGATGCGCGGCGCCCATGCGGCCTTGTCGCCTAGCTTGGGCGCATTGGCGGCCCCGGTGGCGTGGCAGGCGAAGCAAGCCTGCTTGTACAGCGCCTCTCCACCGGCGCCTGCTCCTGCCACCGCGGTTTGCGCAGCTGCTGCAGGCGCGGCCGCAACGGGAGCCGAGGGTGCAGCCGGCGCAGCAGCGGCCGCAGTAGCCGCCGTCTGGACTGTAGCCGCAGCTGAAGCGGCAGCCGTGGGCGCCGCGGACGCGGGCGCGCTGGGCTCCGCGAACTTTGCACCGCTGGCGTTGGCCATGTAGGCGACGGCCCTCGCGATCTCCGTGTCGTTGAAGTCGCCGCCGCCCTGGGCTGGCATGGCGCCCTTGCCCTTGAGTGACGACTGCACGAGGGCATCGAAGCCGGTGCGGATGCGCGCTGCCCAGGCCGGGACATCGCCGATCTTCGGGGCGCCGGCCGCACCTGGCGTATGGCAAGCGGTGCACTGGGCCTTGAAGACCTCCTCGCCACCCTTGAGTGGACGGTTGGCATCGCGAATCTCGACCATGCCGACCTTGCGGATGCGCTCGGCCACGCCTTTCTCGGTGTCCTGTGCCGTCACACCGCCCAACGCCTGGCTCTCTGCCTGGGTGCTGCCGGCCGGCTTGTTCTCCGCCACCACATAGGCCACCAAACCGATGATGATGAAGACGGGAACGACGAATGCGAAGAGGACAGCAAGAAGCAGCTGTTTCGGGGTCTTGATCGGGCCGGTGTGGGCTTCTTCCTGCGTGCTATCGCTCATGGCGTCCTCAAATGTTCGGGCGTAAAAATCAACCTTTGATTATAGCTAACGGGTCAGATCAACCCGTCGGGTCGGCGGGCTTCAAACGTGGGCTTGCCGCTTCGGAGATAATGCACACTCGCATTCCGACAGATGCGGCTGTAGCTCAGTGGATAGAGTATTGGCCTCCGAAGCCAAGGGTCGTGGGTTCGATCCCCGCCAGCCGCACCAGATGTCCCTTCTTGCGAGCGACCGCACTGCGGACAATCGCGCGTTCCCAGCCTCTCCCCTTCCGAGACAGCCATCCTCGCGTGGCAAAAATGGTGTCCGTTTATTCCTTCTCGAATAGCGGCTACGCAACTGCGCGCGATTTGCAGGAGGGCCTGGCGCGGGCGCTGTTCATCTGATCGTGCCAACTGGCGGGAGGAGTTGCGCGGGTCGTGACACGCGTGCGCCGTTGGCAAATTGCCGCTGCCCGCAAAAAAAACGCCCACCGGAAAGTGGGCGTTGTCTTGAGCGGAAACCGCTTGAATGTTGGTTGCGCGGGCAAGATTTGAACTTGCGACCTTTGGGTTATGAGCCCAACGAGCTACCAGGCTGCTCCACCGCGCGTCAAGGATGTAATTATATCGCGAATGCTTAGGTCATTCGCCTGTAGGGGCTTCGCTATCGGCTGCAGTCTCGGGGCGGTCCACCAGTTCGACCAGTGCCATCGGCGCGTTGTCGCCAACACGGAAGCCCATCTTCAAGATTCGCGTGTATCCGCCCGGGCGCGCTTGGTAGCGCGGGCCGAGTTCGCCGAACAGCTTGGTCACGATGTCACGGTCACGAAGGCGGTTGAAAGCGAGCCGCTTGTTAGCAACCGTCGGTTCCTTGGCGAGGGTGATCATGGGTTCGACGACGCGGCGCAGTTCCTTGGCCTTGGGGACTGTGGTCTTGATGACTTCGTGCTGAAGCAGTGAATTCATCATGTTGCGCAGCATGGCGAGACGGTGCTCGCTCGTGCGGTTGAGTTTACGAAGGCCGTGGCCGTGACGCATGGTGTATTCCTTTCCTTACCTAATAATTCATGCAGCCGGATCAGGTACTGCACGTTCACCATCGAAGGACAAGGCGGCCGACTGCTGCCTTGTTCTCTCCTTGATTACCTCTTGTCGAGGCCAGCCGGAGGCCAGCTCTCCAGTTTCATGCCCAAGGTCAGGCCGCGAGACGCGAGCACTTCCTTGATTTCGTTGAGCGACTTTCGGCCCAGGTTCGGGGTCTTGAGCAACTCGTTCTCGGTGCGCTGGATCAGATCACCGATGTAATAGATGTTCTCGGCCTTCAGGCAGTTGGCCGAACGCACGGTGAGCTCAAGCTCGTCGACGGGGCGCAGCAGGATCGGGTCGAACTGCTGCGAGCTGCGCTGTACCGGTTGGTCGAATGCGGCAAGTTCGCTGCCCTCGAGTTGGGCGAAGACCGCGAGTTGCTCCACCAGGATCTTGGCCGATGCGCGCACCGCGTCTTCGGCAGTGATGGCGCCATTGGTTTCGATCTCCACGACGAGCTTGTCGAGGTCGGTACGCTGCTCGACGCGGGCGCTTTCAACGATGTAGCTCACTCGCTTGACCGGCGAGAACGAGGCGTCCAGCACGATCCGGCCGATCGACTTGGTCGGCTCGTCGGCGTAGCGGCGCATCGTGCCAGGCACGTAGCCGCGGCCCTTCTCGACCTTGATCTGCATATCGATCTTGCCGCCTTGCGACAGGTGGGCAATTACATGGTCGGGATTGATGATCTCAACGTCGTGCGGGGTCTGGATATCGGCCGCAGTGACGACGCCCTCGCCGTCCTTGCGCAGGGAGAGGGTGACTTCATCACGGTTGTGGAGCTTGAACACCACGCCCTTGAGGTTCAGCAAGATGCTGACGACGTCTTCCTGGACGCCGTCGATCGACGAGTACTCGTGCAGAACGCCGGCGATCGTCACTTCGGTCGCCGCATAACCCACCATCGACGAAAGCAAAACGCGACGCAGGGCATTTCCGAGCGTATGGCCATAGCCGCGCTCGAAGGGCTCCAAGGTCACCTTGGCGCGGTTCGTGCCAAGCTGTTCCACATTGATGGCTTTGGGTTTCAGCAGGTTGGTTTGCATTCAGGACTTCCTCTCAATACCCCCGGCTCGTTACACCGGTAAGGCTGGTGAAGTGCCCCGCGCGCGGTGCCCCAAGCGCAGGGAACAAAAAACTCAAGGACGAGGCGGCAAAGCTGCCTCGTTTTGTCATCCGCGGACCGTTACCGCGAATACAACTCGACGATCAGCGATTCGTTGATGTCGGCGGCAAACTCGTCGCGGTCCGGGACCTTCTTGAAGGTGCCTTCGGCCTTGTCGGCATTCACTTCCACCCAAGCCGGAATTCCGACTTGCTGGGCCAGTTGCAGCGCCTCGACGATGCGGTTCTGCTTCTTCGACTTGTCGCGGATAGCGATCACATCGCCGGTCTTGACCAGGTAGGACGGGATGTTCACCGGCTGGCCGTTCACCGTGACGGCCTTGTGCGACACCAACTGGCGCGCTTCGGCGCGAGTGGAGCCAAAGCCCATGCGGTACACCACGTTGTCCAAGCGGGACTCGAGGATAAACAGCAGGTTGGCGCCGGTGTTGCCCTTGCGGCGGTCGGCCTCCTCGAAGTAACGGCGGAACTGGCGCTCCAGGATGCCGTACATGCGCTTAACCTTCTGCTTCTCGCGCAGCTGCAGGCCGAAATCGGAGGTGCGCTGGCCGGAAGTACGGCCGTGCTGGCCAGGCTTGGAGTCGAACTTGGACTTGTCGCTGATGGAGCGGCGCGCGCTCTTCAGGAACAGGTCGGTGCCTTCACGGCGTGAGAGTTTGGCCTTGGGGCCGAGGTAACGTGCCACTTTGCTTCCTTTGTCATCTCTACCGCAGCCTATTGCTGCGGGAGCCGGCAACCCATGGGTCGCCGGCGGTGGGCTTGGTTAAGAAACTTTAAATACGCCGGCGCTTCTGCGGGCGGCAGCCGTTGTGGGGAACCGGGGTCACGTCGGCGATCGACGTGATACGGATGCCCAGTGCGGCCAGCGCGCGCACCGACGACTCGCGACCCGGGCCGGGGCCCTTGATCTCGACGTCGAGGTTCTTGATGCCTTGCTCGATCGCGGCGCGACCTGCAACTTCAGAGGCGACCTGGGCGGCGAAGGGGGTCGACTTGCGCGAACCCTTGAAACCCTGGCCGCCCGAGGACGCCCACGACAGGGCATTGCCCTGGCGGTCGGTGATCGTAATGATCGTGTTGTTGAAGGACGCGTGCACGTGGCAGACGCCGTCAGACACGTTCTTGCGGACCTTCTTGCGCACGCGCTGGGCGGCGTTACTGGCGGGAGCTTTTGCCATGACTTATCTCTTTCCCGATTATTTCTTGAGGGCCTGAGCGGCCTTACGCGGGCCCTTACGGGTGCGCGCGTTGGTGCGGGTGCGTTGGCCGCGCATGGGCAGGCCGCGGCGATGGCGGAAACCCCGGTAGCAACCAATGTCCATCAAGCGCTTGATATTCATGGTCGTTTCGCGGCGCAGGTCGCCCTCGATCGTGAACTGACCGATCTGGTCGCGAATCTTTTCCAGATCGCTGTCGGTCAGGTCCTTGACCTTCTTCGAATACGGGATGCCCGTGGCTTCGCAGATTTTGCGAGCGCGGGTGCGGCCAATGCCGAAAATCGCCGTCAGGCCGATTTCGGCGTGCTGATGCGGCGGAATGTTGATGCCAGCGATACGTGCCATGTTCGTCCTCTAAAACTCTGTGCTCAGCCTTGGCGCTGCTTGTGACGCGGATCCGTGCAGATCACGCGAACAATGCCCTTGCGGCGGATGATCTTGCAGTTGCGGCAAATTTTCTTGACCGAAGCCGAAACTCTCATATCGTTCTCCTAAAACTCAATCTGGCCAAAAAAATTACTTAGCCCGAAACACAATCCGCGCCCTCGACAAGTCGTAAGGCGTCAATTCAACGGTGACCTTGTCACCAGGGAGGATCCGGATGTAGTGCATCCGCATCTTTCCCGAAATATGTCCGAGCACCACGTGCCCGTTTTCCAGCTTTACGCGAAACGTCGCGTTCGGCAGGTTCTCCACAACCTCACCCTGCATCTGGATGACATCGTCTTTTGCCATGTCGTTGTCAGCCGCCAAGCGAGGTCTTGAAATTAGCTTTCTTCAGCAGCGATTCGTATTGCTGCGACATTAAATAGTTCTGTACCTGGGCCATGAAGTCCATCGTCACGACCACAATGATCAGCAGGGAGGTACCGCCAAAATAGAACGGCACGTTGTATTTCAGGATCAGGAACTCCGGGAGCAGACACACGAAGGTGATGTACACAGCACCCGCCAGCGTCAGCCGGACCAGGATCTTGTCGATAAAGCGAGCCGTCTGCTCACCGGGACGGATACCGGGAATGAACGCACCGCTTTTCTTCAGGTTGTCCGCCGTCTCGCGGCTGTTGAACACCAGCGCCGTGTAGAAGAAGCAGAAAAAGATAATGGCGCTCGCGTACAACATCACGTAGATCGGCTGGCCGGGCGACAACGTGCCGGCGATATCCTTCAGCCAGCGCATGGAGTCGCCGGTGGAAAACCAGCTCACAACGGTGGCGGGCAACAAGATGATGGAAGACGCGAAAATCGGCGGGATCACGCCGGCCATGTTCAGCTTGAGCGGCAGATGTGACGACTGGCCGCCATAAACCTTGTTGCCCACCTGCCGGCGTGCGTAGTTAACCAGAATCTTGCGCTGGCCGCGTTCGACGAACACCACGAAGTACGTAACAAGGGCGACCAGCGCCACGATGAACACTGCCACGAGGATGCTCATTGCGCCGGTGCGCACCAATTCGAGCAAGCCGCCGATCGCGCTGGGCAGGCCCGCCGCAATGCCGGCAAAGATCAGGATCGAGATACCGTTCCCGAGGCCTCGCTCGGTGATCTGCTCGCCCAGCCACATCAGGAACATGGTCCCTGCCGTGAGGCTGATGACTGCCGTCATGCGGAAGCCGAAGCCTGGGTTCATTACCAGACCGGCCGAGCCTTCCAGCGCCATGGCGATGCCCAGCGACTGGAACAGCGCCAGGCCCAACGTTCCGTAGCGGGTGTATTGCGTGATTTTCCGGCGGCCGGCTTCGCCCTCTTTCTTCAGCTGCTCGAACGTCGGTACAACGTAGGTCAGCAACTGCATGATGATCGAAGCCGAGATGTACGGCATGATGCCCAGCGCGAACACGGTGAAGCGCGACAGCGCGCCGCCCGAGAACATGTTGAACAGGCTCAAGATGCCGCCCTGCTGACCCTTGAACAGCTGCGCGAGCTGGTCGGGGTTGATGCCGGGGACGGGGATGTGCGCGCCGATGCGGTACACGACCAGCGCGAGCAGCAGGAAGACCAGCCGGCGACGCAAGTCGCCGTACTTACCGGTCTTCGCAATTTGTGCAGCGCTAGTTGCCACTATGACAGTCCTTCGGTTCTTCTAATTCAGGCCACGCTGCCACCGGCTGCCTCGATGGCAGCCTTGGCGCCGGCGGTCGCGCCGATGCCCGTCAGCTTGACGGCTTTCTTCAGCTCGCCAGACTTGATGACCTTGACAACCTTGATCAGCTCGCCGACCAGGCCGGCTTGCTTGAGCGAGAGCATGTCCACTTCCGCGGCGCCGAGCCGCTCGAGCGCGGCCAAGGTCACCTCGGCGTTGTATTTACCGGTGCGCGACTTGAAGCCGCGCTTGGGCAGACGCCTTTGCAGCGGCATCTGGCCGCCTTCGAAGCCGACCTTGTGATAGCCGCCCGCGCGGGACTTTTGCCCCTTGTGGCCGCGGCCGGCAGTCTTGCCGAGACCAGAGCCGATACCGCGACCGACGCGGCGCTTCGCGTGTTTTGCGCCCGCTGCGGGCTTGATGCCGTTGAGTTCCATGTCGTTCTTTCAGCCGGGTGTGGTCAGAGGACCCTCACCAGGTAATCGATCTTGTTGATCATGCCGCGCACTGCGGGCGTATCCTGCAGTTCGCTCACGCTGTTCAGCTTGCGCAGGCCCAGGCCGCGCACCGTGTCGCGGTGCGATTGCTTGGTGCCGATCGGGCTGCGAACCAGCTGGACCTTGACGGTTTTCTGTTGGGTTGCCATTTGTTTGCTCCGGTCAGGCGGCGAAAATCTCTTCGACCGACTTGCCACGCTTGGCTGCCACTTCCGAAGGGGTGGTGGCATTCTTCAGCGCGTCGAACGTGGCGCGAACCATGTTGTAGGGGTTGGTTGAACCATGACTCTTGGCCACGATGTCCGTGATGCCCATCACCTCGAACACAGCGCGCATCGGGCCGCCGGCGATGATGCCGGTGCCTCGGGGAGCCGGCGACATCATCACGCGCGCCGCGCCCCATTGGCCGTACACAGTGTGGTGGATGGAGCCGTTCTTGAGCGACACCTTGGTCATGTTGCGGCGCGACTCTTCCATCGCCTTCTGAACGGCGGCGGGCACTTCCTTGGACTTGCCCTTGCCCATACCGACGCGGCCATCTCCGTCGCCAACCACGGTGAGCGCCGCGAAGCCGAGAATACGGCCACCCTTCACCACCTTGGTTACGCGGTTGACCGCGATCATCTTTTCGCGCATCCCGTCTTCGGGACCGTCACCTTGGGTTTTTGCCTGAACTCTTGCCATGATGTGTTTCCGTGTCCGTTAGAACTGCAGGCCGGCTTCGCGGGCGGCATCGGCAAGCGCCTTGACGCGGCCGTGGTACGCAAAACCTGCGCGGTCGAATGCCACCTTCTCGACGCCGGCAGCCTTGGCCTTCTCGGCGATCAGTCTGCCCACCTGCTGGGCAGCGGCGGTGTTGCCGCCCTTGCCCGAGCCGCCGAGTGACTTGCGCAGGTCGGCTTGCGCGGTGGAGGCCGTGGCCAGCACCTTGCTGCCGTCGCCGGAGATCAGCGAGGCGTAGATGTGCAGGTTGGTGCGATTCACCGTCAGGCGCGCGACACCTTGCGTTGCAATGCGGATCCGGGTTTGACGGGCCCGGCGCAGACGCTGCTCTTTTTTGGTCAACATGCTGCAGCTCCTTATTTCTTCTTGGTCTCTTTGATCGTGATCTTCTCGTCCGCATAGCGGATCCCCTTGCCCTTGTAGGGCTCGGGCGGACGGGTTGCACGAATCTCAGCGGCCACCTGGCCCACGCGCTGGCGGTCGGCGCCCTTGACCACGACTTCCGTCGGGGTCGGGGTGGCGACCGTGATGCCCGCGGGCATATCCATGTTCACGGGGTGCGAGTAGCCCACCGTCAGGTTCAGCTTGGCGCCCTGCGCCTGAGCCTTGTAGCCCACGCCTACCAGCGACAGCTTCTTCTCGAAGCCCTTGGTTACGCCCACCACCATGTTGTTCACCAGCTGGCGCATCGTGCCGCTCATGGCGTTGGCTTCGCGAGAATCGTTCGCGGGAACGAAACTCAGCTTGCCGCCTTCGCTGGTCACCTTGACCAGGGCGTTCTGGGCCAGCGACAGCGCGCCGCCCGTGCCCTTCACGTTGATCTGGTCATCCTTGATCTGCACATCCACGCCTTGCGGGACGGCGACCGGCATTTTTCCGACTCGGGACATTTCTATTCCTTCCCTTTAGGCGACGTAGCAGAGGACTTCGCCACCGACACCGGTAGCGCGGGCCTTGCGGTCGGTCATCACGCCCTTGGGCGTGGTGACGATCGCCACGCCCAGGCCGTTCTGAACCTGAGGAATGGCGCCCACACCCTTGTACACGCGCAGGCCGGGACGGCTCACGCGCTCGATGCGCTCGATCACCGGACGGCCGGCATAGTACTTCAGGGCGATTTCAAGTTCGCTCTTGCCGGCTTCGGTCTTGACCTGGAAGCCATCGATGTAGCCCTCGTCCTTCAGGACCTGGGCAATGGCCACCTTCACCTTGGAAGATGGGACCGACACCGTAGCCTTGGCCACCATCTGCGCGTTGCGGATGCGGGTCAGCAGGTCGGCGATGGGATCACTCATGCTCATATTTGTCTCTCCTGCCGGTTACCAGCTGGCCTTGATCATCCCCGGGATGTCGCCGGTGAAGGCCATCTCGCGGATCTTGGCGCGTGCCAGACCGAACTGCTTGAACGTGCCGCGCGGACGACCCGTGATTGCGCAGCGGTTGCGCTGGCGGGTCGGGTTGGCGTTGCGCGGGAGCTTCTGCAGCGCCAGCCGGGCGGCCGCGCGCTCTTCGTCGCTCTTCTTGAAGTCGTTGGCGATTGCCTTCAGTTCCGCGTGCTTCGCTGCGTACTTGGCGACCAGTTTGTCTCGCTTGAGCTCGCGCTCGATCAAAGCCATTTTTGCCACGGGGAACCTCAGTTCTTGAACGGGAAACGGAAACCGGCCAGGAGCGCCTTGCACTCTTCATCGGTCTTGGCCGTCGTCGTGATGCTGATATTGAGACCGCGCAAGGCATCGACCTTGTCGTACTCGATCTCGGGGAAAATAATCTGCTCTTTCACGCCGATGTTGTAGTTGCCACGGCCGTCGAAAGCGCGGCCGGAAATGCCGCGGAAGTCGCGTACGCGCGGCAGGGCCACGGTGACGAAACGGTCCAGGAATTCCCACATGCGGGCGCCACGCAGCGTGACCATGGTGCCGATGGCCTGCCCTTCGCGAATCTTGAAGCCGGCGATGGCCTTCTTGGCCTTGGTCACGACCGGCTTCTGGCCGGCGATCTTGGTGAGGTCGCCCACGGCGTTGTCCATCACTTTCTTGTCGGCGACGGCCTCCGAGACACCCATGTTCAGGGTGATCTTGGTCAGGCGCGGGACCTGCATCGGCGACTTGTAGCCGAACTTGGCGGTCAGCTCCGGAGCCACCTTCTCGCGATAGTGTTGTTGCAGTCGTGCCATGGTCATGCCGCCTTGATCTCGTCGCCGCTGGACTTGAAGATGCGAACGCGCTTGTCGCCGTCCACCTTGATTCCCACGCGGTCAGCCTTGCCCGTGGCGGCGTTGTAGATCGCCACGTTGGACTGGTGGATGGGCATCGATTTCTCGACGATCCCGCCGGTCGAACCCTTCAGGGGGTTCGGCTTGGTGTGCTTCTTCACCAGGTTGATACCTTCGACGACCACGTGGTCGTCGTCCTTGCGCAGCACGACCTTGCCGCGCTTGCCCTTGTCACGGCCCGCGAGCACGATGACTTCGTCGCCTTTGCGAATCTTGTTCATGACGCGTCCTTCTTTACAGAACTTCGGGAGCCAGGGACACGATCTTCATGAACTTCTCGGTGCGCAGCTCGCGCGTCACCGGGCCGAAGATGCGGGTGCCGATGGGCTCCAGCTTGTTGTTGAGCAGCACGGCGGCATTGCCGTCGAACTTGACCAGGGAGCCATCGGAACGGCGGATACCCTTGGCGGTGCGAACCACCACGGCGCTGTAAACCTCGCCCTTCTTGACGCGGCCACGCGGAGCACATTCCTTGATGCTCACCTTGATGATGTCGCCAACGCTTGCGTAGCGACGCTTGGAACCGCCGAGCACCTTGATGCAAAGAACGGACTTCGCACCGGTGTTGTCGGCGACTTCGAGCCGGGATTCTGTCTGGATCATTTCAAAATATTCCCAACTTGTACCCAGTGGCGAGCCACCAGGTCAGTCTTGGGCCTGTCGTTGGCGCCATGAACAACTCAGGGCGCCTTCGCTTAGGCGGTTATGCGCCCCGCAAGGCACATGTCTTTTCCGCGCCTTTTAAAGCGCAGCCCGCGATTATGGCAAACCCGAAGGAGGCTGTCAACAGCCGCGTTCAGATCGGCATGGTGAGGTACAGGCGCGCCAGTTCTTTGAAGGCCTTCACTTGGGGATCGACCCCGGTTTCCGCCCTCAGCAGGCTACCCACCGCACTTGCCAGTGAGCCGGCGAGCGCCGCGTCCAGGAATAACAGTCGGCAACGGCGAGCCAGAACGTCCTCGACCGTCCGTGCATATTCCGAACGGGCGGCAAAACGTACCATGGCCTCGGTAAGGCCCGCGCCCAGCTCGCGATCGGCGCCCGGCAACGCAGCCACTGCGACCGCCTCGCTACCGTACGAGTGCAGGCCCTGGGGCTCGCTCATCCGGGGTTGCTGGCGACTTGGGTGCTCCCCACCGATCAAAATCAAGTTGGTGGTCACTCCCGACCTGGTCCTCTCCAGGAGCCGGCTTTGCATGCACTTTTCCAACACGTCTTCGGCCATGGCACGGTAGGTGGTCCACTTCCCGCCGGTTACGGTGACCAGACCACTGCGGCTTACCAGTACCGTATGCTCCCGGCTGAGCTCCTTGGTATCGTCGCCATCGTCGCCCTGGCGCTTGACCAGCGGTCTTAGCCCCACCCACATGCTGCGGATGTCGGCCTGCGACGGCGCCCGGCTCAGATAGCGGCCGGATTCCTGGAGGATGAACTGCAGCTCTTCCTTGAACGGACGCGGCTCGGCCGGGAGGTCCTGCCGTGGCGTATCGGTGGTGCCCAATATGATCTTGCCTAGCCACGGCACGCCAAACAACACTCGGCCGTCAGCAGTTTTCGGCACCATCAATGCGTGGTCCCCCGGAAGGAATTCCCGGTCCACCACGATGTGCACGCCCTGGCTCGGTGCCACCATCGCCGTCACGGGACGGCCGATCGCCCGGCCGTCCTGCTGCCGAAATTCGTCCACCCATACGCCGGCCGCATTGATCACGCAGCGAGCGCTCAACTCGTAGGCCGCCCCTGTCTCGCGATCTTCGCAATTCAATCCGGCGATTTTGCCGCCCTCATGGCGCAGGCTCGTTGCGGCGCAATAGTTGACCACGAGCGCGCCGCGGGCGGCGGCGGTGCGGGCGAGCGCCAGCGCCAATCGGGCGTCGTCGAACTGGCCGTCCCAGTACTTGACTCCCCCCTTTAGCCCTTGCGCCCGGGCAGTCGGCAGGCAGGCCAGGGTCTGCGCCCTGCTCAGGAACTCCGTGGGGCCCAGGCCTGCTTTTCCGGCCAGCGCGTCATACATCTTGAGGCCCGCGCCGTAGAAAGGCGTTTCCCAGATCCGATACGAGGGCATCACGAAGGGCAGCGGTTGCGCCAGGTGGGGCGCGTTATGCAGGAGCGTTGTTCGCTCGTGCAATGCCTCCCGGACCAAGGCGATATCGCCCTGTGCCAGGTAGCGCACCCCCCCATGAACAAGTTTGGTTGCGCGCGACGAAGTTCCCTTGGCGAAGTCATGCGCTTCGACCAGCACCACCGAATAGCCCCTCGCTGCCGCGTCCAGGGCCACACCCAGCCCCGTGGCGCCGCCACCGATGATTGCCACGTCGTACGTGGTCGGTCGTGCCAGCCGGGAAACCAGTGACTCTCGATTCATGCGTCCCATTTTCACCGACCTGGTGTGCGAGTCGAGCCTCCGTCACGGCAAGGCGGCGATAGACTGGCGGGATGACAAGCACGATCGACTCCCGGATGAAGGGGCCCGTTGCCTTCATCGGCGGCGGAAACATGGCCAGCGCCATCATGGGCGGCCTGATCCGCGAAGGGCTGCCCTCCGCGCAAATTGAGGTCGTCGAACCCTCCGAGGAGGCGCGCCAGAAACTGCGGGCCCAGTTCGGTATCGAGGCCCGTGACCACGCTGGCCCCGCATTGGCACGCGCCGCGATCGTGGTTTGGGCTGTCAAGCCGCAAACCTTCAAGGACGCCGCTGGCAATGCCCGCGCCCATACCGGCACCGCGTTGCACTTGAGCGTCGCGGCGGGCATAAGGTCCGACAGTATTGCCCAGTGGCTGGGTACGCAGCGCATCGTTCGCTCGATGCCCAACACGCCCGCGCTCATCGGAAAGGGCATGACGGCGCTCTATGCACGGCCCGGCATTTCGGACGCGGACAAGGCGCGCGTGGAGCAGGTGATCGCAACCACGGGTGCGTTGCTCTGGGTGAAAGAAGAGGCGGATCTGGATGCCGTGACGGCGCTTTCCGGTTCTGGGCCAGCTTATGTATTCTTCTTCCTGGAGGCCATGACGCAGGCTGGCATGGAGATGGGCCTCACGCGGGAGCAGGCTTATCAGTTGTCGGTAGGCACTTTCGCCGGCGCCTCCGCGCTCGCCCAGGCTTCCAAAGATCCGCCTGAAGTGCTGCGCCAACGCGTGACATCCAAGGGCGGCACCACTCACGCGGCGATCACCTCGTTGGAGCAGGACCAGGTGCAGGCTTTTTTCATCAAGGCAATGCACGCAGCGCGGCAGCGTGCCGCGGAACTGGGCGACGAGTTCGGCCGCTGACTACTTGAGCGCGTAGCCCGCGACGACGCCGGCGAACATCGTGAACCCCAGCCAGTGGTTCACCCGGAATGCCTTGAAGCAGCCGTCCCGCTCACGAGCGCGGATCATCGAGAAGTGCCAGAGCGCCTGGGCGGCGCCGAGCCCCGTAGAAACAAGGACGACCGCCAGCGGAATCCGGCCCGCCAGCGTCACCGCCCAGATGCAAAGGTAAGCGGCGTAGCACAGCATGACGACCGGCACGTCCGCGCGACCCAGGGTAATGGCCGATGTCTTCATGCCGATCTTCAGGTCGTCGTCCCGGTCGACCATGGCGTACTCCGTGTCGTAGGCCAGCACCCAGAACAGGTTGCCCAGCAGCAGCACCCACGCCACCAGCGGCACAGCTGATTGCACGGCCGCGAATGCCATGGGGATGCCGAAGCTGAAGGCGACGCCGAGCACAGCCTGAGGCATGGAGACGAAGCGCTTGGCGTAGGGATACACCAATGCTATGGCCAACGCCGCGAATGACCATGCGATCGTCGCCACGTTGGTCGTGAGCACAAGGCCGAACGCGGCCAGCGCCAAGGCGGCGCCCAGCAGCAGCGCTTCGCGCACCGAAACCGCCCCGCGAGTCACCGGTCGCTGGGCGGTGCGCTTCACGTGGCGGTCGAACTCGCGGTCCGCCACGTCGTTTGCGCAGCACCCCGCGCTGCGCATGAGGACCGTGCCGAGCGTAAAGACCACCAGCAGATGCCACCCAGGAAACCCGTTCGCCGCGATCCAGAGTGCGCTGAGCGTCGGCCACAGCAGCAGCAACCAGCCCGCCGGGCGGCTCCAGCGAATCAGGTCGAGGTAGAGATCGAGTTTCTCGCGCAGCATCACGGGCACATTACGGGCGCATCACAAGCCGATCCGGCGCAGGTCCAGCTTGCCGTCACGCAGGGGCGGGCACCAGAAATAAGCCCCGCTCACCGGGCGCGAAATCCGGAACATGGCATCGGTGATGCCGTCGTCCTGGCCGGCCATGCGCCGCATCTGCGCCTCGAAAGCGTAGAGCGATTGACCAAACGCCACGAACATCAGGCCCGCCTGCATGCTCATCATCCATGGCATGGAACGGCGCAACATGAAGGCCGGAGGGTCGAAGCTTTCCTGCGCGGTGCGCTTCACATGCGCCGACACCGGCGAACCCTCGATCTCCTCGTTGTCCGCCAGCCGCCGGCCTATGTGATGGTCGCGCTCGTCGTCCGCCAATGCCTCGAAGGCGTCGAGGTCGTGGACCCACTGCTGCACGGCCACGAAGCTCGAACCATCGAGGCCTTCGCCCTGGCCGTGGACGAAGGCAGCCTCCTCGGCCGCCTCGCCGACCGGATTTTCCGTGCCGTCCTCGAAGCCCGTCAGGTCGCGCCCATGGCCGCTCTCGGCGAGCGCGTGCCGGAAGGCATCGACGACGTGACGCACCGCGAATTCCGGCGCCAAGGCCTTCTGGACCTTTCGCGTCAGGTGCAGCAGGTCACCCAGGTCATCGCCGCGCACCCAGCACCACAAGGTGCCGGGCGTGGACGGCACCTTGACGCCGTGGCCCGAAAGGTCTGGGAATTCGTGCAGACCCGATACCTGTGCTCCAAGCGCGGCCACGAGCGAGGGCCCGATGCCGAGCACCACGTCGCTGCCGTTGGCGAGCGGCGACAGTCGCGAGAGTGCATCCTTGATGGCCTGCGCGTCCACGCCCTTCTCGCTAAGGGAAAAAACGACGTAGCGCGCGACAGCGGGAATGGGATCGAAGATACCGGGTTGGCACAGCGTATTCATTGCAATGGGTTTGGACGAAGATGGAACTCACGACAGCCGCTTCACACCGGGCAGCTCGCAGGCGTAAATGGCGTTGCGCAGCGCGGCGATCGCTTCGTAGCGGGTGAAGCTGCGGCGCCACGCCAGCACGACGCGTCGCGTCGGCGGGTCGCCGTCGAACGGGATGTATTTGACGAAGGTCTGGTCTTCCTTGCGCCGTTTGGGCCGCACCTCCAGCGCTTCCTTGGGCACCGACAGCCGAGGCACCAGCGTCACGCCCATGCCGGCGGCCACCATGTGCTTGATCGTCTCGAGCGAAGATCCTTCGAAGCTCTTGCGGATGCCTTCGGCATCACTCGAGAAGCGGGCGAACTCGGGGCACACCTCCAGCACATGGTCGCGAAAGCAGTGGCCCGCACCCAGCAGTAACATCGTCTCGCTCTTGAGTTCCGCCGAAGTCACGGTCTTCTTTGCGGCCAGCGGGTGATTGCTGGGCACGGCCGCAAGGAAAGGCTCGTCGTAGAGCTGCGCCACCGCCAGGCCGGTGTCGGGAAACGGCTCGGCCATGATCGCGCAGTCGATGTCGCCGGTGCGCAGCATCTCCAGCAGCTTGACGGTGAAGTTCTCCTGCAGCATCAGCGGCATCTGCGGCGTGCGTGAAATCGCCTGGCGCACCAGGTCGGGAAGCAGGTAGGGGCCGATGGTGTAGATCACGCCCAGCTTCAACGGCCCCGCGAGCGGATCCTTGCCGCGTTTGGCAATTTCCTTGATGCTGGCCGCCTGTTCGAGCACGCTTTGGGCCTGTCGCACGATGTCCTCGCCTAGCGGCGTGACGGTGACTTCGTTGGCGCTGCGCTCGAACAACTTGACCTCCAGCTCTTCCTCGAGCTTCTTGATCGCCACCGAAAGCGTCGGCTGCGAGACGAAGCAGGCTTCGGCGGCCTTGCCGAAATGCTTCTCGCGGGCTACGGCGACTATGTATTTCAATTCGGTGAGGGTCATATATTCCTGGCTTGTCCCGCAACCCTTAGGCCTTGAGGTACTCCGATTTTCCTCCCAACCAGCGGGCCGTGTGCTTTCGCGCCAGTTCGGGGTGGCGATCGAGCATGAGGGGCGCGAGCCGGCGCGCCCAATCCAGCAGCTGGATGTCGGTGGCCAGGTCCGCAAAGCGCAGCAGCGGCGCCCCCGACTGGCGGGCGCCGAGGAACTCGCCAGGCCCTCGGATTTCCAGGTCGCGCCGCGCAATCTCGAAGCCGTCGGCAGTGTCCGCCATGGCCTTGAGCCGCGCGCGGGCCGTCTCGCCCAGGCGTCCGCCCTCGCCGGCCGAGTACAGGAGCACACAGGCCGATGCGGCGGCGCCCCGGCCGACGCGGCCGCGCAGCTGGTGCAGCTGCGACAGGCCAAACCGCTCCGCGTGCTCGATCACCATCAGCGAGGCGTTCGGCACGTCCACTCCGACTTCGATGACCGTCGTCGACACCAGGACGCCCATCTGCCCGCCCGTGAAGAGAGACATCACGGCCTTCTTTTCCGCCGGGGGCATCCGCGAATGCAGCAGCCCAACCATCACGCCGGGCAGGGCGGCACTGAGCGTTTCGTGCGTCGCGGTGGCGTTGGTCAGGTCCAGAGCCTCGCTTTCCTCGATCAGCGGGCAGACCCAGTACACCTGTCGGCCCTGCGCAACCTGCGAGCGTATGCGTTCGGTCACTTCTTCGCGCCGGCTGTCCGCGATCAGTTTCGTGACGACGGGCGTGCGGCCGGGCGGCAGTTCGTCGATGGTGGAGACATCCAGGTCAGCGTAGTAGCTCATCGCCAGCGTGCGGGGAATAGGTGTGGCCGACATCATCAGGAGGTGCGGCTCCTGGCCGGCCTCCTTCATCTTGTCGCGCAGCGCGAGCCGCTGCGCGACGCCGAACCGGTGTTGTTCGTCGATGATGGCCAACCCCAGGTTGCGGAAATGCACCTGGTCCTGGATGACGGCATGCGTGCCGACGACCAGGGCCGCCTCGCCACTGGCCACCAGCGCCAGCATTTCGGCGCGCTCCTTTTTCTTCTGGCTGCCGGTCAGCCAGGCCACCCGCAGGCCGCGAGGCGCGAACAGGGGCTCCAGCCAGCCGATCAACTTGCGAAAGTGCTGCTCGGCAAGGATTTCGGTCGGCGCCATCAAGGCCCCTTGCCAGCCGGCGTCGATGGCGATCGCCGCCGCCAGCGCGGCGACCACGGTCTTGCCCGAGCCGACATCGCCCTGCAAGAGGCGGTGCATCGGTAACCCACGGCCCAGGTCGCGGGCGATCTCCTCGCCCACACGACGCTGCGCCGCGGTGAGCTTGAATGGCAAGGCCGCGAGTAGTTGCTCATGCAAGCCACCCGGTTTCGCCGCCAGGGCCGGCGAGCGAAGAACCTCACGCTCGCGCTTGCTTTGAAGTTGCGAGAGTTGCTGCGCAAGGAGCTCTTCCGCCTTCAGACGCTGCCACGCCGGGTGGCCGCGATCTTCTAGAGTGGCGAGCGGCACGTCCGGCGTGGGCTGGTGCAGGAACGTCAGGGCCTCGCGCAAATTCCACACCACGGGCCGCAGTGTCTCGCTGACGCCCGGCGGGAAGGTATCCGACAAGTCCGCGCGCGCCAGGCCACCGAGCACGGCCTTGCGCAGGTACAGCTGCGGCAGGCTCGCCACTGTGGAATAAACCGGAGTCAGCGCCGAAGGAAGCTCCCCGCCTGCGGGCTTGTACGTCGGATGAACCATCTGCCAGCCGAGGAATCCCCCTTTGAGCTCCCCGCGCACCCGCACTCGCGTGCCAACGGCCAGCGCCTTCTGCTGGGAGGGGTAGAAGCTGAAGAAGCGCAGCATGCAGGTGTCACTACCGTCATCCACGGTCACCAGTAGTTGCCGGCGTGGCCGGTACGCGATCTCGCATGCCGTCACGGTGGCCTCGATCTGCGCGGTGTCGCCTTCCCTGCAATCGCGCAGCGGGACGATCCTTGTTTCGTCCTCATAGCGCAGTGGCAGGTGCAGCGCGAGATCGATGTCGCGTGCCAGACCCATCTTGATGAGGGCTTTCTGCGGCTCGGACAGGGCCTTTGTGTCGGGCATGGGACAATTCTGCCTTCTCTTGGAACGGGTCCGTCCAGCCCTCAAGCGCATGCGCATATTCACCGTCGGCGATTTCGATTTCGCCCTGCCCCCTGAACTTATCGCCCAGCACCCGGCGTCCGAACGAAGCGCTTCGAGACTGCTGGATGGCACGGGTGCGCAGCCGACAGACCGGATCTTTCGCGACCTGCCTGCCCTGCTGGCCCCCGGCGACCTGCTGGTCTTCAACGACACCAAGGTGGTGAAGGCCCGGTTGTTTGGCGAGAAACCCACGGGCGGTAAGGTCGAACTGTTGATTGAGCGCGTCCTGCACGGCCACGAGGTGGTCGCGCACATGAAAGTCAGCAAAAAGCCGCCCATCGGAACCCCGCTGGCCATGCAAGGCGGCTTCAGTGCCACTTTGCTGGGCCGCTGGCCTCATGAAAACGGCCCGCTGTTTCGGTTCCGCCTGAGCGACGAGCCTCATGCCATGATGGAACGGCATGGCCATGTTCCCCTGCCGCCATATATCGAGCACGGCGACACTGCTGAAGACGTCCAGCGCTACCAAACCGTGTTCGCCAAGAACCCGGGCGCTGTGGCCGCGCCGACGGCGGCCCTGCACTTCGACGAGGCGCTGCTGGCGCAGCTCGACGCACGCGGAGTGCAGCGCGCCAACGTCACGCTGCATGTCGGTGCCGGCACTTTCCAGCCGGTTAAAGTCGATGACATCGCGCAGCACAAAATGCACAGCGAGTGGTACGAGGTGCCTGCCCAAACGCAGCAAGCGATCGCCGACGTGCGCAAGCGGGGCGGCCGCGTCATTGCCGTCGGTACCACCACCGTGCGCACACTCGAATCCTGGGCCTCGACCGGCCAGGCCAGCGGCGACACGGCCATCTTCATCACGCCCGGCTTCCAGTTCCGCATCGTCGACCGTCTCGTCACCAACTTCCACCTGCCCCGCTCGACGCTCCTGATGCTTGTAAGCGCCTTCGCGGGCTACGATCGCATCATGGGCCTGTACCGCCACGCCATCGCCCACCGCTATCGATTCTTCAGTTATGGCGATGCGATGCTGCTCATGAAGGCCTCCTGATATCCATGCTCTCCTTCGAACTGCTCAAAACCGAGGGCCATGCGCGCCGCGGCCGCCTCACCTTGAACCATGGCGTCGTGCAGACGCCGATCTTCATGCCCGTGGGCACCTACGGCACCGTCAAGGGCGTAACGCCTCGATCGCTCGAGGAGATGGGGGCGCAGATCATCCTGGGAAACACGTTCCATTTGTGGATGCGGCCGGGGCTGGATGTCCTGAAACAGTTCGGCGGCCTGCATCGCTTCGAGCGCTGGGATAAACCCATCCTCACTGACTCGGGAGGCTTCCAGGTATGGAGCCTGGGCGAGATGCGCAAGATCAGCGAGGAGGGCGTGAAATTCGCCTCTCCCGTGAACGGCGACAAGCTGTTCCTAACGCCTGAAGGCTCCATGCAGATCCAGACGCTGCTGAACAGCGACATCGTGATGCAGTTCGACGAATGCACGCCCTACGACACCAAGGGCCACATCACGACCGAGGCCGAAGCGCGGTTCTCGATGGAGTTGAGCAGGCGATGGGCCCTGCGTTGCAAGACGGAATTCGCGCGGCTGGAGAACCCCAATGCGCTGTTCGGCATCGTGCAGGGCGGCATGTACGAACACCTGCGCGAGGAATCGCTTGCCGCGCTGGTTGAGATGGAATTCCCCGGCTACGCCGTTGGCGGCGTGAGCGTGGGCGAGCCCAAGCACGAGATGCTGCGCATCATGGCGCACACGCCCCATCGCCTGCCCGCGGACAAACCGCGCTACCTGATGGGCGTAGGAACGCCGGAGGACCTGGTCGAGGGCGTCGCGCAGGGCGTGGACATGTTCGACTGCGTGATGCCGACGCGCAATGCGCGCAACGGCCACCTGTTCACCCGCTTCGGCGACCTGAAGATCCGCAACGCGCGCCATCGCACCGATGAGCGGCCGCTGGACGAGACCTGCACCTGCTATGCGTGCAAGGGCAGCGTCGCGGCCGACGGCACGGTGTCCGGCGGCTTCTCACGCGCTTACCTGCACCACCTGGAGCGCTGCGGCGAGATGCTGGCGCCCATGCTCGCCAGCATCCACAACCTGCACTATTACCTGAACCTCATGAGCGAAATCCGCGACGCGCTCGACGCCGGAATCTTCGGTGTGTACGCGCAGCGCTTCAGGCAGGATCGGGCACGGGGCGTGTGAGGCCGGGCCCCGCGCCCGCGCCGCATGCGTGACAGAACTTCTGGAACGCGCCCTTGCGTGTCGTGCACTGGCCGCAGTGATCGAACAAGCCGATGCCGCAGTGTGGGCAGAAATCGACCTTGTCGTTCTTCAGGTCCACAGGCCGCTCGCAGCCGGGGCACACGCTCTTGGCCAGCCGCGCGAGCGCGGTGTCGTAGCTCAATTCCACGCGGCGTTGCGCGTCCGGCAGTTGCTCGGCCGCTTTTTGCCGCTCCAGGTAACGGTTCAATGACACGATCGCCTGGCGGCCCACGACGACGGTGACGACGATGCCCACGATATAGCGCACATAGCCGCCGTAACTGGGCAAGTACGGCACGAGCTCGACGAAGAAGGCAAACAGCGCGAAGAAGATGAAGCCCCAGACGAACGGCCAGTAGGTGCCGTGGCGCTTGGTCTTGAACAGCCAGCCGGCGGCGATGAGCAGCGGCAGGGTCAGCGCCAGCCGGTACAGGAAGACGCGCAGCTCGACGCGCCGGTATTCCGCGTTGAGTTTGTCCTGCGCGACGCGCTCCATCTCCTGTAACTGCTGCTGCGACCGGGCCTGGGCCTGCCGCGCGTTCAGCGCGAGCTGCTCCTGCTGCTCCACCTTCGCCTGCGCGTCGCGCTCGGTTTGCCGCAACGCGTCCAGCGTCTTGGTGCGCGCCACCAGCTCAGGATCCTGGTCCGACAACTGTGTCGCACGGCGCGTCGCCAGCCAGTTGTTGAAAGTCTCTCGGGCGCTCTGCGTGTCCGATTGCGCGACGCGGTGTTTCAGCCTTGCCTGCTCCAGCGCAGACTGCGCCTCCTGCGCCGCGCGCTGCGATACCTTTATGCCCGCGCGCAATCGCTCGGCATCCGGCCGGTCGAGGAAGTCATCGACCTCCAGCTGCTTTTCGACTTTCGGCAGGTCCCCCACGACGGTGCCGCCGAGCCCGATCAGGAACCCGGCGAAGACGAGCGCGACGAGCCAGAGGCCGCGGCGAAACCACTTCTCGGACAGGCGCAGGGATTTGCTCATTTTTCTTCTCCTATTAAGGCAGCCGAAGGATCATTGGGGCGGAGCCCAATCCTGACCGCTGAATCCACTCAAACACCGAGTCTACGGTCACGGTCTCGATGCGATCGGAAAACCGCTTTTCATCAGGGTGGTCGTCGAAGGCGACGTTCGCGGCGCTCGCACGCGCGCCCAGTCGCGTCAAAGGCCCGAGCTTCAGCGCCGCCGGCTCGTAGCCGCGCGTACGCATCCAGTTTTGCGCCGCGCCGCGGGAGGGCGCGCCGCCCTCCATCGCGCCGGCAAGCGTTTCGATGGCCCACTGGTTGGACTGCTGGTAGCGCTGGCCCCAGGCGTAGCTCACGATGCTGTAGGGCTTGTGGTGCAACGCCGTGGCGCGCGCGTTGTCCTGCAACAGCGGCAGCAGCTTGCCCTGCACGTCGCGTGACGGCACGACCCACGCCGCCTCATGGCGCCATAAGTCGTCCAGGAAGAATTCGCCAAGCCCCTGCCGGTACACCGACGCGTCGGCGCTTCCGCATTGATTGAGCTTGTGCACGATGCGCCAGGTGCTGGCGGTGCTGCCACGAGCGGGTTCGCGATAAGCCAGGCCAAGGTGCGAATACCGCAGCCCGTACCTGGAGAGATCTTGGCCTGCTCGGGCGAGCACGACGACATCGGCACCGCTGGCGTCGAGCGCGGCCAGCGTGCGCTCGGCCAATACCAGCCCGCGCTCGATGGTTCGGGCGCTGGGTTTCTTCTGCTCGCAGGAGCGGCCCGCCAGCGCCGGCTGCGTGACGAGCATCGCTGCCGCCAATGCCGTGGTGAAAACGATGTGCTTCACGGCCAACCTCAGTACGTGATGCGCTCGTTGTGCAGCAAGGCGCGGCCCAGCGCGTTGGGCAGGAAGGCGATCGCCTCGCCCGCCGCCGACAGGATCAAACCCGAGCCGATCACGCTGACCGTGACCAGCGTCCCCGCGACCACGGAAGCATTGGCGACGCCGCGTCCCACCACCTCGACGCTGACGCGTGCGCCGTCAGAGGCCCGTTCCAGCACGTATACCGTGCTCAATGCGCTGACTTCGACCGCCTTCACCACGAAGACGGCGCCGGCGGCGGATAGCATCACCGGAACGGCCACCGAAGCCCCGGCGGCCGCGCTGGCGCCGACCACGACGGAGGCAAGCGGCAGGGCCGAAACGGCGCTGAGCGCCGACGCTTCGCTTTGGGCTCGGGCCGGCAGCGCAGCAAGAGCGGCGCAAGTGACGAGGGCTAATGAAATGAGTGACTTCTTCATGGGGGGACTCCTTGGAGGATGGGATAAGGTCACGCAACCGCTTCATCGACGGCACGCGACAGGCGGCCCTGGCGATGCGCATCTGCCAGGTCAGCTTCATGCGCGTCGCGCAGGGATTTGGCCAGTGTGAAAGTGCAGGTAATCAGGTAGAGCCAGCTGACGCCCAGGAAGGCCTTGTAGGTGTCGTTGATCTCCATGCGCAGCAAGCCCCAGCCGGTCAGCACCATTGCCAGGAAGAAGCCGCCCCAAACGACGTAGCGGAACATCGGCGTGTCGGCCGCGCGGCCCTCGGCCTTGCTCTTCTCGGTATCACGTACGAACTTCGCCAGCACGAAGGCGGCCGACAGGCAGAAGAAGTAGCCCATGATCATGAACGCGCGATCCAGGTCCTTGCCCGGCAGGTAGGCCAGGCCCACGCCGCACAGGAACGCGGCGACAAGGAAAGACGCCCAGACCTGCAGTTGCCAGGCTTTGGAATCGCGATGAATCAGGACTTGCATGTGGACCTCTTCGAGGTTGTTGAACATGCACTAAGTGTCGGCGGCGGTCCGCGAAAAGTCGCGTTATTCCGCCCAATTGCGCCGACGCTATGCCAGCGGTATCAAAAAACGATACTTAGGCCGTGAGCAGATGCGCCACATGCGTACGCAGCACGTCCGGCTGCACCTGCGCAGCGGGCACAGGCGCACCCACGTTCAGACCGACCCGGTTGAACAGCCCCCGCCGGAAGGGCCGCACCATCGCGCCGCCCTCCTCCACCCGGCTGAAATACGAGCCCCAGAGGTTGGTGAGCGCCATCGGGATCACCGGCACGGCCTGGCGCTCCAGGATCTTCATGATGCCGCCCTTGAACTCCTGCAGCGTGCCGTCGCGCGTGATGCCGCCCTCGGGGAAGATGGCAAGCAAGTCGCCATCCTGCAGCACCTTGGCCGCCGCAGCGAAGGCCGCCTCGTAGGCCGCCGGGTCTTCCATGCGCGGGGCGATCGGGATTGCCCTGGCTAGCCTGAACAGCCAGCCGAGCACCGGTACCTTGAAGATGCGGTGGTCCATGATGAAGTAGATCGGCCGCGGGCTCGCCGCCATCAGCAGCACCGCATCGACGAAGCTCACGTGGTTGCACACGAGCACGGCGGCACCTGCGACCGGAATGTTGTCGTCGCCGGTGACCTTGAAGCGGTACACCAGCCGCGAAGCCAGCCACGCGACGAACCGCAGCAGGTACTCCGGCACCAGCATGAAGATGTAGAAGGCCACGACGGCGTTGGCCAGGCCGACCAGCAGGAAGATCTGGGGGATGGTCATGCCGAGCTTGAGCAGCACACCCGCGATCACCGAGCTGGCGATCATGAACAGCGCATTGAGAATGTTGTTCGCCGCGATGATGCGCGCGCGATGCGTCGGTTGGCTGCGCAACTGGATCAACGCGTACATCGGCACGCTGTACAGGCCCGCGAACAGGCTGAGCAGCGCGAGGTCCGCCATCACGCGCCAATGTGCCGGCGCGGCAAGGAACTGGCCCAGCGCCAGGCCAGTCGCGGGCGGTAGGCCGCGCGAAGCGAAGTACAGATCCACCGCGAACACGCTCATCCCGATCGCACCCAGCGGCACCAGGCCGATCTCCACGTGGCGCCGCGAGAGCACTTCGCACAGCAGCGAGCCGATGCCGATGCCTACCGAGAAGACCACCAGCAGCAGCGAAGCCACCTGCTCGTTGCCGTGCAGCACTTCCTTGGCGAAACTGGGGAACTGGCTGAGGAACACCGCGCCGAAGAACCACATCCAGCTGATACCCAGCAGCGAGCGGAACACCACGATGTTCTGGTGCGCGAGCTTGAGGTTGCGCCAGGTTTCGGTGAAGGGGTTGAAGTTGACTTTCAGCCCCGGGTCGGTCGCGGGCGCCGACGGGATGAACTGCGCCACGGCACGGCCCACCAGCGCCAGCACCACGCACGCGATGGCAACGTCCTGCCGGCCGACCTCGGGAATCGCCACGATCAGCCCGCCGACGACATTGCCCAGCAGGATCGCCACGAACGTGCCCATCTCCACCATGCCGTTGCCGCCGGTGAGCTCGCGCTCATCGAGCATCTGCGGGAGGTAGGCGAACTTCACCGGGCCGAACAGCGTGGAGTGCAGGCCCATGAGGAAGGTACACGCGAGCAGCACCACGACGTTGTCGTTGTAGAAGCCGTAGCCCGCGACCAGCATGATCGCGATCTCCAGATTCTTGACCAGCCGGATCATGGTGGTCTTGTCGTATTTGTCCGTCAGCTGGCCGCTGGTCGCCGAGAACAGCAGGAACGGCAGGATGAACAGCGCGCCGATCACCAGGCCCGCCATCGCCGGCGGCAACCAGCTGATCTGCAGCTGGTAGGTCACCATCACGGTG
This sequence comes from Ramlibacter sp., assembly GCA_029237735.1. Classification (GTDB taxonomy): domain Bacteria; phylum Pseudomonadota; class Gammaproteobacteria; order Burkholderiales; family Burkholderiaceae_C; genus Ramlibacter. Next base: position 106,395 of record JAQZBU010000008.1, on the reverse strand, counting down.
AAGGCGAACTTGAACAGGTTGTCGTTGGCGGCGCCCGAGAACTGCGTCCAGAAGAACGGCGCGAACCGCCGTTGCCTGAGCAGCGCGAACTGGTTCGGGTGCGGCTGCGTGGCGGGGCCGGCTGCAACTTCGGCAATGGCGGTGGTCATGATTTCTCTCCTCATCCTGTTTGTCTTGTCACGCATGGCCCGCCCGGCGGGCGCGCTTGCCTGCGGTGCCGATGGCGCCAGCGGCATTCTGCCTTGAGCCACCCAAGGGCCAGAGCGCCGCGATGATGGGCCCTGCCGCGAACGACGCAGCCACGTGCTTGAGCGTATGGCCGGACACGAACTGGCCGGTGAGCGCGTAGACCTGGTGATCGTTGAGCTCGAGCAGCTTGGCCACGGCGTAAGCCAGGATCACGAGGCCGCAGTTGAACGCCAGGGCGCCGCGGCGTGACCGCAGCACGGCCAACCAGAGCATCAGCGCGATGCCGCCGAACTGGAGGGCAGCCCACGGCAGCACGTTACCGGCATGGGCGGCAACCTGGGCGGCGAGCGGCGCAAGCACCAGCACGGCCAGTGCCAACGCTGCGCCGGCTCGATTGCTGACACGTCCAGCCGCGGCCAGGCCGAGCAGACCTGCGAAGGCCACCCCCATGCCGCAGCGGTCGATCGCCAAGCCGGTTTCGTCGGGATGCCAGTGGTACCAGCTCGATGCGCCTGCCGTCACCACAAGGCCGGCGAAGAACAACCATGCCATCGCGCGCGGCACGGTGTCCAGGGCGAGTGGCGGCAAGCGCAGGAGCGCCACCATACCTGCGACACCCGCAAGCGCGAACGGGATGTTGGACAACACGTCCATCGCAAAAGGCAGGCCCCACAGCACGCGCTGGTCGGCGAAATCGTGGTAGCGGCCGGGCTGCGACAGCATCGGACCTGCCAGCGCCACCGCCAGTAAGACCAGGCATGCCGCCAGCAGCATCGTTTCGGTCTTCGAAAGAATCGATCGCATCTTCGCTCCTTGGGTTGAACGGCGCGAGTCTGCGGATTTTCGGCGCTTTCGTCGGCAAACTGCGATACATTTCGCGCACACGAACCTCGCAGTATCGAATTTCGATACCCCAACCCCATGAGCACGACCGCCGATCTCGTTGTCGCCCTGAAGAAGGAACTCAAGTCCGCACAGATGACGTATGCCGATCTCGCGCGTGCTCTGGACATGGCGGAATCCAGCGTGAAGCGGATGTTGGCCAAGGGTGACATGCCGCTGTCGCGCATCGACGCGATCTGCCGGGCGCTCAAACTCGATTTCGCCGAACTCGCGCGCCGCGTCGCCGATGCGCAGCCCCTGCTCAAGGAGCTGACACAGGAGCAGGAGAGGGCGGTGGTGGCCGACAAGAAGCTGCTCCTGTGCGCCATCTGCGTTCTCAGCCAGTGGACGCTGGACCAGATCAGCGAACACTACCGCCTGAGCCAGGTGGAGTGCATCAAGTATTTCGCGCAGCTCGACCGCCTCGGCATTATCGAGCTGCGGCCCCTGAATCGCTATCGGCTCAAGCTGGCAAAAACTTTCCGATGGCGGCCGCACGGCCCCGTGATGCATTACTTTCGCGAGAACGCACTGCTGGACTATTTTTCGGGCGGTTTCGACGCGGCCGGCGAGGGCGTGCTGCTGGTGCACGGATCAGTCAGCCGCGGCGTGGCGCCTTCGTTCCTGGAGCGGATGCAGCGCGTCGCCCAGGACTTCGCGCAGCAGCACCAGGCCGACCAGAAGCTGCCCGAAAAAGACCGCGAAGGCTACACGCTGCTGCTTGCGATGCGCAGCTGGGAGTTTGCCGCGTTCACGGCGCTGCGCCGTTAGCGTCCGGTCCCGCTACAGCAGGCTGCCCGGCCCGGTCTGCAGCACGTGCGAGGGAACCATGTCTTCGCTTTCCTGGAAGTCCAGGTCGTCGTCTGGGGCCATGCTGTCGCGTTCCATCGCCTGGGTCACGCGCGATAGCTGGTCGCCGCGATCCGGGCGATGCAGCATCTGCTTGAACTGGGCGCGAAGCAGGTTGCGCGTGCGGATCCAGTAATCGGCGCGCCTCGTCTGGCGCGCGCGCTTTTCCGGCGAAAGCGCGGTGGCTGCGAGTTTCTCGTCGGAGTTGAGGGGCACGATGACCCAGCCCGGCGGGCCCTTGGTGGCCTCGAAGTGCGCCCACAACGCTTCCAGGCTGGCATAGACACGCTGGCCCGCGTCCCGCGAACGCTGGGTCCATTGATAGGACCAACCGTGCAGCCGGTGCGCTGCCGGATGGAGCCCGACGATGCGCAACCCCCAGAAACGGGCCAGTTCCTGGGCAACACGCACCATGAGTACGGATGGCTTCCAGCCCTGCAAGGCCTGGCTGATCTCCATCGGACTCGCCCGCAACACGGGGTGTCGCTGGCCGCGCACCCCGCCGATCACCAGACACGCGATGCCGTCTATGCGAAAGCGGCTAAACGCCAGCACACCCGCGTCCATGGGCTGCGGCTTATGCTGGAGTTCCGCGGAGCGCTGCAGGCTGAGCGTGAGGAGCAACTCGCCCTCGGGGCTTTGCGCAGGCGCCTGACGCAGCTGCAACCTCATGAAGTCGTAGCCGTGCGGCGGCGCTAGTTCGGCCAGCACCATCGGCTCGCCGGAGGCGATCTTCTCGAAGGCCGTCGGGTAGAACGCCGTCTCGAGCCAATCGTAGTGGTCGGTCAGCTGGACAACGCGGTCGTCGAAGCCTGTGCCGCGATGCACATAAGGCCGGATCGCGCGCAGGTATTCGCCTGGCAGTTCACGCACGACGGAACGCGCATGCAGCTCGTACACCACGCCCATCCAGCGGCGCAACGCTTTGCCCTGCGTCAGAGTCGCGCGCAAGGCACGCCATGCCAGGCGCGCGCGTGACGTGCCGCCGCCCTCCGCGCCCGGCTGCGTGGCCCAGCGAGAGTCTTGCCATGGTTACCGGAACACGGTCAGCACGCCGGTGTACCCGTACAGATGATGGCGGGCGATCTCGCCGCCGGCAAAGAAGCCAACCAGCGGCACATCGCCCAGCGCGCGGCGCACGATCTGCAGTTCAGCGCTCGGCCCGCCAAAATGCGGGCCGCCGCGGCCGGCACAGCTCACATAGATCGCACCGGCAATGCGGCGCTCTGGGCTAGGCGCCGTCTGAGCGTCGGGCGCCGCGAGCGCGGCGGCAACGGGCAGCGGCATCTCCTCAGGCTCGAGCTCTTCACGGATCTCAGCGCAAATGCGCATCAGGTCGGCACGCGCGGCCTGGGGACTTCGCTTGCAAAAGGCCATGCGCATCCCCGCCGACACATGGTCCGCGACTGCGACACCGCTTCGCGCCGGATCGAGGCCGATGATGTGCCGCACGACGACATCGGCCCCAAAGTTGCCGGTGCGCCCGACTGCGTCGCCCCCCGGCTCGGTAAGCCCGACCAGCGTCGCGCGCAGAGCCGCCATCGCTGAATGGGGCTCGTCCAGTGAAATTCCCGTGTCGCGCAGCAGTACGTCGAGCGCGGGCTCGCCGTCCAGCTCGGTGATCACGTTGTCTTCGGCGGCGGTGATCACGCGCTGGGTCGCGACCGGCTGGCAGCCTTGCGTCACGCGTGACACCAACGCGATGCCTTCGCCGAAGGCAACGCCTGAGAGACCGCCGCGAAACACGCCGCCGGCCGCGCCATGGCCCTTGATGTTGCCGTTGCCACCCACCGCGAACTGCACGGACTCTGTGCGGCTGGAGGCGAGGCCGCCGAAGAGATATCCGGTGGCCGTGCGCGACGCCATCTCGGCAATGAGTTCCGCTACGTCCGGCGTGCCGGCGTCGGCATGCACAAGCGCCGTGTACGGCTCGAAGCCCATGCCCTCACCCACCGCCAGCGGGGCGACACCGGAGAACACGCGGTACTGGTCGGTCGGCAGTTCGCACAGCATCACGGCGAGGGCGGGCTCGTCGAAATATTCGACGTTCGACGACGCAATGCCCACGCCCACGGTGCCGGACCAGTCGGTGATTTCCGGCAGCTCGGCACCCAGGTGGTCCAGGATGTCCTGTGCCCATGGTGCATAGTGGTCGGTGACATAAAGCAGCCCGAGGGTCGGTGCCTGCGCATAATCGTGAAGCGCCATCTGCGCGCGCAGCTGTGCCAGCACCAACCCGGCGGCCATTTGCCACTGGGGATGCGTTGCGTGTCCGAATGGAAAGAGCTTCACGGCCGCCCCAGGGAAATCGATCAGCGCGCCGCCTTCTTGGCAGGGCGTTTGGTGGCGGCCTTGGCCATGCCGGTGGCCGTCTTCATGGCTTCCTTCGCCACACCTGTCGCCATGTTCTTCGCTGTGGAAACCGCAGTCTGGGAGGCGGCGTCTTTCATCGCGCCGGCGGCGATCTCCTGGAACTGCTGGGTCAGCGCGCCCCACCACTGGAGCGGGTCGACCACGCCGGTCGCGGGCGCGGCGGCGTTTGCCGCCTTGCGCTTGGCCTTGCCCTTGGCAGCAGCCCCGGCAGCGGCGTCTGTGATCGTCCGGGCGGTGTCCGCCGCCTTTTCGCTGACCTTCTGCACGCCGGTGAACATCGTGTCGGCGGCCTTGAGCTTGAGCGCGTTGGCGACGTCGCCCATGTTGAAGTTCATGCCCTTGAGCGTGGCCAGCGTCATCTTCTGGACTTCCAGAGCCTGGATGGTGGCGCCCAGCGCCTTGGAGTTCTGGTCCAGCCAGAAGTGCACGGCCTTCAGTTCACCGATGCGCTTGTCCAGCTCCTCCAGATTCAGCGTAGGGGCTACCCAGTTCGACAGGTTGGGCATCTGCGGCAGCGTCTGCGAGGCGCCCTTGGCGAGGTTCTGCAGGAAGTCGAACCCGGGAACGAATTTGCCGAAGCCGAAATTCTGGTTGTCGCTCATGGCCGCGCTCCGCTCATTGTGTTGTATGCACAGCTTACTCCAAGCGCCCGCGGCTGGCGACGCCGCCGGTATCAGTGTTTGTGCCCATCCATCGGCGCGGCCGCGCCCGGCGCCTTCGCCGCGACGGGTACCTTCAGCTCCAGCTTGCCTTCCACGCCCTTCGCGTCACGGAAGGTCAACGTCAGCGGCACACGGCTGCCCGCCGCGAGGGGCTGCTTCAGATCCATCAACATGATGTGGTAGCCGCCGGGCTTGAGCTCGGTCGCGCGGCCGGCGGGCAGGTCGAGCGCCGGCACCGCACGCATTTTCATCACGTCGCCCTCCATCTTCATTTCGTGGACTTCGGCCGTGCCGGCCACGGGCGTGGAGGCGCCGACGAGTTGGGTGGCCTGGCTGGGCGTGAGCTTCATGAACGCGCCGGTGCCGGCCTGGCCCTGCACGGTGCTGCGGATCCATGCGCCCTCTACCTTGGGGACGGCTGGTTCGGCGAAAACGGCAGAGCCGAAGAAAAGCGCTGCGCAGGCGGCGGCGGCGAGAAAAGGAGCTTGTGTCTTCATGGGTGGCAATTATCGTGTGCCGGCCTTACCCGTTCAGAACCTGGGGGCGCGCCGTTCGCGCAGGGAGGCTATTCCTTCCTTCACGTCGGGGCCAGCGAAGCCCATGAATTCCAGGGCCAGCGACGTATCGAACGACGGCCCGGCCTGCCGCAGCCAGTTATTCAGTGAGTATTTGGTCCACCGGATCGCGCTTTGCGAGCCCTGCGCCAGCTTGTCGGCGATCTCGTAGGCCTTGGGCAGCAACTGCTCATCCTCGACGGCGAGCGACACCAGCCCGATGCGCTCGGCCTCTTCGCCGGTTACGGGTTCGCACAACATCAGGTAATACTTGGCCTTGGCCATGCCACAGAGCAACGGCCAGATGATGGCCGCATGATCGCCGGCCGCCACGCCCAGGCGGGTGTGCCCGTCGACGATCTTCGCGCTTCTGGCCGCCACGGAGATATCGGCCAGCAACCCGGCCACGAGCCCGGCGCCCACGGCCGGCCCGTGCAGGGCGCTCACGATGGGCTTGTCGCAATTGATCACGTTGTAGACCAGGTCCCGCGCTTCTTTCCAGACACGCGAGCGCACCTCGAAATCGGAGGCCATGTCCTGCACCAGCGCCAGGTCGCCGCCGCCGGAAAACCCCAGCCCTTCACCGCGCAGCACCGCGCAGCGCACGGTATCGTCGGCTCCGACGTCGCGCCAGATCTGCGCGAGCTCACGGTGGCCGTCATGGCCCGCGGTGGGCAGCTTGCCGTTCAGCGCACGCATCTGGATGTCGAGTACGCAATCGTCGGGGCCGCGGCGGGTAATGGCAAGTGTGGTGTAGTGTGAATAGTCCATGCCCACAGCTTATTCGACCCTGCCGCTCCCAACCGGGGCGGCTGACTTTCCTGTCCGGGCGTAGGCATGGTCCTACGGCGGTAAGCGTCTGGCCCGCCTAGTGCTCGACCGCAGCTCCTGTTAGGCTGAACAACGATGAATTTTGTGGACATTCTCTGCCCTTCATGTGCGCTGTTCCTCGATTTTGACGGCAGCCTTGTTGACTTGGCGCCCCAGCCCGAGGCCGTGATCGTGCCTTCCGGCCTGGTGGGCACCATGGGCGCTATCAACACCTATCTCGGCGGCGCCCTGGCGCTGATCTCCGGCCGACCCATCGAACAGATCGACGCATTCTTGCATCCCCTGAAGCTTCCCGCAGCTGGTGTGCACGGCGCTGAGCGACGCGCCGCGGACGGTACGATGGTCCTGCTCTCGACACATCCACTGCAACGGGTCGAAGAGGCCGCCATGTCCCTGGCCTCGCGCTATCCGGCCTTGCGGGTCGAGAACAAGCGCGGCTCGGTGGCCCTGCACTATCGTCAGGCGCCCGAGCTCGAGCGTCTTTGCCTCGAAACCATGCAGGCTGCGGTGGAAGAATCGCCGGGGCTCACGCTGCTGCGCGGCAAGATGGTGGCCGAGGCCAAGCCGGGCGGCGCCAGCAAGGGCCACGCGATCGAGGCCTTCATGCGTGAGGCACCCTTCGCCGGCCGCACTCCCGTTTTCGTGGGCGACGATGTCACCGATGAAGTCGGGTTCTCGACCGTGCAGCACATGCACGGCCTGGGCATCAAGGTGGGCGAAGGTGCCACTGTCGCCTGGCAGCGGCTGGCTTCGCCCGCCGCGTTGCGCTACCAGCTCCAAGCCGCCGTGGCCGCCAAGGCCGGAAAGATCTCCGCATGACAGTCGCCACGCCACCGGCCACGCCCTCGCTCAATCTTGGCGTCATCGGAAACTGCGCCTACAGCGCCCTCATCGACGAGCGCGGACGCATCGTCTGGTGCTGCCTGCCGCGTTTCGATGGCGACCCCGTCTTCAACGCGCTGCTGGACCCGAGCACCAACGGCAGCGTCTGGGCGTTCGAGATCGAGGACTTCGCCCGCAGCGAGCAGGAGTACAAGCCCAACACGGCGATCCTGCACACCCGGCTGTACGACCAGCAGGGGCAAGGCATCGAGATCACCGATTTCGCGCCCCGCTTTACCAGCCGCGACCGGATGTTCCGGCCCTTGACGCTGATACGCCGCATCAAGGTGCTGTCCGGCACGCCGCGCATCCGCGTGGTGATGCGTCCGCGCTTCGACTGGGGCCGGCAGGCGCCCACGGTCACGCAGGGCAGCCATAACGTGCGTTACACCGGGGCGGCGCAAACCGTGCGCCTGACCACCGATGCGCCGCTCAACTACTTGCTGTCGGAGACCTTCTTCGTCGCTGACCGGCAGATGAACTTCATCCTCGGCCCCGACGAAACGCTGATGGGCGGCATCGAGGAAACCGCGCGCCTGTTCGAGCAAGAGACCGAGGGATACTGGCGCACGTGGGTGCGCCGCCTGGCCATTCCCCTGGAGTGGCAGGAAGCGGTGATCCGAGCGGCCATCACGCTCAAGCTGTCCCTGTTCGAGGACACGGGCGCGATCGTCGCGGCCATGACCACCAGCATCCCGGAGGCGCCAGGCAGTGGCCGCAACTGGGACTACCGCTATTGCTGGCTGCGCGACGCATTCTTCGTGGTGCGCGCGCTCAACAGCCTGTCGGAAGTCGGCACCATGGAGGATTACCTGCGCTGGCTCAACAACATCGTGGTGCGCTCGCGCGGCGGGCATATCCAGCCTTTGTACGGGATTGGCCAGGAGGAACAGTTGCCCGAGGCGATCCTCGGCCACCTGCCCGGCTACCGCGGCCAGGGGCCAGTGCGGGTGGGCAACCAGGCGCAGGAGCATTTCCAGCACGACGTCTACGGCAACATCATCCTGGGCGCTTCACAGTCGTTCCACGACGCCCGGCTCTTCCGTCGTGCCGGCAAGGTGGAGTTCGGCTACATGGAAGCGGTGGGCGAGCAGGCCTTCCGTGTGTACGACCAGCCCGATGCGGGCATGTGGGAGCTGCGCACCCGCGCGCGTATCCATACTTCGTCCGCGCTCATGAGCTGGGCCGCTTGCGACCGGCTCGCCAAGGTCGCATCCGCGCTGAACCTGCCGGAGCGAATTCGCCATTGGCGCGAGCGCGCGGACGTGATCCGGGAACGCATCTTGCGCGAAGCCTGGAGCGACAAACGGCAGGCATTCGCAGAGAGCTTCGGGGGGCGCGACCTGGACGCCAGCGCGCTGCTGATGGCCGAAGTCGGCTTCATTGACCCGCACGACGCCCGCTTTGTCGCGACCGTCGACGCGCTGGAGCAATCGCTGTGTGACGGGCCGTATATGCGGCGCTACGAAGCGCCCGACGATTTCGGCAAGCCCGAGACGGCGTTCAACATCTGCACCTTCTGGCGCATCGATGCACTGGCCCGCATCGGCCGCAAGGGCCAGGCCCGCGAAATCTTCGAGGTGATGCTGGCCAGCCGCAACCCTCTGGGCCTGCTGTCGGAGGACACGCACCCGGTCACCGGCGAGATGTGGGGCAACTTTCCCCAGACCTACTCGATGGTCGGCCTGATCAATGCGGCGGTGCGGCTTTCCGCCCCCTGGGACACGGTAATTTAGGCACGTTATGTCGCGGCTCGTCGTCGTCTCCAATCGCGTGGCGGACCCGCGCAAAACCGCCGCCGGGGGCTTGGCGGTGGCGCTGGCCGAAGTGCTGAACAACACGGGCGGGCTATGGTTCGGGTGGAGCGGCAAGATCATCGAAGCTTCGGGAGACGGCGCCGTCAAGGATCCGGCGGTGCACACCCATCAGGCCGGGCCGGTGAAGCTGGTCACGGTCGACCTGAACCGCGAGGACCACGACGCCTATTACCTCGGCTATTCCAACGGCGTGTTATGGCCGGTTTTCCACTACCGCCTGGACCTCGCGGATTTCGACGCGGGCTACATTGCCGGCTACCGCCGCGTCAACCAGCTCTTCGCGCGCAAGCTCGCGCCGCTGCTGCGCGAGGACGACATCATCTGGGTGCATGACTACCACCTGATCCCGCTGGCCGCGGAACTTCGCGCGCTGGGCTGCAACCAGCGTATTGGCTACTTCCTGCACATTCCGCTGCCGCCACCGCTCATACTGGCCGCCATCCCCGGCCACGACTGGCTGATCCGGGCTCTCTTCGCCTACGACCTGGTGGGCTTCCAGAGCAACGCCGACCATTCGCATTTCTGCAGCTACGTGCAGAGCGAGGCGCATGCCCAGAACCTGGGAGAGGGCCGCTGGCGCGCGTTCAATCGCACGATACAGGCTGGCGCCTTCCCGATCGGCATTGACGTCGAGGAGTTCACCGCCCTCACCAATGCACCGGAGGGCCGGGACATGTATGAGCGCATGCGTCGCGAGTATTCGCGCCGCAAGCTGCTGGTCGGTGTGGACCGGCTCGACTACTCGAAGGGCTTGCCGCAGCGCATGCGCGCCTTCCGCGAACTGCTCACGCGCAACCCGGAAACCCACAGGAGCGCGACGCTCATCCAGATCGCGTCGCCCAGTCGGGAAGACGTCAGTGCTTATGGCGACATCCTGCACGAGCTGGAAAGCCTGTGCGGCTCAATCAACGGCAACTTCGGCGAGCTGGACTGGATGCCCGTGCGCTACATGCACCGTACAGTTGCACGGGCGCGCCTGCCCGGGCTGTATCGCGCCAGTCGGGTCGCGCTGGTCACGCCCTTGCGCGATGGGATGAACCTGGTCGCCAAGGAATTCGTGGTGGCCCAGGACCCGCAGGATCCGGGTGTGCTGGTGCTCTCGCGTTTCGCGGGGGCGGCCGAGCAGATGCCGGAGGCGCTGCTGGTGAACCCCTACGACACGGAAGCTACGGCCAGCGCCATCCACCTGGCGCTGCAGATGCCCCTGGAAGAGCGGCGCGAGCGGCACGAAGCGCTGATGAAGACCATGCGGCGTTTCGACGTGCACTGGTGGTGCGACACCTTCCTGGAGACGCTGGCCAAGGCGAAGGCCGAAGAAACCGGCACGCCCTGGCTGCGGCTATAGCCCGGCCAGGGTGAGTGGGTCATCCTGCCCGGCGAAATACTTGCGCAGGCATTCGCCGAACACCGCCTCATCGGGCGCGGCCCGATGGAACAGCGTCATCGAGGAGTGAAATTTCAGGTCGTCGGGCGATCCGAAGATCCCGTGCACGGTCTTGCCCGGCACGGCAAGAACGAGTGCGCTGCATTCACGCAGGCGGGCGCCCAGGACGGGATGCTCCAGATAGGCGCGCGCTTCGTCCAGTGAAGAGATGGCATAGCGCTGCGCCATGGCGCTGTGCCCGAGGCCCGCGAGCTGGGGAAACACGAACCACATCCAGTGGGTGCGCTTGCGGCCGGCGCGCAATTCCGCCACGACCTGCTCGTGCACACTGGCCTGCGCGTGAACGAAGCGCGAGAGGTCGAAGCGGTCCTCCATGACCGCGCCCCCTACCGCTTGTGCGGCGCGATCTTCTGGTCGATGGCGCCGAAGACACTCTGGCCGTCACGGCCCTTCATCTCGATGCGGATGGTGTCGCCGAACTTCATGTAGTCGGTTGCGGGCTTGCCGTCCTGGATCGTCTCGATCGCACGCTTCTCGGCGATGCAGCTGTAGCCCTTGGTCCATTCCTTCTTGCCGTTGGTCTCGGTGGCCCGGTTGCTCACGGTACCCGAGCCGACGATGCTGCCGGCGCGAACGTTGCGAGTCTTGCAGATGTGGGCGATCAGCTGGCCGAAGTGGAACGTCATCTCCTTGCCGGCGTCGCACATGCCCACGGTGCGGCCGTTCCAGACGCTTTGCAGCGTCAGGTGCAGCCGGCCCTTGTCCCACGCCTCGCCGAACTCGTCGAGCGTCACGGCCACCGGGCCGAACGCCGTGGCAGGCTTGCTCTGGAAAAAGCCGAAGCCTTTGGCCAGCTCGTCGGGGATCAAGTGCCGCAGCGAAACATCGTTGGCGATCATCACCAGGCGGATGCCTTCCAGCGCCTGATCGGGTGTTGCTGTCATCGGCACATCGCCTGTGACGACCGCCACCTCGGCCTCGAAGTCGATGCCGTATTCCTCCTTGGGCACGATGACGTCGTCCGTCGGCCCCAGGAAATCATCGCTGCCGCCCTGGTACATGAGCGGCTCGGTGTAGTAGTTGGCCGGCACTTCGGAATTGCGTGCCAGGCGCACCAGCTCCACGTGATTGATGTAGGCCGATCCGTCGGCCCACTGGTAGGCCCGCGGCAAGGGCGCCATGCATTGCGCCGGATCGAACGGGAAGGCGTGGCGGGCCTTGCCGCCGTTGAGCGCCTCGTACAGGTCTTGCAGTTGCGGCGACAGGAAGCCCCAGTCGTCCAGCACCTGCTGCATGCGGTCCGCGATGCCGGTCGCATAATGCGCCGTACTCAGGTCGCGCGAGACCACCACCAGCTGGCCGTCGCGCGAACCGTCTCTATAAGTGGCGAGCTTCATCGCTGTTTGCCCCCGGAAGTTGGATGCGCTACAGTCGCAAGACGTTACGCATTGTGAAATGAATTTACCTAATCGTAATTCTACAGGAAGAGGGTCGGCATGAAGGAGCGCGCCGGTATCCAGTCCGTCGAGGTCGGCTTCACGCTACTGGAAGTCCTGTCGAAGGCGCCCGGGCCGCTGATGCTGCGCGACCTCGCAGCCGCGGCCGGCATGAGCGCAGCCAAGGCGCACCGCTACCTCGTGAGTTTCCAGCGCCTGCAGCTCGTGGTGCAGGACGCCGGCAGCACGCGCTATGACCTGGGCCCCGCAGCGCTCAAGCTCGGCCTGGCGTCGCTGTCACGCCTTGATGCAGTCAAACTCGCCCGCGAGCGCATCGTGGGCCTCATGGAGCAGATCGGCGGCCACACCCTGGCTTTGGCAGTCTGGGGCAACCACGGCCCGACCATCGTCCATTGGGAGGAATCGCCGCAGGCCGTCACCGTTAACTTGCGATTGGGCGACGTGATGCCGCTGCTGTCGTCTGCCACCGGCCGGTGCTTTGCCGCCTGGCTGTCGAAGGAGGCGATCACGCCGCTGCTGAAAGAAGAAATTGCGCGCGCCCAGAAGCAGGGCCGCGGCGACGTGCCCGTAACGCTCGCCGAAGCGCGAGCGCTGCTCGACGAAGTGCGCCAGCGCGGTGCGGCCCGTGTCGTCGACACCTTGCTGCCCGGCATCGTCGGGTTCTGCGCCCCGGTGTTCGACTCGGACGGGCACATCGTGCTGGGGATTGTCGCGCTCGGCCCCAGCGGAACTTTCGACCCGTCCTGGGGCGGTACTGTCGACCGGCCGTTGCGCGCGGCTGCGCACCAGTTGTCGAGCGACCTGGGCTTCCGGGCCTGACCATGGTGCCCGCCAAGCCCCTGCTGGCTCTGACCGCGGCCGTGTTGGCAGTGCATATATTGATGTTGCAGCCACCGCGCCAGGCCGTGCAGGCCGCACCGCTACTGGCGCGAGCTTTCGTTACCCGCACTGTCGCAATCCAGCCACCAGCGGCGGTGCCGGCTCCGCCCCCCGTCGCACTTGCCGCACCCGTCGCACCTGCCGCACCTGCCCGGCCCGCTGCGCCAATGACGCGACCCGCTGCAAAGGCTCGGACCGCAACGCCAACCGACGTCCCTGCCCTGCATGCCGCAACCCTGGCTGCCGCGCCTGCGGCCGCCGCATCTCCGCTGGCTGCCGCCGTGTCCATACCCGGCCCGGTGCGGCTGCAATACAAAGTGCAGATGCAAAGAGGCGGCCTGACCCTGGACGGTCACGGTGAATTGCGCTGGCGCCACGACGGCCAAACCTACGAGGCCCGGCTCGAGCTCAGCGCCCCGCTGGTCCGCTCCCGCGTGCAGCACAGCGCCGGGCGCATCACGGCGGAGGGATTGGCGCCGCTGCGGTTTGCCGACAAGGGTCGCAGCGAAGAGGCCACGCACTTCGACCGCGACCAGGGCAAGCTGAGCTTCAGCAGCAACCGCCCGGACGCGCCCCTGTTGCCCGGTACGCAGGATCGCCTGAGCGTCCTGATGCAAGTTGCCGCTCTGGTCGCGGGCGCCCCAGAGAAATTCCCGCCGGCCACCAGCATCACGATCCAGACCGCCAGTACGCGCGAGGCCGAACCTTGGGTTTTTATTGTCGAGGGCCCCGAGCAGCTCCAGCTGCCGGGCGGCAGGGTACCTGCTCTCAAGCTGGCGCGCAGCCCCCGCAAAGAATATGACCTGAAAGTAGAACTTTGGCTCGCCCCCGAAATGGATTACGTGCCCGTGCGCCTGCGTCTGACACAGCCGAACGGCGATTCGGTCGATCAGCAGTGGTCCTCCACCGACAGGGGGTGACCGGCCCGGTGCCTAGTCTTGCAGCTATGGGAGGCCCTCAGCGTTTGCCCCGTCATCTTGAAACCGGGACAAACGTTGCCAGATAACCAGGCAGAAGGATTAAGTACCATGCAAATGCTCTATGACTCCGACGCGTTCGTCGTCGTGCACATGCAGGCCAATGAACCCGTCGAAGGGGAGCCGGCCCCCCGCATCGCGCGCCACGGCTTCGAGATCGTCGATAAACGCTCCAACAAGGAAGTTTATCTCGACGGCTCATGGGCGGAGGCGTTCCAGCGGCAGATCAATGCCTGGCAACTGAACACGCCAACTCAGGAAGAAGTCGAGGAAACGCTGGACGGCTACGCAGAGCTGGCCCAGAACCCCTTGGTCATGCACTGACAAGCGCTGAAGGCCCCGCCCTTCAGCGCAGCAGCGCCCATCGATACAACGGCGCCACTAGCAGCAGCACCGCCACGAGGCGACAGACCTGGAAAGCAGTCACTACCGGCACCCCCAACTGAAGCACTTTCGCGGTGATCGCCATTTCGGCGATACCGCCGGGCGAGGTCCCCAGGATGAGCGTTGCCCAATGCAAACCCGTCACCTGCGACAGCAGCACGGCTACGAGGGCGCACAGGATGATCATGGTGACTGTCCCTGCCGCCACCGATGCCAGCCAGCGCGGCGCCGTGCGCACGAACTCAGCCGAAAAACGAACGCCCAGGCTGACACCAATCAGCAATTGGGCGGCGTTGGTCAGCCACTGCGGGAGCCCCGACAGCTCGATACCTGCCATGGTCAGGCCCATGGCGACCAACAAGGCGCCGATGAACCACGGGTTCGCGCGGCCCGTGCGTTGCATGAGCCATGCGCCCGCCAATGAAGCCAACGCCAGGGTCGCCAGTCCTGCCCAGTGAACGTCGCGCGGCCCCGGCAGTGTGGGATCCAGCCCGTGCAGTCCTGCCAGGCTGAACGCGAACGGCACCACCAAGGTAACGATGAGCAACCGCAGGCTGTGCGCGGCGGCCACCAGGTCCGTGCGTCCCCCCTCTCGTTCGGCTAACAGCGTCATCTCGGAAGCGCCGCCGATGGCGCCGGCGAAATAGCTTGTGGCGCGCTGCTCGCGCTCGGTGCCTCCGATGCGGATCGCATGGCCGCGATGTAGCCAGCGCCCAAAGGCCCAGCCAAGCCCCAGCGCCCAGGTGATCGCAAGCGCGATGGCCCACCAGAGGCTGGCGACCAGCGCCGTGACCTGTGGCGTGAAGTACAGGCCGAGGGCCATGCCGATGATCGACTGCCCGGCATTGCGAAACGGCCCGAAGCTGCGCGTGGGCTGCCCCAGCACCGACGCCACGGCGGTTACCAGGAGCGGCCCGATCATCCAGGGCAGTGGCGTTCGCAGCCAACGGCACAGCAGGGCGGCCGTCAATGCCAGCAGGAGGGTGAGCGCGACGCGAGCGGGGAAAGTGGATGTCATGCGGCGGAAAGCTGTCCGAGCTGCCGTGCGGTGGCTTAGTATCGTTGCATGCGTCGCCGAATCCACGCCATCGTCCTGCTGTTGTTGGCCGCTTGCACGACGCCGGTCGCGATGCCGGGCATCGAAGACCGCGTGACCGCCCTTCTGCCGGCTGACGTCATCCTGCTCGGCGAACAACACGATGCGCACGAGCACCAGGAGATGCACAAGCGGGCGATCGAGACCCTGGCCGCGCGCGGGGCGCTCGCCGCCGTCGCGCTCGAGATGGCGAATGTGGGGCGCTCCACCGCCGACGTTCCATCAAACGCCTCCGAAGCCGAGGTGAAGTCGGCGCTGGCCTGGGATGAAGCCGGCTGGCCCTGGCAGGCCTATGGCCCTGCAGTGATGGCTGCTGTGAAGGCGGGGGTGCTTGTGATCGGGGCGAACCTTCCCCGCTCGCAATCGCGCACGGCCATGGCGGACGCGTCGCTCGATAGGTCGGTGTCGCCCGGTGTCTTGCGGACGCAGCATGACGCCGTCCGCGCAGGGCACTGCGGCCTGCTGCCGGAAAGCCAGATCGGCCCCATGGCGCGCGTCCAGCTCGCCCGCGACCGCACCATGGCCCAGGCGATCGCAGGCGCCGTGGCACCTGGGAGAACCGTCGTGCTGCTGGCGGGCGCCAGACACATCGACCCGTCTTCCGGCGTGCCGCAGCACCTGCCGCCGGGCGTGCGCGCGAGTTCCGAGCGGCTGCCCGAACAACCCCCCAAGAAAGACTACTGCGCGGAACTGCGCGAACAGTTCCAGCGCCGCTCGCATCCGTGAACCCCCCGGCCGATCCCATCTCCGGCCCGCACACGATCGATGTCGTCGAGCTCAATCCGTACGCGCCGCGGCCATTTGCCTTCACCGAAGTGGCGCTGTGCCTGCGCGATTCGCTCCGCTTGGCCGGCCTACAATCCGACCACCGCGTGAACATCGCCAACCCACAGGCGGTCTGCATCGTGCTGGGCGCAGTCCCGCCCCTGAACGCGCCGCTCGATCGGCTCGACCCCCGCAAGACCCTGGTCTTCAATTTCGAACAACTGGGCAGCACATCGACGTTCGCGGGCCCGCAGTACCTGCACTGGCTGCGCCAGTGGATCGTGCTCGATTACCACAGCCGGAACGTCGACTTCCTGCGCCGCGTGAACGGTCCCGCCCAGGCAGTGCTGGAACTGCCCATCGTGCCGGGGCCATCGCTGGCGTTCCGCCTCGACTTGCCACCGGAAAAATCCGTGGACGTTCTGTTCTTTGGCACGCCGAACGAAAGGCGAACGGCCCTGCTGCACCGCCTGGAGGAGGCCGGCCTGCGCGTCGAGATCGTCGCGGGCGCCTACGCGGACGAACTCACGCCCGCGCTTCGCCGCGCGCGGCTGGTCTTGCATATCCACTACTACGAAACCGGACTGTTTCCTGTAGCGCGCGTTCTGCAGCCCGTGGCCGCCGGCGTGCCGATCGTGTGCGAATCGTCCGTGTTCTCGGCGGGATGCGACTGGTCCGGTTCGGGAATCCTGTTTGCGCCGTATGACAAGCTCGTGGACGCGTGCCTCCGCCTGCTCGCTGCCCATGACGAACAGCGGCGGCGCGCGGAGGAATCGCGGCAATTCGCCGCGCAGATCGATTTCGCGAACCCGCTGGAAAAAGTCCTGCGAGCTATCGTTCAGCGCGAGGCGGGCTGACCAGGTCAGGCGGTCTTGCGGATCGAATCGGCCAGCGTGTTGACGAGCTGGTCGATGTGGGACTTCTCGACGATGTAGGGCGGTGCGATCACCAGCACGTCGCCGGCCGGCCGCACCAGCGCACCGTTGTGGAAGCAATCGAGGAAAACGTCGAAGGCACGCTTGCCCGGGGTCCCTGCAATCGGCGCAAGCTCCACGGCCGCGGCCAGTCCCAGGCTGCGGATGCCGATCACATTGGGCAGCCCCTTGAAGGTGCTGTGGAATGCATCGCCGAGCACCTTGCCCATTTCGCCCGCGCGCTGGAAGAGGTTCTCCTCCTTGTAAACGTTGAGCGTGGCGATCGCCGCCGCGCACGCGACTGGATGGCCGGAGTACGTGTAGCCGTGGAAGAACTCGACCACGTGTTCCGGCGCCTCCGTCTTCATCATCGCGTCGTAAAGCTTGTCGCGGCAGATGACGCCGCCGAGCGGGATCACGCCGTTGGTTACGCACTTGGCGAAATTCAGCATGTCGGGTACCACGCCGTAGTAGTCGGCGGCGAAGTTCGTGCCCATGCGCCCGAACCCGGTGATCACCTCATCGAATATCAACAGGATGCCGTGCTTGTCACAGATCTCGCGCAGGCGCTTGAGGTAACCCTGCGGCGGCAAATACCAGCCCGCGCTGCCGGCGACCGGCTCGACGATGATGGCCGCGACGTTGCTTGGGTCGTGCAGGGGCAGGATGCGATTTTCCAGCTCCAGGAGGATATCCTCCTGCCATACCGGTTCCTTGTTATGGATGAACGCGTTGTTCACCGGGTCGTGGATGAAGCGCATGTGGTCCACGCGCGGCAGGAAGGCGCTGCCGTAGACCTTGCGATTGGCCGGGATGCCCCCCACGCTCATGCCGCCAAAGCCCACGCCGTGATAGCCCTTCTCGCGGCCGATGAAGACGTTGCGGTGCCCCTCGCCCCGAGCGCGGTGATAGGCCAGCGCGACCTTCAGCGACGTATCCGCCGCCTCGGAGCCCGAGTTGCAGAACAGCACCTTGTTCAGATCGCCGGGTGCCATCGCCGCAATCATCTCGGCGGCCTTGAAAGCCTGGTCGTTGGACGCCTGGAACGCGGTGGCGTAGTCCAGCGTGTCCAGCTGCTTCTTGATCGCCTCGTTGATCGGCTTGCGGTTGTGGCCGGCGCCCACGCACCACAGGCTGGAGATACCGTCGACGACCTTCTTGCCGTCATGGGTGGTGAAGTTCATGCCGTCGGCGCCCACGAAAACGCGGGGGTCCTTGCGGAACTGCCGATTGGGGGTGAAGGGCAACCAGTGGTTGTCCATGGAAAAGTCGTTGTAGGCCATGGGATGCTCCGTTTGGATACAGCAGGGGCCATTTTGGCACCTGGCGACGGCCCGTGGCTTCCGCTCAGCCGGCCTGCGACAATTCACCCCGTATGAATAGAGCTTATATATTGACCCTTTCCTGCCCGGACAGGCCGGGCATCGTGCATGCCGTTTCGGGCTTCCTGCTGGAGCGCGGGGGCAACATCGAGGAGGCCGCGCAGTACAACGACCACGACACGGGCCTGTTCTTCATGCGGGTGCAGTTCGCCTGCGACCAGCTGACGTTCGAGGACCTGAAGACGCAGCTCAAATTTTTCGCGGAGCCGTTCGGGATGGCCTGGAAGCTCCACGCGACCACGCAGCCCATGCGTACCGTGATCCTCGTGAGCAAGGAAGGCCATTGCCTGAACGACCTGCTGTTCCGTTGCAAGAGCGGGCTGCTGCCGGTGGAGATCGCCGCGATCATCTCAAACCACCGCGACTTCTATCAACTCGCGGCGAGCTACAACATCCCGTTCCATCACATCCCCGTCACGGCCGCCACCAAGGCGCAGGCGGAATCGCGCCAGCTCGAGATCATCGAGGCCGAGGGGGCGGAGCTGGTCGTCCTGGCGCGATACATGCAGATTCTGTCGAACGACTTGTGCGTGAAGCTCGCCGGCCGTGCGATCAACATTCACCACTCGTTCCTGCCATCCTTCAAGGGCGCCAAGCCGTATTACCAGGCGCACGACCGCGGCGTGAAACTGATCGGCGCAACCGCGCATTACGTCACGGCCGACCTCGACGAAGGTCCGATCATCGAACAGGACGTAGCGCGCGTGGACCACAGTGCCACCGTGGACGACCTGACCGCGCAAGGCCGCGACACGGAGAGCCAGGTGCTGGCGCGCGCCGTGAAGTGGCACAGCGAGCACCGCGTTCTGCTCAACGGGCACAAGACGGTGATCTTCAAGTGAGATAGCGCGTCAGCCCCAGGAGGTTCACATGGCCCTTGAACTCTATGCATGGCCCCGCAGCTCCGCATCACGTATCACGTGGGCGCTGGCAGAGCTTGGCGTTCCCTACCGCTACATCGAACTGGACCAGGGCAAGAAAGAGCACCTGGCGCCGGCTTACCTGGCGATCAATCCGCACGGCAAGGTGCCCGCGCTGGTGGATGACGACCAGCGCTTGTTCGAATCGCTGGCCATCCTGCTGCACCTGGGTGACAAGTACGGCGTCGAAAAGGGCCTGTGGCCGTCGGCGGGCAGGCCGGAGCGCGCCGATGCGCTGTGCTGGACGGTGTGGTCCACTACCGAGCTGGGCACCTACATGCTGCAGTACATGTACCACGGCATGGACTCGCCGGTGTCGTACGCGCCCGCCGACCGCAGCGCCGCCTGTGCCGCCTACAACCGCTCGCAACTCGATCGCTGCCTGGGCGCGCTCGATGCACGACTCGCCGGCCGTGCCGCACTGGTGGGCAACGCCTTTTCGCTGGCCGATCTCGCCGTGGCTTCGACGCTGGCGTTCGGCACCATGTGCGGGCTGACCCTGGATGCCTGGCCGCACGTGGTTGCCTGGCTCGAGCATTGCACTAGCCGGCCCGCGCGCCAGCAGGCACGCTAGCGCCGCCAAGATCCATGACCGCGCGCATCCCTCCCATTCAGTGCCTCCTCACCTTCGAGGCACTGGCGCGGCTGCGGTCGGTGACGCTGGCGGCCGAGGAGCTGTGCGTGACGCCCAGCGCAGTGAGCCACCGCGTCAAGCAGCTCGAGCAGATCATCGGCACCAAGCTGTTCGGGCGAGCGGACTTTTCGTTGACGACCGACGGCAGCGAGTACCTCGCCCACGTGCGCGAAGGGCTGTCGAGCCTGGAGCGCTTCCCGGGCAAGGACGGCGCGCAGGGCAAGCGCAAGCTGCGGGTGGCGGTGACGCCGACCTTCTCCCGCTCCATCCTGATGCCGCGCTTGCGCGGCTTCATCGACGCGTATCCGGAGATCGATCTGACGCTGCAGGTGTCCATCCCGCTGCTGGACGTGGTGGCCGAGGATGCGGACTTGATGATCCGCTTCGGGACGGGCCGCTATGCGGATGTGGAGCACGTTTGCCTGATGACCGACGAGGTCACGCCCCTTGCCGCGCCCAGCTACATCCGCGCCAATGGGCCTTTCGACACCATCGAGGACCTGCTGGCCGCCAAGCTGATCAAGAGCCCGCTCGAGCCTTGGCGCACCTGGTTCCTCGCGCACGGCGTAGATTCGGGCGAGCCGGTCGAGGGGTCTTCCTTTAACGATATCGGACTGATGTGCGACGCGGCGGCACAGGGCCTGGGCATCGCGCTGGTGCGGCTGAAACTGGGCCAGCCTTGGCTGGACAACGGGATGCTGGAGAGAATCTCGCAGCGCAACGTACCCAGTCCGCATGCCCACTACCTGTGTTGGCGCACCGGCACGATGGACCGGTGGGAATGCGCTGCGTTTGCGGAGTGGCTGAGGAAGAGCCTGGCCTGAGGTCAGTGCACCGCTCAGAGCTTGGTCGCGGTGACAATCTGGAAGTTGCCAAAGAAAAAGGTCGTGCGCTCGGCTTTCCAGCCGCCCATCTCCTCGAGCAGAAGCATCGGGTCATGCGAATCCCACAGCGCCAGGCCGAGTGGCTCGAAGACCTTGAAATAAGTCCAGCTCAGGGCACGCAGCACCCACAGCTCGGGCTTGTGGAACTCGCCCAGGTAGAGCTTGCCGCCGGGCCTGAGCATGCGGCCCGCTTCGCTCAGGGCCTTTGATTTGAGCTCATGCGGCAATTCGTGCAGCAGGAAGAACATGACGTTGGCATCCACCGAGCCCTCCTGGCTCTTCATGTCCGTGGCGTTGTCCTCGACATACTGGATCTTGCCGGCGTATTCGCTCAGCTTGCTTTTCGCGTGCACCAGCTCGTTCTTGATGATGTCGGCGATCAGAATACGATCGGCGCCCGATTGCAGCGACGCCTCCACCACCCGCGGAATCACGTTGCCGAATGCGCAGGAGGTGACCAGCACCTTCTTGTTGCGCAGGTCCGTTGCCTTCAGGCCTTCCACGATCTTGGTGACCAGGTGCGGGTACTGGAACAAGAGGATCGCCGAGATGATGGGTTGGAAGTCCACCATCTTGATCAGGCGCATGTTGGAATAGATCGGGTACACGTGCGAGCTCTCGTGAGCCCAGCCGGCGAACTCGCGCACGATCAGCGCGCCGCGCGTGCACACGAAGAAGAAGATGCCGGTCGCGGCAAGAACGAAAAACAGGCCGAAGGCCGCGTTGCTCATCCAGGTAGTCATAGCCAGGGTCCCTCTTTCAAAAAGCTGCGGCAATCCGCATCTGCCATGTCATCGTGCCAGCGGCAGATACGCCCCGAATTGACATAGCGCATGGCGACGGGTCGGAAGTTTCCTATCTTGGGCTCGGACGCCGCCTAGGTTTTTTCAATCCCGCCATGCAAAAAGCTCATCCCACTGCGCCCGGCCTGGCCTAAAGTGCATGCCATGAATGCGACTCCCGAGCCCAGCGCCCTCGAACGCGCCGAACGCCAGTCCCAGGTGGTGGGGGCCCTGCAGGCGGTCTTGCCCGCCGCCTCCCTGCTCTGGCACACCGAGGAAACGACGCCTTACGAGTGCGACGGCCTCACCGCCTACCGCCAGCGCCCCCTTGTCGTGGCCCTGCCTGAAAACGAAACCCAGGTCCAGGCCGTGCTGCGGGCCTGCCATGCGCTCGACGTTCCTGTGGTGGCGCGCGGCGCCGGCACGGGCCTGTCCGGCGGCGCGATGCCCAATGCGCTGGGGGTGACGCTTTCGCTGGCCCGCTTCAACCGCATCCTCAAGCTCGACCCGCTGTCGCGCACGGCCACCGTTCAATGCGGCGTGCGCAACCTCGCCATCAGCGAGGCAGCGGCGGCGTACGGGTTGTACTACGCGCCGGACCCGTCCAGCCAGATCGCCTGCACCATCGGCGGCAACGTGGCCGAAAATTCCGGCGGTGTGCATTGCCTGAAATACGGCCTCACGCTTCACAACGTGCAGAAAGTGCGCGGCTTCACGGCGTCGGGCGAGCCGGTGGAGTTCGGCAGCGACGCGCTGGACTGCGCCGGATTTGACCTGCTGAGCGTCATCATCGGCAGCGAGGGAATGCTGGCGGTGGCTACCGAGGTCACCGTGAAGCTGGTGCCCAAGCCCATGTTGGCGCGCTGCATCATGGCCAGCTTCGACGACATCCGCAAGGCGGGCGACGCCGTAGCGGCGGTGATCGCGGCAGGCATCATCCCGGCCGGGCTGGAAATGATGGACAAGCCGATGACGGCTGCGGTGGAGGACTTCGTCCACGCCGGCTATGACCTCACAGCCGAAGCGATCCTGCTGTGCGAGAGCGACGGCACGCCCGAAGAGGTCGAGGAGGAAATCGCCCGCATGAGCCAGGTGCTGAGCGAAGCCGGCGCGACGGCGATTGCCGTGAGCCGTGACGAGGCCGAGCGCCTGAAATTCTGGAGCGGGCGCAAGAACGCATTCCCCGCGTCGGGCCGCCTCAGTCCCGACTACATGTGCATGGATTCGACGATTCCGCGCAAGCGCCTGGCTGACATCCTGCTCGCAATTCAAGAGATGGAGAAGAAATACGAACTACGTTGCGCCAACGTCTTCCACGCGGGCGACGGCAACCTGCACCCGCTGATCCTGTTCGACGCGAATGACGCCGGGCAGTTGCACCGGGCCGAATTGTTCGGCGCTGACATCCTGGAGACCAGCGTCGCAATGGGCGGCACGGTCACCGGCGAGCACGGCGTCGGCGTGGAAAAGCTCAACTCGATGTGCGTGCAGTTCAGTCCGGCGGAATGCGAGCAGATGTTCGCCCTCAAGCGCGCGTTCGACCCCAAGGGAATGCTCAACCCCGGCAAGGTGATTCCGACGCTCAATCGCTGCGCCGAATACGGGAAGATGCTGGTGCGCGGCGGCCGGCTCTCGCACCCGGACCTGCCGCGCTTTTAGCGCTGTGCTAGCGTTTGCACTGGTTGTCGTAGACCAGGTTGTCGCTCCCGTAACCGCTTCCAGCCAGCTTCTTTTCTTCGAGACGAAGAAGTGTGACGAACGTGGTCAGCGGGTTGGTGCCCAGTTCAGCGACCACCTTCGCGGCGAGCGCTTGGTCGCCGCCTAGCAACGCGACGATCTCATCAAACGATGAGCCAGATGAGGGAGGCGGCGGCGCAGGCGCAGGCGGCGGCGGTTGCGGCGGCGGTGGCGCAGGCGGCGGCGGTTGCACCGGCGGTGGCGGTGGCGGTGGCGGTGGCGGTGGCGGTGGCGGTGGCGGTGGTGGCGGTGGCGGTGGCGGTGGCGGTGGCGGTGGCGGTGGCGGTGGCGGTGGCGGTGGCGGTGGCGGTGGCGGCGGCGGCGGGGGCGGGGGCGGTGGCGGCGGCGGCGGGGGCGGGGGCGGGTTGCTCACCTGCGCCAACAGGGAGCCGAAAGCAAGTGACACGTTGCTAACATTGCCGGAGACGATGGGCAGGTTGTCGGTGCCCGATGTCGTTCCGGAAATCAAGGTATAGGTCCCGCTCGGCGGCTGCGCCGACGCGGTCAGGACCACACTGCTGCTGTTTTCGCTGGTCGGGAAGTTGACGTTCCCGGTGACGGTGATCCGGTCGTAGCCCTTCGGGTTGACCAGGTCGAACTTCAAGGTAGCGCCCGGGAGTACGGTGAAATCGCCGCCGACGCTCATCGACGAAATGGCGCCATCACCTCCTGGGACGAGCGTCCCGGCCAGCGACACGTCGCCGGCCGCAGTGATCGCTCCACCAGCGCTGATCACGCCACTACCGGAGCCAAGCGTTGTGCCTGTAAACCCGCTCCAGTTCAGCGTTCCGCCGACGGCGGCCGCGCCCAGGTTGAGCGTCGAGTTGCCGGCGCCGGTGCGGGCCAGTGAAGCGTTGCCCGTCGCGTCGATCTTGCCCACGAAGAAAGTCGAATCCGGCGTTGCCACGTGAACGCCGCCACCGCTGCCGGCGGCCGAAGCGTACACCGCCGACGAGCCGCTGATGGATAGCGGGTTGGTGCTGCCACCGATGCTGCCATTGGTCGCTTTGAGCACCACTGACCCGCCGCCGGCGCTGAAGCCTATGCTGATGGGGCCCGTGCCCTTGGAAATCGCGGTCGACTGGATGCCCACTGCCGCGGTGCCGAGGGTGTTGCCCGCGTTGGCGCTGCCGGCAGCGACGCTGTCGAGCGCCAACGCACCTGCCCCCGTGAAGCTGACCGTCCCCACGGCGGTGTTTGCGCTCAGGCTGGTGCTTCCGGTATTGGCGTTGACGAGGGCTATGTTGCCTCCCGATGACGCTGAGATGCCCGAGAGGTCGTTGCCGGCATTGGTGAGAGTGATGTTGCCTGCCGCGGATGCGGTCAGTGTCCCGCCAAAGATCGCTGCAGTCTGCACGATGGCGCCGGGCGCTGACAAGGAAATACCGGCCCGGCCAGAGCCTGAGCCCGACACGAGGCCTGCGATCCCGTCGACGGTGCCGACGCTCAGGGCCGTGCCGCCTGCATTGCTGAACGTGAAGCCGGTGCCGGCCATGTCGTGCGCCCGTCCGCTGATAGTCTGCACATTGTTTGCTTCGGACAGCGCCACTGTGCCCGCATCCGCATTGAGGCCGCTCACCGTGATGGTCGCGCCGGCACTTTGGGCAATCGTGGCCGTTGGTGCCTGGATCAGGCTCAGGGCCGACGCGCGGGGGCCGATGAGGCCTTCCACCAGCAGGCCGCCCGTGAAGGTGCCGCCGCCCACGACGATCGTTCCGGCGGTCAGGTTATTGAGCTCTGCACTGGTCAGGTTGAGCTTGCCCGTTTCATCGGTACCACCCAATGAAATCGCGCGGCTCGTGGTGCTGGGCATGAATACGGTGCGCGCCGTGCCCGAGCTGACAAGCCCGTCGACTTGCACGGTATCAGCGATGAAACTGATTTCGCCGGTGCTGGTCGCCGTGGATGCGGAGTCAATCCGCACCGCTGCCTGAACAGGCACCGGCGAGGCCGAAGGTGCAGGCGCTGTTACGGTGCCAGTTGCCTCCAGCGTCATGAAGCCGGAGCTGGAAAGGGTGCTCCCGTTGTCCAAGGCGGCAATCTGCAAGTCGCCGTTGATTGCCTTCAGGTGCATCGAAGTCGATGAGGAAACGGTTTCGCCTTCGATCAGCAGTCCCGCCGCGCCATTGCCGGAAGCGGTGCCCGTGATGTTGACCGTGCCGCCACTAATGGTGCCCGCCGGGAACCAGGCGGTAAGGAAGAAACCTTCGTTGGTCGCGCTCTCGCCCGTGATGTTCACCGCGCCAGTACCCGCGTGCAGGCTGCTATTGCCCTGGATGTCGACGCCAATGCCGTTGTAATCGGCCCCTCCGCCGTCGATGGTCATGTCGCCGTTGCCGGTATCGAGTGTTGAAGCGTAGATCGAAACGCCGCCGCCGTTGCCGTTCAATCTGATGCTGCCGCCGGAACTGTCCAAGTCATTGGACGACAGCGAGAGGTCGGATCCGTTGGAATTGACGGTGATATTTCCACCGCCGCTCGAAAGCGTGCCCGAGCTAAGCGCGACGCCACCAGATGCCGCCGTAACGGTGATGTCCCCCCCGGTAGTCGTCAGTGAGGAACTGTAGGCTGTGACATTGGCGCCCGAGCCGGAGGCGAGCAACGATATCCCTCCGGCGCCCGCAGAGATGTCCGTCCAGTAAAGATCCATGCTGCCGTTCACCGAACTCAGGGAGACGGACGAAGATCCCGATATCGTTTCGCTGTCGACGTATAAAGCCGTGTTGCCCGGCGTCCCGTTCTTACCTTCGATGCTGACGTTGGTACCGATGTAGGTGCGACCGCTGGATCCTAGAAGCGCGACAGCAGTACCTGTATCGCTTTCCCCCTTGATGGTCAAGTCTCCACCCGCTTCAACATGGCTCGAGGAGATCGACACGCCAGTGCCGGTGGTGCTGACGCCGGTGATCTGGATATCGCCGCCTGTAGAGACGAGAGAACTTCCGTAGATGGACACCGGGTTCGCACTACTGATGCTGATGCTGCCCGAACCCGCATTCAGAGTCGCGCCATCGAACAGGACGGCAGCGTTGGAGCCGGTCGCAGTCGCGCTGCCTGCATCCACTCCGATGCTGCCGCTCCCCGTCTGCAGCGTCGTATTCGTTATGTTGATGTAACCGTTCGGTGCGCTTAGGTTGATCGAGCCGGTGCCGCTGGCGTTCAGCCCCGGGCTGGAGCCGCCCCAATCCCCCACTACGATGCCGCCGGACGGGGTGGCGGCCGACAGGGTGATAGAGCCTGTGCCGCTGGTGGCGATGCCGACGGGTTGCGGCGTCGCCGATGGTACTAGGAGGATACCCGCCCCACCGGTGCTGCTCGTCTGCCGCAGAGTGATGTCGAGGTCGGTGGGCATCGTGATGACGTTGTCACTGAAGGTGCCGCTGACGCTGATGGAGTCTGTGACCTCGATTATCCGGTTAGAGGTGTCCGCCTCGAGATCCCCCTCGTAAACCGTATCGGAGAGCGGCGTAGTCGGCGCCGCGCCGCCTGCAATCGTGATGGAAGTCGGGTCCAGCAGCCAATCGCCCGTCTTGCCCTGTGGCGCACGCGTATCGACCTGCCCGCCCAGCCTCAGGTGTTGCTTGCCCGAGGTCTCGACCTGGCCGCCGTCGCCGCCCTGCTCGCCGCCGCGCGCGATGATCCGCCCCGCGAATTGGGTCGTGCCGTCGCTCCAGACAGCCACGGTGCCGCCATTTCCATTGACGGTGGCGCTGGCGTCGATGACCGCGCCGGCTTCCACGGTGGTCTCGGTCGCGTTCGAGATGCGCGAGTCCTTGCCCTGCCAACCTCCGCCGATCAGGGCTTCGCCACCGCCCTGGCTGCCGCTCACGTCCACGACGGCGCCGCTTCGCAGCATCACCTTGCCGGCCGTCGCATGCACCTGCCCGCCCTGCGTTCCGCTCGTGGCCTTGACCTGCCCCGCGATGTCCGCGCTGTCTTGCGCCCGGAGCACCACCTTGCCGCCCTCCGCGCTGATGCCCGTGGCCTGGATCAGGCCGCTGTGCTTCAACTGCCCGGCAAAGATTCCCACCGCGTCGCCCTGGAGCGTCCCCAGGTTCACCACCTGGTCGCTGGGCGCCTGCACCTCCAGGCGGATGCCTTCGAGCCCGCGGCCCGTGAGCTCGACCTTCTGGCCCGCCGCCAACAGGGTGGCTCCACTGGGCGACTGCACCAGTGCCTGGGCGCCCACTTGCACATTCGGCGCGATCAGCACCACATCGCCGCTGCGCGCAACGATGCGCCCGTCCACGCTGAGCACCCCGCCGCTTAGCCCGTCGCCTCCAAACACCAGCCGCCCGGCCAGTGCGTCCGCATCGCTCATGCGCAGGGTCGAGGCCGTGAAGCCGGCCGTGTCCACCACGGCGCCCGCCCCCACCGCGATGCCCGCCGGGTTGACCAGCACCAGCCGGCCGTTGGAGGAGAGTGTGCCGAAGATCGCCGATGGGTCGCTCCCCATCACCCGGTTGATCGACAGGCTGGCCGCATGGGGCTGATCGAAGCGCGTGCTGCTGCCCGCGGGAATCGAGAAGCTTTGCCAGTTGATCGCCGAGCGATTGGTGCCCGCCGCGTTCTGTGTCGTCACCACCAGGCTGCTGCCCTGCTGCACCAGGCTTGCCTGCCCCGAGATCACCTGCGCCCCGCTAGGCTGGCCCAGCGCCTGCCCCGCTCCCATGAACGCCGCCGCCACGGCCAAAGCCATGCCCGCGGGTCGGAAGCCGGCAACGGCCGGGCTATGAGCCGGCAGGCGTCGTCGGACCGGCAAGGCAGTGGCCGCGGAGCCGGTCGACATGACACCCGGTGAATGTTGTTTGGCTGGCTTGTTCACGGATTCTCTTTCAGGCAGAAGTCGCCCCCCTCAGGCTTCAACCGCCGTGCCCGTCAGCGGGCCCCTTGGACCAAAAGATGCTTTCAACGGTAGCACAGCGTTACAGGCCACGCAACACGAAAGGCCGCGAAAAAAAGACCTCAGTGCGACATTCGGCGCAGTTGTGTCTTCCACCCGGCGAGCGATGGGGGCCCGTGGTTAACATGTCGGTCTAGCTATGCGCATCTTCGTCAGCATCGCCTCTTACTGCGACCCGATCCTCGGATTCACCTTGGCACGCGCGATCGCGACAGCGCATCACCCCGGCAGCTTGCACTTCGGCATCGTCGACCAGAGCCCCGCCTGCGCGCCGGCGCCCACCCCTGCGGATGTCTCTCCCGCCCGCTTGAGTTATGTGCGCCTCGAGCCGCTGTACGCGCGCGGACCCTGCTGGGCGCGCGCCATCGCGATGTCGCTGTACGACGGTGAGGAATGGTTCTTCCAGATCGATTCCCACATGGACTTCGACCCCGGCTGGGACGAGCACCTGATGGGGCAGGCGCTGCGGTTGTTGCCGGGGCGCAAGGGTGTCGTTCTCTCCGCATACCCGAATGCGTTCGTGTTCGAGGGTGGACAGCCTGTGCGACGCCCGGCGACGGGGAAGGTCCTGGCTCATGTGGTCAAGCCCGGTTCAAATTTCGAGCCCGAGCATCCGGTGCTGGGCTTCGAGGCCCACCCTCTGGAATTGGACCAGCCGATCGGCGGCTATCACCTTGGCGCCGGCTGCGTGTTCGCGCCTGGCAAATTCGTGCAGGAGTTTCCGTACGACCCGTGGTTCTACTTCCATGGCGAGGAGCAGGCACTCGCGGCGCGGCTCTTCACGCACGGCTGGGATATCTTCCATGTTCCCGCACTCCCGGTCTATCACCTGTACAACAACCCCGATTCGGGCGCACCCCCGCGGCCAATGCACTGGGACGATTCGGTGGATGTGAAGCGGCCGCAGAACTGGTGGGCGCTGGAGCAGCGCTCGCGCGGCCGCCTGACGGCCCTCGTCGCCGGCGAGCCATTGGGGGTATACGCACTCGGACGCGATCGCTCGCTGGCGGACTATGCAGCCTTCAGTGGCATCGACTACGCGGCGAGGATCGTGGAGCCACGGGCTTACCGCGCCGGCGCGACCGGCTGAGCGCGCATCACTTCGAGCGCCAGGCACAGGTCCGCCCAGGCCTTGGACTTTTCCGCGAGGTTGCGCAGCAGGTACGCGGGGTGGTAGGTGACGACCACCGGCACGCCCATGTACTGGTGCGCACGCCCACGCAGTTTTCCGATCGGCTCGGGGCTTCCCAGCAGCGATTGGATGGCAAAGCGCCCCATCGCGAGGATGATCTTCGGCTGCAGCAGTTCCACCTGGCGGCGCAGGAAGGGCTCGCACTGCGCCACCTCCTGCGGCTCGGGGTTGCGGTTGCCCGGCGGGCGACACTTAAGTACGTTGGCGATATAGACCTTGTGGTGCCGGTCCAGCCCCAGGGCCTTGAGCATGTTGTCCAGCAGCTTGCCGGCCTGCCCGACGAAGGGCTCGCCCTGCAGGTCCTCGTTCTCACCCGGTGCCTCGCCGACAATCATCCAGTCGGCGTGCCGGTCCCCGACGCCGAACACGGTGTTGCGACGGCCGTCGCACAGCTGGCAGGCACGGCAGGACGCCACTGCCTTCTCCAGCGCGTCCCATTCCATCAGGTCGATGCCGGCACGGGAAACGACCGGCTCGTGCGCCATTTCCCGCGGAGCAGGCTGGATGGGTTGAACGACGCCCGCCGACAATGCCGGCTTTCCCGCCGCTTGGCGGGCGGGCTCAGGGGGGGTGTCCATACCCGGATGGGGCAGGGGCTCGAAAATCCTCAACCCCATCTCAGCCAGCATCGCGCGCTGGCGGGAACCCAGGTCAAGGCTCATAACTTCAGGCTCATGACGATCGCGTCCTCGCGCCGGCCGAGGCCGGCCGGGTAGTACCCCTTGCGTTCGCCGACGCGGCGGTAGCCGTGGTGCTCGTAGATTCGCTGGGCTCGTACGTTGCTTGCGCGCACCTCCAGCCACAACCACTGCGCACCCTGGCCGCGGGCCCACAGCGCCAGCGCATCGAGCAGCACGCGCCCCCAGCCCTGGCCCTGCCATGCGGGCGCCACGGTGATGTTGAGGAGGTGCACTTCATCCACGCCCATCATCGCGACGAAGTAACCGATCACCACGCCGTTGGCGCCGAGCACTTGCGCCTGGTAGCCGGAATGCAGCGAATCGACGAAGTTGCCGCGGGTCCAGGGATGCTCGTATGCCGCCGCCTCGATGGCCACGATCTCGCCGAGCCGATCCTCGGTGAGGGGCTCGAACTGCGCTTCGACGGACTTGAAAACTGCGCTCATGGTCTTGGGGCTTGGCCGGCACGGATCGCTGCACGTTCCGCTGTGGTCTGCGCCACTTTATCGCGAATGTAGAGCGGCAGGGCCTGCGCTGCAGGAACAGCGAGCCCTGCATCCATGAGCGCGGGCGCCAGCCTCAGCAAAGCGGCGGCTGTCGGCAGCGTCGCGGCGCGCGGGCCACCGGGGAGCAGTCGGTCACCGTACGCTGCGAATGCGTTTCCTGCCATCGCAAAGCCGTCGGGGAGTCTGACGGATTCCGGGGGGCCCAACGCAAAGTCGCCCTCCTGCCGCCAGCGACCTTTCCCGTACACGTACGCCGCCGAATAGATCTCGTCCATGCGCGCATCCAGCACCGCAATGACGCACTCGAACCCCGCCGTGGCGCGCGCCTCTTCGGCCACCGCAAGCAATGTGTCCACAGGCAGCACTGGCGTTCCTGCCCCGAACGCCAGCCCCTGTGCCACCGAGCAGGCAGTGCGCAAGCCCGTGAAGGAGCCGGGCCCGCGGCCGAAGACAATCGCGTCGAGTTCCTGCAGGCGCAGTCCTGCGCGCCCCAGCAGGGTCTGGATCGTCGGGATCAGGCCGGCGGACGCCTGTGCGCCGCCGGCGCCTTCATGCACGAGCGGCAGCGCGTTGCCGCGCTGTACGGCAACTGACAGGGCCTCGGTACTGGTGTCGAAGGCGAGCAGGTTCAAGCAATGGACTTTCGGGGCAATCCAACATTATCGAGGGCCCCGATAATGCCCGCATGCCACTTCGCCTTCTATTTGCCTGCTGGCTGCTCGCCTTCAGCGCGGGCCCATCGCTGGCCCAGGGCCTGCCGCCCGAAGTCGAGGCCGCGCTGACGCGCGCGAAGCTGCCGCGAGACGCCCTGTCGGTATGGGTGGCCAATGCCGACGGCGGCGCGCCGCCCAGGCTGAGCCATCGCGCCGACGTGCAAGTGAACCCGGCCTCGATCGCCAAACTGGCGACGACGTTCGCGGGGCTGGAACTGCTCGGTCCCGCCTTCACATGGTCCACTCCGGTTTACGTCGAAGGCACCGTACAGGGCGCCACGCTGCGTGGCAACATCTACATCAAGGGACAGGGCGACCCAAAGCTGGTGGCCGAGCGCCTGTGGCTGCTGCTGCGCCGGGTTCAAGGCCTGGGCATCCGATCGATCGCCGGCGACATCGTGCTGGACCGCGGCGCCTTCGACGCACCACCCACAGACCCAGGCGCGTTCGACGGCGAGCCGCTGCGCCCTTACAACGCGGCGCCCGACGCGCTGCTGCTGAACTTCAAGGCGCTGGTCATGACATTCACGCCGCAGGGCGGGCAGGCACAGGTTTATGTCGAACCGGCGATGGCCGGTGTGCAGTGGCCCAACACTGTCGACCTGTCGACGGGCGATTGCGGCGACTGGCGCGGCGCCCTTAAGGCCGATTTCAGCGATCCCGCCCGCATCCGCTTTGCCGGTGCGTATCCGACTGCGTGCGCGGAAAGGACATGGGCCATCGCCTACTCCGACCCTCGCAGCTACTCCGCTCGTGCGGTGGCCGGCGTATGGCAGCAAATGGGCGGTGCGCTTGCCGGGCAGGTTCGCGAGGGCCGGGTGCCCACCGGCTTGGCTCCCGCCTTCGAGATCCAGTCGCCGGCACTGGCCGAGGTGGTCCGAGACATCAACAAGTTCAGCAACAACGTGATGGCGCAACAGTTGTTCCTCACGCTCAGCCTGCAGCGCAATGGCGTCGGGACGTTCGAGGGATCGCGCGAGATCCTGCGCCGATGGTGGCTCGAGCGCGTCGGCGGCGGCGAAGCCCCGGTGTTTGTGAATGGCTCCGGCCTGTCGCGTGAAGAGCGCATCTCGGCGCAGGGGCTGGGCCGCCTGCTGCAAGCGGCGTGGGCCTCCCCTTTGATGCCCGACCTGGCCGCTTCACTGCCGCTGGCCGGCGTGGACGGCACGATGCGCCGCGCGCGTGGCAAGGGCGCGGGCCTGGCGCACCTGAAGTCGGGGAGCTTGCGCGACGTGACCGGTGTGGCCGGGTTCGTCCATGGCCCGGCCGGTAAGCGTTATGTTTTGGTGGCCATCGCCAACCATCCGCAGGCACAAGCGGCGCGCCCCGCGATTGAAGCACTCATCGACTGGGTCGCGCGCGATCTCTGAATGTAAGAACGGCAACGCATGGCCCCGCCCGAATTCGTTGGCTACCTCGCAGCCTTCCTCACCACCTGCAGCTTCGTGCCGCAGGCCTGGCTGACTTTCAGGACGCGCGACGTCAAGGGCATTTCGCTGGGCATGTATTCCGTCTTCGCTTGCGGCGTGGCCCTGTGGCTGGCCTACGGCTGGATGCTCGATGCCTGGCCCATTGTGGTCGCCAACACCATCACGTTGGCACTCGCGCTGTCGATCCTTGCGATGAAGCTGCGCTACCGGTAGGTAACTCTGGAGCCACCTCCCGAAAATCCCTTGGGGGTTTCCCGCTGGGCCCCCATGCGTCGCGCACCTAAGATCGCCGGCTGGAAAAGAACGATCGTTCTTTTCTTAACCCAGGGAGCCTGAATTGAATATCAAAGTGAAACTGGCCGCGCTTGCCGCGGCCGTCGTGCTGGCGTCTTGCGGCGGCGGCGATGGCGGCATCGAAGTCAATTCGACGGTGTCATTCGGCGATAGCCTGAGCGACGTAGGCACCTATAAGGTGGGCACCATCGCAGCGGTGGGCGGCGGCAAGTGGACGGTGAACAGCGCAACGGCGTCCAACTGGACCGAACTGGTAGCGGCACGCGTGGGCACCGGCGCACCGTGCGCCGCGCAGACCGGTTTGTTGACCAACATCCCGGGCCTCACGGGCGCGCCCGTCACCAACCATGCGGAATGCTTCAACTACGCCCAGGGCAGCGCCCGCGTGAGCAACCCGTTCGGGCCCAACGCGGCCGCGTTGCAGGCGGCGCCCTTCAACGAGGTGAACCTGGGCCTGATGGCGATGCCGGTCGTGACGCAGATGAGCGCGCACCTCGCCAAGACAGGCGGCAGCTATTCCGCGCGGGAACTGGTGACGGTCATGGTCGGCGCCAACGACCTGTTCATGCACTTCAACGGGATCGCGAACGCCGCCGCCGGTGGGGCAACGGCGACGGGGGCCGCAGCGGCGGCAGGCTGGTCGCCCGCGGTCCAGGCCGCGGTCACGGTGGGCGGCGCTGCCGCGACCGACGCGGCGGTGAACGCCGCCCTCTCTGGCATGGGCCAGGCCGGCGCCGAACTTGCAACACTGGTGAAGACGCAAGTCCTGGCCAAGGGCGCGCGTTACGTGCTCGTCCTCAACCTACCCGACGTCGCCCAGACGCCCTTTGCGATGACGCTGGACGCCCAGACGCGCGGACTGGTCAACACCATGGTCACCACCTTCAACGGCCAGCTTCAGGCAGGCCTCAGTGGAACGAGCGCCCTCTACGTCGACGTGTACACCCAGGGGCGCGACCAATACACGAATCCGTCGAAGTACGGCATCACGAACGTGACCACGCCCGCATGCAGCACGACATCGCCCGCAAACCCCCTGGGCGGCTCCTCGCTTGGCTGCACCAACGCCAGCACCGTGGCGGCGGACACCAGCACCTACCTGTTCGCCGATACCGTGCACCCGACGCCGTTGGGCTACCGGTTGCAGGCGGATTTCGTGATCGCGCAGATGAGGGCGGCCGGCTGGATCTGAGCCCTGCTCACCAGCGCGAGCGAATCCGGCTGTACGCGTAGTCGCCGAACTTGATGTGCGCCGCCGGCGCCGGATAGACGCGATCGGCAAACACGTAAAGCCCGTAATTGGTATGGATAACGGTGCTGGTGGTGCACAGCGCCGAGTTGACCTGGCCGGCCCCGATGCCGATGCCCGGCCCTGGGTCGACCGAATTGCACACCGGGTCGACCGCGTTGGAGAGCGCATAGAACTCGGGGTTGCTGATCATCAGGTTGTAGAGCAGCGCCGCATCCACGTACAGCACATTGGCGCCCAGGTCCACGAGGGACACCAGCAACTCGGTATTGAACTTGGTGCTGGCCTCGGACAGCAGGCTGGCCTGCCCGGTTGCCGTCGCCCAGGGCGAGCGGCCCAGGTCGTACGTGCCGACCACCACCACATGGGTCGCGCCGGACTGGACCAGCCGCCGCACCTGCGCAGCGAGGTCACGGCCCGCCTGTTTCACGTCTGCCAGCATCTGCTCGGCGGTCTGCGCGCCGGCATTGAGTTGCGCGGTCTCCACAATGATGTCGGAAATGCCGCCGTTGACCACCACCAGGTCATTGGCGGTCGGCGCGTTGCCGGCCAGGAACGTGCCGACCTGCTCGGCAACGGTCGGCGTGGCGTTGTTGCCCGCCGCATCCGGCTTGGTGTTGACTCGCGCGTTTCCGGTTGCGTATGACGTCCCGCCCGCGGCGACCGTGCTCAGCGGCACGCCGAAGCTCTCGGCGAGCTGCTGGGCCCA
Source organism: Ramlibacter sp. (assembly GCA_029237735.1). Classification (GTDB taxonomy): domain Bacteria; phylum Pseudomonadota; class Gammaproteobacteria; order Burkholderiales; family Burkholderiaceae_C; genus Ramlibacter. The sequence goes on along the minus strand of JAQZBU010000008.1, from coordinate 71,485 downwards.
GATATTGGTCGCGTTGTTGTTGACGGTGTAGCGCTTGCCTGTCTGGCCCACATCGCTGAACCCGTCGCCAAACACCACCACGCGAGTAGGCTGCAGCTGCGATTCGATGCTGCCTGAGCCACAGGCGGCAACGAGGAGCGCGGAAGCAGACGCCAGCGCCAACAGGCCGCGGCGTATCCAGTGACATGACATAAATTCTCCAATTCGAACTGGCGGTAGTTTAACGAGCGGTGGGAACTCAGCCCGCTGAGGCTCTTTGTAACCGGTCGCGCACGCCTTCCCATTGCGCCTCGCTGGGCGGGGTTTCCACCCAGATCAGGTTCACCCCCTGCGAATCGAACTCGCGCAGTACGGCGAACAGCTGGCGCGCGGTTTCCTCCGCGTTGTCGGGCATGCGCCGCCGGATCACCTTCGTGGAACGCGTGTGCATGATGGCGCGCGAATAAATGGCCAAGCCCTGGGCATCGGGCCCGAGAACGTCCAGCGCCATTTGCAGCGATCGGGCGTCCATCAGGCGCACGCGCGCCCTGGGCGCGTAATGCGACTCGAGCGTTCCTGAAGCGCGGGGGGCCGCGTCTTCCACTTCGGCCGGCGATCGTAGCCGCTGGCCGCAGGCAGCCTCGACCTCCTTGCGCGTGAGCACGCCCGGGCGCAGCAGCACGGGCACGCCGCGGGTGCAATCCACGATGGTCGATTCGATGCCGACACGGCAGGGGCCGCCATCGAGCACCAACAGGCCATCCCCGAATTCGGCACCCACATGCTCAGCCGTCGTCGGGCTGACGCGGCCGAACTTGTTGGCGCTGGGACCGGCGAGCCCGAACACCGGCGGCGTTGCGCCTGCGCACGCGACCAGGAGCGCGTGCGCTACCGGGTGCGCCGGGCAGCGCACGCCGATCGACCCCTGGCCTCCCGCCGCCGCGGCGCCCACGCCTTCGCGGCGCGGCAGGATCAACGTGAGCGGCCCCGGCCAGAAGGCCTTCATGAGGTCCTGGGCGAACGCGGGAATGTCGGACGCGAAATGGTCGACGACCGATGCGTCTGGCACGTGCACGATGAGCGGGTGGTCGCTGGGCCGGCCCTTCGCGGCGAATATCTTCGCCACGGCAGCGTTGCTGCTCGCATCGGCGCCCAGGCCGTACACGGTTTCCGTCGGAAACGCGACGAGCTCGCCGCCGGCGAGGAGCCGCGCGGCCTGCGCTATCGATTCGGGTGAGGCGCCGTCGACGATCATGGGGCCGGGGAGGTCAGAATGCCTCGATGCCCAGCAACGCCGCTGCTTTCAGCGCCGTGGCGCGCACGGCCTGCGCTTCGGGGCCGGTGATCGTCAGGTGGCCCATCTTGCGGCCCTTGCGGGCGGTGAGCTTGCCATAAAGGTGCAAGTGCGCGCCGGGCAAGGCCAGCACAGCGTCCCACGGGGGCGTCGTTTCCGCCTCGCCGCCCGCGAACCACAAATCGCCGAGCAGGTTGAGCATGACGGCCGCACTGTGCTGCCGCGGTTGCACCAACGGCAGGCCGGCGAGGGCGCGCACCTGCAGCTCGAACTGCGAGACGTCGCAAGCATCCATGCTGTGGTGGCCGCTGTTATGCGGCCGCGGGGCCATCTCGTTGACGACCAGCGAACCGTCGGCCAGCACGAAGAACTCGACGCACAGCACGCCTGCATAGCCCAGCCCCTCGGCGATCGCGCGGGTGTTTTCCACCAGCTGGCGCGCCTGCGGCTCGGGCAGGGCGGCGTCATGAACCTCGGTCACTGCCAGGATGCCATCGCGGTGCAGGTTGAGCTGGGGCGGCAGGTTCACGATCTGCCCATCGCGCCCGCGCGCGACGATGACGGAACATTCCGCCGCCAGCGGCAGCAGTTTCTCGAGCACGCAGGGCACGTTCTTCAACCCGTCCCACGCGACCGCCAGCTCGGCCTGGGTCTTGACGCGCACCTGGCCCTTGCCGTCATAGCCCAGGCGCGAGGTCTTGAGCACACCCGGCAGCAGCTCGGCCGGGACGGCGCGCAGTTGTTCCGGCGTTTCGATCACCGCGTAGGGGGCGCAAGCAACGCCGCAACGCGTGAAATGCGCCTTCTCCTGGGCCCGGTCCTGTGCGATGGCGACGGCGTCGGCCGCGGGCGCGACCGGCCGGTGCGCGCCGAGCGTCACCAACGCCGGCGCCGGGACGTTCTCGAATTCCGTCGTGATTGCGGCGCAGCGCTGCATCAGCTGCGCCAGCCCTTGCTGGTCGAGGTAGTCGGTGTGGACGTGGTAGTGGCTCACCAGCCCGGCCGGGCTCGCCGGGTCGGGGTCGAGCACCGCCGTGAAATAGCCCATGCGCTGGGCGGCGTGCACGAACATGCGGCCGAGCTGGCCGCCACCCATGACGCCCAGCGTGGCGCCCGGCAGGATGACCGGCGCCGTCATTTCGGCGGCAGCGTCATGTTGCGGGCCGCTTCCGTCTGCGCGGTTCGGTAGGCCTCGAGCCTGGCACGTAGCGCGGCGTCTTCGTTGGCCAGCATCGCAACGGCGAACAGGGCCGCGTTGGCCGCGCCGGCCGCGCCAATCGCGAAGGTGGCGACGGGAATGCCCTTGGGCATCTGCACGATGCTGTGCAGCGAGTCGACCCCCAGCAGGTGCTTGCTCGGCACGGGAACGCCCAGCACCGGCACCACCGTCTTGGCCGCGAGCATGCCCGGCAGGTGGGCGGCGCCGCCGGCGCCGGCAATGATGGCCTTCAGCCCGCGCGAAGCCGCGCCTTGCGCGTACGCGAACATGTCGTCGGGCATCCGATGCGCGGATACGACCCTGGCTTCATGGGCGATGCCGAATTCCTGGAGAATCGCTACTGCGTGCTGCAAGGTATCCCAGTCACTGCTGGACCCCATCACCACGCCGACCTGTATCGAGCTCATGCAGCCTCCTGCCGAGCCGCCTCAAAGGAGGCACGCCCCCTCGGGGGGCAGGGAATGCAATGAGCGTGGGGGTTCATAAAATCCTCTAAAGGTTGAATTTTAAGGTTTCACACAAAGCTGCCCGCCCATGATCGACGTCACCCTTGAAAATTTCGAATCCGAGGTCATTGCCGCCTCGATGACCCTGCCCGTGCTGGTTGACTTCTGGGCGCCCTGGTGCGGTCCCTGCAAGGTCATCGGGCCCCTGCTTGAAAAGCTCGAGGGCGAATACGCCGGCCGCTTCAAGCTGGTGAAAATCGACTCCGACCAGGAGCAACAGCTGTCCGCAGCCTTCGGTATCCGCAGCATCCCCACCTGCATCCTGCTGATGAACGGCCAGCCGGTCGACGGCTTCATGGGCGCCCTGCCCGAGGGCAAGATCAAGGAGTTCCTTGACAAGCACGTACCTGCCGCGGGGCCTGAGCCTGAGGAGGAAATGCCCGAGGAGGAACCCCTGCTCGACACCGACCCGGCGGCCCAGATGGAGCGGCTCCAGCATGCCGTGGCCACCGACCCGGCCAACGACGATGCGCGCTTCGAGTACGTCAAGGCGCTGCTGCTGGCCGGCCGCACCGACGACGCGAAGGTGGCGTTCGCGCCGGTGATCGCCAAGACGGCGCTGGTGCGGCGTTTCGACTCGCTGCAAAGGCTGATCGACGCCCTGGACTTTGCCGAGGGCACGCCGGACCTCAAGAAGGCACAAGTCGAGGCCGAAGCGCGAATTGCGGCAAACAAGCGCGATTTCGAAGCGCGCTTTGCGCGCGCCCGCCTGCTGATGGCGCGGGCCGCGTGGACCGAGGCGATGGATGAATTGCTGGAAATCCTGATGCGCGACAAGTCCTGGAACGAAGACCTGGCGCGCAAGACCTATATCGCCATCCTGGACATCATCGAGCCGCCCCGGCCCAAGGTGGCGGACGGCCAGATCCCGCCGGACGATCCGACGGTGGCCACTTACAGGCGCCGCCTCTCAAGCGTGGTGCTGAGTTAGCGCCGTCATTGCGGGCTCGACCCGCAATCCATGTCTCCAACGCACCTGGATCCCGGATCAAGCCCGGGATGACAACCGCTTTTATCGCGTGACCATCGTTACGCGTTGCGCAGGCGCCGTGACCTTGAGCTCGACCAGCTCGCCGCCGCGCCGCATTTTCGGGAAGCTCACCGATTCGACCGGGACCGTGCCCGGCCCGATGGCGGGCACCCTCTCCTTGGCGCCCGGCGATTCCGGTCCCAGCGCCAGCTGCCCGTCGCCATCGCAACGTGACAGCAGCGCCGGCGCGGTGAGCCGCACCTGCTTGACACCGGCGAGCGCCCGCTTGTCGGCCGACGTGACGGCGCGCCCGTCCTGCCCAAGCAGTTCCATTTTGGCCATCCGCGGGGCCCATCGCGCCTCGTCGTTCAAGCGGCCGGCCACGATGCAGCTGTTGTCGCCCGCACCTTGTGCAAAGGAAGAGCTGAAGGCGGTGAGTGCCAATCCGCAGGCCAATGCGATGCGAGGGGAAGTCATGTGATCACTCCGAAAGGTGGGAATGCCTCAGCATAGACCCCGCACGGCGGTAAAGACGCAACCGTGTGTGTTGCTCGCGCAGGCGCGGCCCGTCAGGCGGTCAGGCGTTGCAGCGCTTCACGGTACTTGGCCGCCGTCTTCTCGATCACGTCCTGCGGCAGGCGCGGCGCCGGGGGCGTCTTGTCCCAGGGCTTGCCGTTGATGCGCACCTGCTCCAGCCAGTCGCGCACGAACTGCTTGTCGTAGCTGGGCGGGTTGATGCCGGCCTGATAGGCGGCGTCGTAACCTTCCACCGGCCAGTAACGCGACGAATCGGGCGTGAGCACTTCGTCCATCAGGACCAGCATGCCGGCATCGTCCAGGCCGAACTCGAACTTGGTATCGGCAATGATGAGGCCCTTGGGCAGCGCGATGGCAGCGGCCTCCTTGTAGATGGCGATGCTGATGTCGCGGATCTTCGCGGCAAGCTCGGGGCCGATCATCTCGACCACGCGTTCGTAGCTGATGTTTTCGTCGTGTTCGCCCATCGCAGCCTTGGCCGCGGGCGTGAATATGGGCTCGGGCAACTTGCCGGCGTTCTTAAGGCCCGGCGGCAGTTTCACGCCGCACACCGACTGCGACTCCAGGTATTCCTTCCAGCCGCTGCCCGCGAGGTAGCCGCGCACCACAGCCTCGACGGGGATGGGCTTGAGGCGCTTGACCAACATCGACCGCTGAGTGACCTGCGGCACTTCGGCCGGCGTCACCACGCTTTCCGGCGCGTCGCCCGTGAGGTGGTTGGGGCACAGGTGGCCGAGCTTGCCGAACCAGAACAGCGCCATCTGGGTGAGCAGCTCGCCCTTGCCGGGGATGGGCTCGCCCATGATCACGTCGAACGCGGAGAGCCGGTCGCTCGCGACCATGAGGATGCGGTCGTTGCCGACGGCGTAGTTGTCGCGCACCTTGCCGCGCGCGAGGAGCGGCAGGGAGGTGAGGGCGGAGGTGTGGAGGGCGGAGGTCATGGGCAGGCAATGCAAAAGGCCCGTCGAAAACCAACGGGCCCCTGATTATCGCAAGGCCGCCCGTGCGGGCCCGTGCGTCAGTTCACGACCTGAGCCAGCTCGCCTTTCGCGTACTTCGCAGCCACCGCCGGCAGCGGCGCGCCCTTGATCTTGCCGGCCTGGCCTTCGCAGCCGAACTGGATGTAGCGCTGCTTGCAGATCTGCTTGGCGGCTTCGCGGGCAGGCTTCATCCAGTCGCGCATGTCGAACTTCTCGGGGTTTTCGGCCATGAATTTGCGCACTGCGCCGGTCATCGCGAGGCGGATGTCGGTGTCGATGTTGATCTTGCGCACGCCGAACTTGATGGCGTGCTGGATTTCCTCGACCGGCACGCCATAGGTCTCCTTCATGTTGCCGCCGTACTGGCGGATGATCGCCAGCAGTTCCTGCGGCACGCTGGAGCTGCCGTGCATCACGAGGTGGGTATTGGGGATGCGTCGGTTGATCTCCTTGATGCGGTCGATCGCGAGGATGTCGCCGGTGGGCTTGCGCGTGAACTTGTAGGCGCCGTGGCTGGTGCCGATCGCGATCGCCAGTGCGTCCAGCTGCGTGCGCTTCACGAAGTCGGCGGCCTGCTCCGGGTCGGTCAGCAGTTGCTCGCGCGTCATGGTTGCTTCGGTGCCGTGGCCGTCTTCCTTGTCGCCCTTCATGGTCTCCAGGCTACCCAGGCATCCAAGCTCGCCCTCTACCGTCACGCCGACCTTGTGCGCCATGTCGACCACCTTGCGGGTCACGTCGACGTTGTAGTCGTAGCTGGCGATGGTCTTGCCGTCGCCCTCGAGCGAGCCGTCCATCATCACGGAGGAGAAGCCCAGATCGATGGCACCCTTGCACACCTCGGGGCTCTGCCCGTGGTCCTGGTGCATGACCAGCGGGATGGACGGGTAGGCCTCGAGCGCCGCCTGGATCAGGTGTTTGATAAACGGCTCGCCCGCGTATTTGCGGGCGCCGGCGCTGGCTTGCAGGATCACTGGGGCGCCGGTTTCCTTGGCCGCCTCCATGACGGCCTGGACTTGCTCGAGGTTGTTGACGTTGAAGGCCGGGATGCCATAGCCGTTTTCAGCGGCATGGTCCAGCAGTTCGCGCATGGAAACGAGGGGCATGATAGTGGTCCGGTCAATGAAAAACGGGGCGACGCGGCGCCACGGATGGGCTGTAACCGCGTGGTAACTCCGCCGGAATTTTACTCGCTACCCCCACGCGCGCGGCCTCCCTTGGTTCAGGCAGCGCGGCAAATCTTGAGCATGTTGGTGCCGCCGGGCGCGCCCATCGGCTCGCCCGCTGTAATCGCGTAGATGTCGCCGCTTGAAACGATGCCGCGCTTTTTCAGGTGGGATTCGGCCTCGCCCAGCGCCGTGTCGCGCTCCGCGCTCTGGTCCATCAGCAGCGGGCGCACATTGCGGTAGAGCGCCATCTTTCGCTGCGTCACGAGTTTGGGAGTCAGCGCATAGATGGGGATGTGGATGCGATGACGGCTCATCCACAGCGGTGTCGAACCCGAATCGGTCAGCGCAACGATCGCCTTGCAACTCAGGTGATGGGCGGTAAACAACGCACCCATCGCGATGGACTGGTCGATGCGCGAGAAGCTCATGCCCGTGAAGTCGGCGTCGAGCTTCACGTCCTCGGCCTTCTCCGCTTCGAGGCAGATGTTGGCCATCTCGACGATGGTCTCCAGCGGATATTTCCCGGCCGCCGTCTCGGCACTCAACATCACCGCGTCGGTGCCGTCCAGAACCGCGTTGGCGACGTCGCTGACTTCGGCGCGCGTGGGCACCGGGTTGGTGATCATCGACTCCATCATCTGGGTCGCGGTGATCACCACCTTGTCGTGCTCGCGGGCCATGCGGATCATTCGCTTCTGCAGTGCGGGCACGGCCGCGTTGCCGACTTCCACGGCCAGGTCGCCGCGCGCGACCATGATGCCGTCACTGGCCCTCAGGATCGATTCGAGGTTGGGAATCGCCTCGGCCCGTTCGATCTTGGCGATCAATCCCGGCCGGTGGCGATAATCCGCGCCCGCCACGTTGCACAGCTGGCGCGCCATCTCCATGTCGGTGGCGTTTTTTGGAAAGCTCACGGCAACGTAGTCAGCCTGGAAGCTCATCGCGGTGCGGATGTCTTCCATGTCCTTGGCGGTGAGCGCCGGCGCCGTGAGGCCGCCGCCCTGCTTGTTGATGCCCTTGTTGTTGGAAAGTTCGCCCCCGAGCTTGACGGTGGTTCGCACCTGCTCACCCTTGACTGAATCGACGGTGAGCACGATCAGGCCGTCATTGAGCAGGAGCAGGTCGCCCGCCTTCACGTCCCGCGGCAGTTCCTTGTAATCCAGCCCCACGCCCTTCAAGTCGCCCGCCTCGGTGCGCGACGCGTCGAGGACGAACTTCATGCCCGGCTCGAGGAAGACCTTGCCTTCGGCGAATTTGCCCACGCGGATCTTCGGCCCCTGGAGGTCGGCCATGATGGCCACTTCGCGGCCGGCGCGCTGCGATGCGGAGCGCACCAGCGCCGCGCGATCGATGTGATCCTGCGCCTTGCCGTGGCTGAAATTCAGACGCACGACGTTAACGCCGGCGCGGATCATCTGCTCGAGGAGGGCGGGGTCGCTCGAGGCGGGCCCGAGGGTTGCAACGATCTTGGTGGCACGTCGGGCCATGGAGTCTCCTGTAACTTAGTTCCCAATTTTCACACGGAGACGGTGGCCCCGGCCTGGCGCCGGCGGACGCCGAGCGCCTGGGCGAACGCTTCTTCCGCGTCATGGGCACGGGTGCGAGCGGCAGTGGCCTGGGTTGGTCGATCGAAAGATCGAACGTTTCATGGCAACTCCTTGGCTGCCATGGTCGCTCCCGGGGCTTAGCGTTTTCTTAACGCACCCCTGGTCCTGTCCCAAAAGATCATGTCTGCGTTGAGGGCGGCGGGGGACACGAGCGGAGTCGGCCGCCCGCCGTCCACGGCCCGCTGCCCGTCACGCCGCGTTTGCTCGCTTCGCGATAGCGCAGTCTACTTACGGGGACAACACACTAGCGAACGCTTCAACTGTTCGCGCGCTTCTGCAGGATCTCGAACGCCGGCAGGGTCTTGCCTTCCAGCACTTCCAGGAAGGCGCCACCCCCGGTGGAGATGTAACCCACGTCCTTCTCGATGCCGTACTTGGCGATGGCGGCGAGCGTGTCTCCGCCGCCCGCGATGCTGAAGGCACTCGATTGGGCGATGGCGCGCGCGATCGTTTCAGTGCCCTTGGCGAAGGCGTCGAACTCAAACACGCCGACCGGGCCATTCCAGACGATGGTGCCAGCCGACTTCAGCTGCTCGGCCAGCCGGGCCGCGGTCTGCGGGCCGATGTCCAGGATCAGGTCGTCGTCGGCGACTTCGGTGGCGGCCTTGGTCGTGGCCGGCGCATCGGCTGCGAAGGTCTTTGCAGTCACCACGTCGGTCGGGATCGGCACTTCGGCGCCGCGCGCCTTCATGGCCTCGATCACCGCCCTGGCCTCGTTAACGAGGTCGGCTTCGGCCAGCGACTTGCCGATGTTCAGTCCCGCCGCCAGCATGAAGGTATTGGCGATGCCGCCGCCCACGATGAGCTGGTCCACGTTGCGCGCGAGCGATTTGAGGATGGTGAGCTTGGTCGAGACCTTGGAGCCGGCGACGATGGCGACCAGCGGCCGCCTGGGGTTGGCGAGCGCCTTGGTGATCGCGTCGATTTCGGCCGCGAGTAGAGGCCCGGCGCATGCGACCTTGGCAAACTGCGCGATGCCATACGTGGAGGCTTCGGCGCGGTGCGCCGTGCCGAAAGCGTCGTGCACGAAGATGTCGCACAGCGCTGCCATCTTCTGCGCCAGCGCGGGATCGTTCTTCTTCTCCCCTTTGTTCATGCGGCAGTTCTCGAGCAGAACCACCTGTCCCGGCGCGACGTCGACGCCATCGACCCAGTCGCGCTTGAGTGGAATCTCGCGTCCCAGCAGTTCGCCCAGGCGCTTGGCCACGGGCGCCAGCGAATCCTCGGGCTTGAATTCGCCCTCCGTCGGGCGGCCGAGGTGGGAGGTCACCATCACCGCCGCTCCGGCGTCCAGCGCCATCTGGATGCAGGGCACTGAAGCGCGGATGCGCGTGTCCTCGGTGATGTCTCCGGCATCGTCTTGGGGCACGTTGAGGTCGGCGCGGATGAAAACGCGCTGGCCGCGCGCCTTGCCTTGGGCACAAAGATCGTTACCAGCCCAGTCCCAAGTGCAGCGGCAGGTATACGGCCATCCCCACTGCGATGGTCATCAGGACGCTGTGCCGCCAGAAATAAACCAGCGCACCCGCAGGGGCGGCGAAGATGCGGGCGTCCTGCCAGGTCGAGACGATATGGCCGCCCGCGACCAGCACCTCCGGCGCGATCACGCCCGCCAGCGCGGCCACCGGCGCGTACTGCAGGGCGCGATGCGCCCAATGCGGCAACGTCCACGGCCGATCCAGGATGAAGAAGAAGCAGCGAGTGAGCACGGTGATACCGGCCAGGCCGAAGATCACCGCGAGGGTCCAAAGGTCGGTGCTCATGCGGGCTGCCTCAAGCCGGGTGGCCCTCGCTTCTCGAGCCAGAAGCTGACCAGCACCGCGACCACGATCGCAATCACGATATTGAGCTTCAGCGGCAGGGCATAGGCGGCCACCGCCGCGGCGCCCGCGACCAGCGCCGACAGCCGCCGCAGCGGCGTGTTGGCCAGCGAGCACAGGATGCCGACCAGGCACAACACGCCGGCAAAGCCCAGCCCCCAGGAAGTGGGAATGAGGTTCGCGAGAGCGATGCCGGCGACGCCCGGCAGCATCCAGCTGGTCCAGGTGACAAAATAATTTCCCGCGAGGTAGGACTCCTGCTCGGCGCGCTCGGCCACGGTTTCCCCGGGCCGCGGGTAACGGCGCGTGAACATCGCGTATGTCATGTCTGCCGTGAGGTAGCCGTGCGCCAGCCGGCGCCAGCGCGGCATGTGCATCAGGTAAGGCCGCAGGTGCAGGCTGAAGACAACGAAGCGCAGGTTCACGCAAAAGCCCGTGGCGAGGATCACCCACGCGGGAGCTGCGGCGACGATGAGCGGGATGGAAGCGAGCTGCGAACTGCCCGCGTACACGAGGAAGGTCATGGCCAGCGCCTCGACCACGCTCATGCCGGACTTCACCATGGCAACCCCGGTCATCAGCCCCCACGCGGCGATGCCGGTGGCGAGCGGCACCATTTCGCGGGCACCTTCGCGGAACGCCGCGTGGCGGTGGATGGAAGGCAGGAAGAACACGGAGAAAAGAGATCAGGAGGAGCGGGACTCGAACACCATGCCGGGCTTCAATTCGAAACCGCGCAGGAAGTCTGCCACAGGCAGGCGTTTGCCGCCGGCTCGCTGCAATTGCGTCACGCACAGGGAGCCGCTGCCGCAACGCACGAGGAGGCCTTCCGGTGCGACACCCTGGATGAGGCCGGGCGCACCGCCGCCAGCGGCAGGTAATGCATCGGCCGCCCACAGCTTGATCACCTCTCCCGCGACGACACCGGTTGCACCGGGGAACGGGTCGAAAGCCCGGATGCGCCGCGCGATCGCCTCGGCAGGCTGCGACCAGTCGATCGCCGCCTCGGCCTTCTCTATCTTGTGGGCGTACGTGACGCCCTCTTCGGGCTGAGTCGCAGGCTTCAGGCCCCCGCAGGCCGCCAGCTCCAGCGCCTCGACGACCAAACGGGCGCCCAGCGCGGCGAGCTTGTCGTGCAGCGACGCCGTGGTTTCGTCGGCGGCGATGGGCACGGCTTCGCGCAGCAACATGGCGCCTGTGTCCAGCCCGGCGTCCATCTGCATGATGGTTACGCCGGTCTGCGCGTCGCCGGCCTCGATCGCCCGATGGATCGGCGCGGCGCCCCGCCAGCGCGGAAGCAGCGAGGCATGAATATTGACGCACCCCAGGCGTGGCGAATCGAGCACCCACTGCGGCAGGATCAGTCCGTACGCGGCCACAACCATCACGTCGGCTTGCGCGGCTTCAATCGCCTGCTTCGCGGCCGTTGCGTCTTCCGGGTACTTGCCGTCCAGCCTGAGACTTCGAGGCTGAGCGACCGTGATGCCATTTTCCTGCGCGAACTGCTTGACCGGCGAGGCGTGCAGCTTCATGCCCCGGCCGGCGGGGCGGTCAGGCTGGGTCAAGACCAAGGGGATGAGGAAGCCCGCCGCGTAAAGCCGCTCGAGCGCGGCGCGGGCGAAGTCGGGCGTGCCCGCGAAGATGACTTTCACTGTGTTGAAGCTAGCGTGGCCTGTCGTCCGGCGTGTTGATGAATTCCATGCCGGGGTGCGCGCGCCGCACCACGCCCTGCGGGTCCAGGTAGACGTAGTAGAACATGTCGCTGTTGGCAATGTCGCGCCAGCGGTACGTCATGACCGGGCCGTTCCAGCTGGCGACCCCATCCACCCATGCCGGCCGCCCGAATTCGCGCTCTACATCCTCGCGAGTCCACTTGCCCGGCTCGATGCGGTGAAAGTTGCCCTCCGTCAGCACTTGCCGCGCCTGTGTCACCCGCCCCGAGGCATCCAGATCCACCATCCAGGCGATGCGGCCGTACGGCTGCGTCGAATACTGCAGCCTTTCGCCGCCGGCATGCCGGACCACCCGGTAAGGCTGCCCCATCCGAGCGGTCACAGCGTCTCGAGGTGTGCCCGGCGCGATGTCGAACCCGGCGAAAGGATTGCCCGCGCAGGCGAACAACAATGAGGTGAAACCGGCGATGAGCAGCTTGCGCATGGCGACTCCAGCGGTGGGGCTCAGGCGCGCTCGGTTTCCCGGCGCGCCTTGAGCATCTTGGTCTTGATCCGGTTGCGCTTGAGTGGCGAGAGATATTCGACGAACACCTTGCCCAGCAGGTGGTCCATCTCGTGCTGGATGCAGACTGCCAGGATGCCCTGCGCGTCGAGGGCTCGCGAACGGCCCTCGCCGTCCAACGCGGTCACCTTGATGGCAGCGGAGCGCTCGACCCCGTCGTATATGCCGGGCACCGAGAGGCAGCCTTCGTCACTGACCTGCTTGTCGGTGCTAGCCCAGGTGATTTCGGGGTTGATCAGCACCAGGGGCTCGTTGTGCTGCTCGGATATGTCGATGACGACCAGGCGCTCGTGGACGTCCACCTGGGTCGCGGCCAGTCCGATGCCGTTGGCGTCGTACATGGTTTCAAGCATGTCGTCGATGAGTGCCTTGATGCGGGCGTCGACGGCCTGCACCGGCTTGGCAACGGTGTGCAGCCGGGGATCGGGGTAACAAAGAATGGGAAGAAGGGCCATGGCGAAATGGATGAACGTGTTGCTATTTTCGCTACTTTTCGCTTTCCAAGCACGGCCCGAATGCCATAAACGTTGCCCAATCAAGGGCTTGAGCACAGAATCGCCAGTACTTTGTCAAGACTTTTGACTGCCTGTCCCCCGGCTGGCAGCCGCAGCCCGCAATGCACCAACACCGCAAAATTTCGATGACGGCCCCTGCCAAATCCGCTGGACAGCATGCCTGGACAGCGCTCGCGCTAGCGGCCGCCGTGCTGATGGGCACGCCCGCCCTGGCCCAGAACTTCCCGATCACCCCGGGTCAGCGTTCCACGGCCGAGCAGGTAGCGCAGGCGGGGGTGCCGCTGTCCGAGCTGGCCCCCAATGCGCCGGAAGAGTACACGGTCAGGCGGGGAGACACCCTGTGGGCAATTTCCGGGCTGTTCCTCCGGACACCCTGGCGCTGGCCCGAACTCTGGGGCATGAACATGGACCAGGTGCGCAACCCGCACCGCATCTACCCCGGTCAGCATCTGGTGCTGGAGAAGATCGACGGGCGTGCGCTGCTGCGTCTGCGGGCCGACGGCGGCACGCCGCCGAGCGACACCATCCGCGTCTCCCCGCGCACGCGCGTCGAGCCGCTGGCCGACGCGTCCATCCCCACGCTGCAGACGCACCTGATCGAGCCTTTCCTGGCCGAGCCCGTGATCATCGACGAGGCCGCCCTGCTGCAGGCACCGCGCATCGTCGCGGCGCCCGAAAACCGTGTGCTCATCACCCGCGGCGATCGTGCCTACGCGCGGGGCCTGGCCGCCACGCCGCTCAAGCAGCGCGTGGCAGGCCGAGACGACGACTACCGCGTGTTCCGCAACGCGCGGCCCATCAAGGACCCGCTGAACGATGCCCTCCTGGGCTATGAAGCGATGTACCTTGGCAAGGCCTTGCTGGTGCGTAGCGAAAGCATCCAGGTGGTCCAGTCCCGGAACGGCAAGGACGAGAACACCGTCATTCCCGCCACTATCGATGTCGTCTCGGCCAAAGAAGAGATGCGCGTCGGCGACCGGCTGTTGCCTGAGCCGCCGCGTGAGTTCCTGAGCTATGTGCCGCATGCGCCCGGCAGCCCGATCAGCGGCACCATTGTTTCCGTGTACGGCGACGCGGTTTCCCTCGCCGGCCAGAGCCAGGTTGTCATGATCAACAAGGGAACGGCAGACGGCATCGAACGCGGGCACGTGCTCGCGATCCTCAAGGACGGCGAGCGCAAGGTGGACCGCTCCCAGCCCGGGGAGCGCACGAACATCAAGCTGCCCAACGAGCGCAACGGCCTGTTGATGGTGTTCCGGCCCTTCGAGAAGCTCTCGTATGCGCTGATCCTCGAGATCAACGACACAGTCAAGATCGGCGACGCTGTCGCCAACCCGCGCTAATCCCGCCCTGATGCAGCGCGCCGAGCTGGCCGCATGGCTGCGCCTCGCCCTCACGCCCGATGTCGGCAACACGGCCGCGCGACGCCTGCTGGCCGCGTTCGGCTTGCCCAGGGCGGTGTTCGAACAACCGGCCGCATCGCTGGAGCAGGTCGTCTCGCCTGCGATCGCCACCTCGCTGCGTACCGAGCCTCCGCAGCTAGCCACCCAGGTGGACGCTACGTGGCGTTGGCTGGAAGCCGCGGAGCCCCCGGGCACCCGGCAGGTGCTGACGCTTGCCGACAGCGCGTACCCGCCAGGATTGCTGCAGACGGAAGACCCGCCGCTGATGCTGTATGTCATGGGGCGAATCCCGGGCGCGTGGCCTGTTGGCATCGCCGTGGTGGGCAGCCGTAACCCGACACAGCAAGGCCTCGACAACGCCCGGCAGTTCTCCCGCAGCTTCGCCCAGGCCGGGCTCACCGTGGTGTCCGGGCTGGCGCTGGGCGTGGACGGCGCAGCGCATGATGGCGCGCTCCAGGGCGCTGCTGCCGGTCAGCTCGCCACGATCGCCGTGGTGGGCACCGGGCTGGATCGCGTCTATCCGCGCCAGCACCTGGAGCTGGCGCGGCGCATCGCGGAACATGGCCTGCTGGTCAGCGAGTACCCGCTCGGAACCCCGCCGCTCGGGCCGAATTTCCCGAGGCGCAACCGGATCATCTCGGCGCTGAGCCAAGGCACGGTCGTGGTGGAGGCCGCACTGAAGTCCGGCTCGCTCATCACCGCTCGGCAAGCAGCGGAACAAGGCCGTGAGGTGTTCGCGATCCCGGGTTCCATCCACTCGCCGCAATCGCGCGGCTGCCACTGGCTGCTCAAACAGGGCGCCAAACTGGTGGAGTGTGCGCAGGACGTGTTGGAAGAGCTGCGGGGGCCGGGCGGACATCAACATCAGCTCACAGGCATGGGGAGCCGCGAAGAAACGGCCACCCCCGTTGGCAACGACGCGCCGGAAGACAGCTTGCTCGAGGCTCTCGGTTTCGACCCCGTCACCATTGACGCGCTGGTCGCCCGTACCGGCATGGCGCCGGCAGACCTGCAGGCGCGGCTCTTGGAGCTGGAGCTCGACGGCGAGGTCGCACGATTGCCCGGGGGGCTGTTCCAGCGAGTCGGCGCAGGCTGAACCACGCGGCGCCGTGAGGCCCGTGCGCAACACCTCGTTGATCTACGTTGCCATCACGGCTGGGGTTCTGGGCTATATTGGGACCATGTTTGAAGTGCTCGTTTTTGTGTACGAACACTACTGGCGCGGCGATGCCTGCCCCGAGCTGGAGCAGCTGGGCCGCAAGCTCAGCGCGCACGGCTTCGAGCCCGATGAAATCCAGGATGCGCTGGTCTGGCTCGATGGCCTGAACCTCGCCGCCCAGAGCACGCGGGGCGCATTGGCAACACCCGACCACTCGGCCGGCCCCTCGGCAGCCCAGTCGGCGGGCAGCATGCGGGTGTATTCCGTCGCGGAACAGGATCACCTGGGCGCCGAGTGCCTCGGTTTCGTCTCCTTCCTCGAATCCTCGGGCGTACTGCCCGCGCCGATGCGCGAGATCGTCCTGGACCGCGCGATGGCCGCCCCTGGTGACCCGGTCTCGCTAGACGATCTCAAGATCATCGTACTGATGGTCTATTGGAGCTTCGGCGAGGAGCCGGACGCGCTGGTGCTCGACGAACTTTGCGACCCGGCCGACGGGCGGCTCGCGCACTGAGCCGCGCCTACTGCAGCAGCCGTTCCGGATTCGCGTCCAGCTTGGCCAGTGCATCGCGCGTGGCGCGCACAGTGAGCGCCTCTTCTTCCGTCGGCAGCAACAAACCCGCTTGCAAGTAGGCGGCCAGCCGCCGTAGCTGGACCAGGTAGCTGCGGCCGCCGGGCGCGGCAAAAAGGTGCAACTGCCTGCGATCGCTGCGCCAGACGTATTGCACCTGCGCCGTCGTGCCGTTGTGGTCCAGCGAAAACCAGGTGCCAAGTTGCAGCTCGGCCGCCCATGCCAGCATCGCTGCGCTCGGGCGCGACCCGCCGTCGGAGATGACTTCGATGTTGGAAGCATCGATGCCCAGCATCAACTCGATGCTCTCGGCATCCAGGGGCAAATCCGTTGACGGATCGTCGGCGACGAAATCCTCCAGGTGTGCGAGCCGCTTGGCCATCGCTTCAATGTGCGCCTGCGCAATTGCCTCCGTCTTGGAGAGGAAGGCATCTGCCAGCGTATCGCCGATCACCTTGATGTGGCCCTCCTGGGCTTTTTCCTCGATGCCCACCAATGTCATTCCCTGGCGCAAACGCTGGAGCAGCCGCGGCAAGTCCTGGATCACCTTGGCGCGCTCCTGGCGGTTGGGCTTGGCGCCCGCGGCCCACACCAGGTCAGAGGCCGAAGCCTTGAGCGCCAGCGTCTCTTCGTGCTGCGGGCCGTTGCGCACGGCCGATAGCGCCAGCACCTCGGTCCAGACTTTGAAGAGGAATTCGCGAATCTCGTCGCGTACCGGCAAGTCGGCGAGCATGCTGCGCAGCTCTATCGTGTATTGGATCGCGAGTGTTTCCTTCTGCTCGACCTGCTGCGCGACGCTGACCACGCGCTGGGTGGGTGCACTGCCCGTGAGGAACCGCGAAAGGAATCTCTGGAATTCCTCGTAGACCAGCTGGAACACGCGCCTACCGGTCTCCGGGTATTGCTCGATCACCTGGACCACGCGCTTGATCTCTACTTCGAGCGCGCTGCCGCCGATGCTGGCGGCGTCGAAGCCCATCACGCAAGACCCCATGCGGTCGATCAGCTGGCGCGCCGGGTGATCGAGCGATCCGAAGAATTCCGGCTCGCCTATAGCCACCCGCAACACCGGCATCTGCAGCCGCGCGAACCAAACGCGCACGGCTGCCGGGATGCGCTCTTCGGCGAGGATGCTCTGGAACATCAGCGCCACGATTTCGATGATGGCCTTCTCGTTGGGGGTCTCGGCCTTTTTCTTGAGCTCGCCCGTGCGCCGGCGCATTTCCACCGCCACCTGCTGCACGGCCGCATCGTCGTAGACGACGTCGTCGTGTTCGGTCACGGCGCCCTGCGCTTGCGTCGCCTGGACCTGCGTGGAGTGTTGCGAGAGGGCCTCGGCCAGCGCGGGCGACGGGCGGGTCGGCGGGTTGTCGAAGCCGGCAACGCGGTCCGTGAGCAGCCGCTTGAGCTGGCCCAGGACGCCGGACGCGCGAGCCCGGGCTCGAGCCAGCGGTGGGCTGGACGTCATCAGCCGCGTCTCGTCATGCACGCGGCCGCGACCTTGCGCGCCGGGTTTCGATCTCGGTCCGGCCGGGCCCACGTCGGAATCGAACGATCCCTGTTGCGCGCCATCGCCTCCCCCGTAGGAGTAAGAGTCACCCCGGCCGCCACCGCCGCCGGCTCCTCCCTGTGAGCCGTAGCCCGTGCCGGCATCATTGCCCCTGCCTTGGCCGCCCCCATGACCCTGCCCCGCGCCAGGGCCGGTGCCGGACCCACCAGCATCGGTGGCCGGTGCGCTCTCGGGCGGGGAATCGGGCTTGCGGGCTCCAGGGGCGGATGCTGCGCGGCGCACGCGCTTGCTCAGGTCGATGTCGCGCATGACGCCCTGGCCCACGAGGAATTCATTGGTCAGCTTGTACGCCTCGGGCACATGCTCGAGGAGATGGCGCTGGATCACGTCCTGGACGAAAGCCCAGGCCTGTGCAGTCAACTCCGCGGCGCCCCACTGCTCCACGAGCATCTGGCACAGCGCCTCGGGCCGCAGAACGTCGGTGTCTGCGAGTTCGCCCCCGCCCTCGAGGTATTGCATTCGAAGGCGCAAGTCATTGAGCTCCCACGTGGCCTTTTCGCCGATGGCGAGGGCCAGCCGCGACGACAGGATCTTGCGCTCCATGACTTCATCGCCGATCAGCTCGAGGGCCCCCGAGTCCAGCCGGATGCGCGCGGTAGCCGTGGGCGGCACAACTGCCTTCTGCCAGGCCCGGACCGTACCTTGTGCCCACGCCTGGCCCCTGCGGTCGAAATCCATCACCGCGTCGCGACGTTCCTGCATCTCGCGGGAGCTGGTGCTGGTTTCGACCAGCTCGCCGAGCCGGCTGCGGATGGCCTGTTGCATCGGCGGGATGGCCGCATGCGCGCGCGTCACGAACTGCTCACGCGCCTGGCGCGCGAGCCGCGCCCCGGTGGCAGGTGGCAGTTGCGGCGCGCTCACGTGGGTTCCTGCCTCAGACCGTTGCGCCCGCGTTCGGGTCGTTGGGGTCTTCGTCTTTCTTGGACGCGGATGACTTCACGAGATCTTCGCGCTTGATGCCCAGCCACATTGCGATTGCCGCGGCGACGAATACGGACGAGTAGATGCCGAACAGGATTCCGATCGTCAACGCCATCGCAAAGTAGTGCAGCGTGGCGCCGCCGAACAACAGCATCGAGAGCACCATGACCTGCGTCGAGCCGTGGGTGATGATGGTGCGGCTGATGGTGGAGGTGATCGCGTTGTCGATGATCTGCACCGTGGTCATCTTCCGATAGCGACGGAAGTTCTCACGGATCCGGTCGAAGATCACGACCGATTCGTTGACCGAATAACCCAACACCGCCAACACGGCCGCCAGCACGGCCAGCGAAAATTCCCACTGGAAGAACGCGAAGAAGCCCAGGATGATGATCACATCGTGCAGGTTGGCGATGATCGCGGCGACGGCGAACTTCCACTCGAAGCGAATCGCCAGGTAGATCATGATGCCGGCCACCACCATGGCGAGCGCCTTGAGGCCGTCGGTGGCGAGTTCCTCTCCCACCTGCGGCCCCACGAACTCAGTGCGACGCAGGGCCACGTTCGCGTCCTGCGACTTGAGCGCGGACAGCACCTTCTCGCTTTGCTGAGCGGAGCTCACGCCCTTTTGCGCGGGCAGGCGGATGATCACGTCACGCGAGGTGCCGAAGTTCTGCACCTGCACGTCGGCGAAGCCGAGGCCGGCGACGGTGGTGCGCACTTTCTCCACGTCGGCGGGCTGCGAGTAGCTCACCTCCATCACGGTGCCGCCCGTGAACTCCACCGACAGATGAAGGCCCCGGCTGAAAAGAAAGAACACGGCGGCCGCGAACGTCAGGAACGAGACAACGTTGAAGATCAACGCGTTCTCCATGAACGGGATGTCGCGGCGGATCTTGAAAAACTCCACTGATCGTTCCTTACTCTGGTTTGGTTATAGCGCCATCGGCGTCGGGGCGCCATACGGTGCCGATCGAAACGGTCTTCAACTTCTTCTTGCGGCCGTACCAGAGGTTGACCAGGCCGCGGGAGAAGAACACGGCGGAGAACATCGAGGTGAGGATGCCGATGCAGTGCACCACCGCGAAGCCGCGCACGGGGCCCGAGCCGAATGCCAGCAGCGCCAAGCCCGCGATGAGCGTCGTGATGTTGGAGTCGAAGATCGTGCCCCAGGCACGCTCGTAGCCCGCGTTGATGGCGGCCTGCGCCGAGGCGCCGTTTCTCAGCTCCTCCCGTACACGCTCGTTGATCAGAACGTTCGAGTCGATCGCCATGCCCAGCGCGAGCGCCATGGCCGCCATGCCTGGCAGCGTCAGTGTCGCCTGCAGCATCGACAGCACGGCCACAAGCAACAGCAGGTTCACGGCCAGCGCCAGCCCGGAGAAGAGGCCGAACAGCATGTAATAGACGGCCATGAAGGCGCAGATCGCGAGGAAGCCCCAGGCCACGCTGTTGAAGCCCTTGGCAATGTTCTCGGCGCCCAGCGTCGGGCCGATGGTGAGCTCCTCGATGATCTCCATCGGCGCCGCCAGAGAGCCGGCGCGTAGGAGCAGCGCGACGTCGGCGGCCTCGGTGGTGGTCATGCGGCCGGAAATCTGCACGCGGCCCCCGCCGATTTCGCTGCGGATCACCGGCGCCGTCACCACTTCGCCCTTGCCCTTCTCGAATAGCAGGATGGCCATGCGCTTGCCGACGTTCTCGCGCGTGACGTCCTTGAAGATGCGCGAGCCCTTGGCGTCCAGGGTCAGGTGTACGGCCGGCTCCTGGGTTTGGTTGTCGAAGCCAGGCTGGGCGTCCGTCAGATTGTCGCCCGTCAGGACGACCTGCTTCTTGACTACCACGCCCTGGCCCGAGCGCTCGAGGTAGCGTTCGGTGCCGAACGGCACGGGGCCGGTGCCAAGTTCCGCGGCGCGCGCGTCGCTGCTCTCGTCCACCATGCGCACTTCCAGCGTCGCGGTGCGGCCCAGGATGTCCTTGGCCTTGGCGGTGTCCTGGACGCCCGGCAGTTGAACCACGATTCGGTCCAGTCCCTGTTGCTGGATCACGGGCTCGGCCACGCCGAGCTCGTTGATGCGGTTGTGCAGGGTGACCATGTTCTGCTTGAGCGCCTGCTCCTGAACGCGGCGCGCGGCCTCGGGCTTGATCGTGGCCGTCAGCTTGTAGTCGGTGCCCTCGGGGGCGTCGACGGACTGAAGGTCGGGGAACTGCTCGGCCAGCACGGCCTTCGCGGCCTCCAGCGTCTGCGTGTCGCGAAAGCGCACTTCGATCGCCTGGCCGTTGCGGTTGATGCCAGCGTGGCGGATGCTCTTCTCTCGCAGCAGCGTGCGCAGGTCACCGGCCAGCGCCTCGGCCTTCTTGGTGAGCGCCGCCTGCATATCTACCTGCAGCATGAAGTGCACGCCCCCGCGCAGGTCCAGGCCCAGGTACATGGGCGCCGCCCGCAGCGCGGACAGCCACTTCGGCGAGCCCGAGAGAAGGTTCAGAGCGACGACGTAGGTCGGGTCGGTCGGGTCGGGCACCAGCGCCTTCTGGATCGCGTCCTTGGCCTTGAGCTGGGTGTCGGTGCTCTCCAGCCTCACCTTGACCGAGTTGAGGTCCAGCATGATGGCTTCGGGCTTGATGCCGGCAGCCGCGAGCGCCTGCTCGACGCGCGCCTGGGTCGTGGCGTCTACCCTGACCGTGGCCTTGCCGCTCGACACCTGCACGGCAGGCGCCTCGCCGAAGAAATTGGGCAGCGTGTAGATCGCGCCGATGAGCAGGGCGATCACGATGATCGCGTATTTCCAGACCGGATATCTATTCATTTCGTGGAGCTGCTCAACCCTATTTCACTGTTCCCTTGGGCAGGACCTGCACGACGGCACTACGCAGCACCTGGACCTCCACCCCGGCAGCAATTTCCACGCCGAGGTAGGCATCGCCCAGTTTCGTCACTTTTCCGATAACGCCGCCAGACGTGGCGACTTCGTCGCCTTTGGCGAGCGCCTCGATCATGGAGCGATGCTCCTTCTGCCGCTTCATCTGCGGCCGGATCATCACGAAATACAGAACCACGAACATCAGCACCAGCGGCAGCATGCTCATCAACGAGGACTGCATGTCACCGCCGGAGGCGGTCTGGGCAAAGGCGGAAGAAATGAACACAGCGGCTCCAGGATGGATGATCTTGTTGAAATGCGCCCGCGATCACGCCGGCACACTAATGTGCCGTAGAGCGGAAAGCGTTCGATTGTATGCCCCGGGGGCGCGAGTAATAAGTTGTAACTCGAGTCCGGACGCGCCTAGGCGGCCGCGCGTTCGGGTCGAGACTGCTCCCACTGGCGCATCAGCTTGTCCCACTGCGGCCGGGCGGCCGCGAGGTTGCGCTCCTTGACGTGGCCGAAGCCCTTGATCTGTTCGGGGATGCGCGCGATTTCCAGCGCGAGGGAGTGATTGTCCACAGCCAGCTTCGCCAGCACCTGTTCTATGCTGCGGCGGTATTCGCCGATCAAGGCGCGCTCGGTGCGCCGCTCCTCGGTCCTGCCAAAAATGTCGAATGCAGTGCCGCGCAGGCCCTTGAGTTTTGACAAGAAGCGGAATGCTGTGTGCATGGCAGGGCCGAACTTGCGCTTCTGCAGTTCGCCCTTCTCGTTTCGCCGGGCCGTGAGCGGCGGGGCCAGGTGGTAGTTCACCTTGTAGTCGCCCTCGAACATCGCCGCGATGCGCTCGTGGAAGCCGGTCTCGGTGTGTAGCCGCGCCACTTCGTACTCGTCCTTGTAAGCCATAAGCTTGAAGAGGGAACGCGCGACGGCTTCGGCCAAGGCGGTCTTGCCCAACGGAGCCTCGGCCTGCCGGACCTTCTCCACGAACTCGCGGTAGCTTCGGGCGTAAGTCGCATCCTGGTAATCGGTGAGGAACTCCGCGCGACGAGCGACCAGGCTCTCCAGTGTTTCGCGCTTCTTGAATTCAATGACCTGCGCAGGTGCCAGTAGACTCTCGACGGATGCCCAATCGGCATTGAGTTCGATGGCTCGCATCAGCGATTCACGGCCCAGCGGGATCCAACCCTTCTGCCACGCGTAGCCCAGCATCATGGGGTTGGTGTAGATGCTGTCGCCCATCAGCTTGGTCGCGGCCACGTCGGCATTGAAGGCGCCGACTGCTTCGGGACCGACAGCCCGGGCGATCTCGCCTACGCAGGCGTCAGACGGGTTGGCCCAATCCGAGTTCTTCACGAACGCAGCCGTCGGAGTGCTGTGGGAGTTGAGCGCCACGTGGGTGCGGCCCTCGCGCATGCGCAGCACCGTCTCCGTGCCGGCCGACACGATCGGGTCGCACCCGATGACGAGGTCGGCCGCGGCCATGCTCACACGCGTGGTGCGGATGTCGTCCTGCCGCTCGCCGATAAGGATGTGGCTCCAGGTCGCCCCACCCTTTTGGGCCAGGCCGGCGGAGTCCTGCGTCACGATGCCCTTGCCTTCGATATGGCCCGCCATGCCCAGCAGCTGGCCAATGGTGATGACGCCGGTGCCGCCGACACCGGCCACGACGATGCCGTAAGCGCCATGGGTCGCGGGCAGTTGCGGTTCAGGCAGCGGGCCCAGCTCGAACGGCGAAACGGACTTCTCCTTTGCCTTCTTCTTCAGCTGGCCACCCTCGACGGTGACGAAGCTGGGGCAGAAGCCCTTCAGGCAGCTCGTGTCCTTGTTGCAGGTGCTCTGGTTGATCGTGCGCTTGCGCCCGAACTCGGTTTCCAGCGGCTCGACCGACAGGCAGTTGCTCTTGACGCTGCAATCGCCGCAGCCCTCGCACACCAGGTCGTTGATCATGACCCTGACGGCCGGATCGACCATCGTGCCGCGCTTGCGGCGGCGGCGCTTCTCGGTGGCGCATGTCTGGTCGTAGATGATCGCCGTGGTGCCTGCGATCTCGCGGAATTCGCGCTGGGTGCGGTCCAGCTCGTCGCGGTGGCGCACCTCGACGCCTTCCGGCACCTTGGCCCCCGCGTATTTTTCCGGCTCGTCGGTAACGATGACCTCGCGAGTGACACCCTCGGCCATCAGGCTGTGCGCAATCTGGATCACCGAGTGGCCTTCCGGCCGTTCACCGACCTGCTGCCCACCCGTCATCGCCACCGCGTCGTTGTAGAGCACTTTGTAGGTGATGTTCACGCCGGCGGCGATCGACTGGCGAATCGCCAGCAGGCCGCTGTGGAAATAGGTACCGTCGCCGAGATTGGCGAACACGTGCTTTTCGGTCGAGAACGGCTGCTGTCCGACCCACGGCACGCCTTCGCCGCCCATCTGCGTGAAGCCGATGGTGGAACGGTCCATCCACGTCGCCATGAAGTGGCAACCGATGCCGGCCATCGCGCGCGAGCCTTCGGGCACGACGGTGGAGGTGTTGTGTGGGCAGCCCGAGCAGAACCAGGGCGCGCGGTCGCCTTTTACTTCGAGCACCTGCATCGAGCGCTCCTTGGCCTCGAGTATCGCCAGCTGCGCATCGATGCGCGCGCCCATATCGCCATCAACGCCGAGCTTCTTCAGCCGCTGCGCGATCGCCCGCGCGATCAGCGCCGGCGACAAGTCGGCATTGGCGCGCAGCAGCGTGTCACCGATCGGGTTGGGCTGCGACCATTCGCCGCCGGACATTTCGCCGCCGGCGTCGCTGAACTTGCCGACCACCACGGGGCGCACGTCAGGGCGCCAGTTGTAGAGCTCTTCCTTCAGCTGGTATTCAATGACCTGCCGCTTCTCCTCGACCACCAGGATCTCGCGCAGGCCCAGCGCGAACTCTCGCGTGCCCTGCGCCTCCAGCGGCCAGACCACGCCGACCTTGTGCAGGCGGATGCCCAGCCGGCGGCAGGTGTCGTCGTCCAGGCCCAGGTCGATCAGCGCCTGGCGCGTGTCGTTGTATGCCTTGCCGCTGGCGATCAGGCCGAAGCGGTCGTTCGGGCCTTCGATCGCGTTGTAGTTCAGGCGGTTGGCCCGGATGTACGCGAGCGCGGCGTACCACTTGTAGTCGAATAGGCGCGCCTCTTGCTCCAGCGCTGTGTCGGGCCAGCGGATGTGCACGCCACCGGGCGGCATCTCGAAGTCGGTGGGAATCTTGATGTCCACACGCTCAGGGTCGATCATCGCCGTCGCCGCGGATTCGACAATCTCCTGGATGGTCTTCATGCCGGCCCAGACGCCGGCGTAGCGGCTCATCGCGAACGCGTGGATGCCCAGGTCCAGGATGTCTTGCACGCTGGCGGGGAAAAACGTGGGAAAGCCGCACGCCTTGAAAATGTGGTCGCTCTGGTGCGCGGCCGTCGAGCTCTTGGCGACGTGGTCGTCACCGGCTACCGCGATCACACCACCCCAGGGTGTCGTGCCCGCCATGTTCGCGTGCTTGAAGACGTCGGCACTGCGGTCCACGCCTGGGCCCTTGCCATACCAGATGCCGAACACACCGTCGAACTTCTGCGTTCCGGCCGGCGCGAAGCCCAACTGCTGCGTGCCCCACAGCGCCGTCGCCGCGAGCTCTTCGTTGACGCCCGGCTGGAACACGATGTTCTGTGCCTTGAGGTACTTGCCGGCCTTCCACAGCGCCTGGTCGTAGCCGCCCAGGGGCGAGCCGCGATAGCCGCTGATGAAACCCGCCGTGTTCTTTCCCGCCTGCGCGTCACGCAGTCGCTGCAGCATCGGCAGCTTCACCAGCGCCTGCACCCCGCTCATGAAGGCGCGCCCATAGTCGAGCGAGTATTTGTCGTCGAGGGTGACGGTTTCCAGGGCTTTGCGGATGTGTTCGGGCAGCGGGGCGTTCATGGACGTCTTGTCTCCAGCAATTTGAGTTTTTTGCAGCCTTGTGGGCCAGGAAGGAAAGGCGGTCGCGCCGGGTAGGCTGGCGCCTCTAGTGGACTGCAAAGTGTATGCCCGTGCCTCAGATATGTCTTTGCTTTCTATGCCCGGGAATTGATAGGATGAGAAAGATTCTTGCTAGAAATAGTCGATCATGGAAACACTCGATAAGTTTGACATCGCCATCCTTAATGAATTGCAGGCCGACGGCCGGCTCTCCAACGCCGAACTGGCGCAGCGCGTGGGTTTGTCAGCGGCACCGTGCTGGCGGCGGGTGCGCGCGCTGGAAGAGTCCGGCTATATCAAGGGCTACCGGGCGGAGATCGACCGCCACAAGATCGGACTGGGCGTGCTCGCATTCGTGCGGCTGGACGCCAACCGCAACACCGGCGAGCTCACGCGCGAGATGGAAGATGCGATCCGCCAGATTCCGGAGATCGTCTCATGCCACTACATCAGCGGCGCCGGCACGTTCGAGTTGCAGGTGGTGTCGCGCGACCTGGACACCTTCTCGCAATTCGCGCGCAAAATTTTGATCAACCTGCCGAACGTGAAGGACCTGCACACCAGCTTCTCGCTGGGCGAAGTCAAGGCCAGCAGCAGGCTGCCGCTGGCGCATCTCGGCGCGCCCTCGGCATAGGCCTATTCCTGGACACAGTGCGCAGCCAGCGGCGGCGACGCATAGCGCAGTATCGCCTCGCGGCCGCTGGTCCCCAGGCCGAACTCGGCTCGCATACGCGAGTTGCTGTAGACGGTCTGCTGCGGCGTCGCGCCACCCGCGTCCCGCAATAACACCTCGTTGCCGCGCTGACCGGCGTCCACCACGGCCGTGTCGTTCGTGAAACGCACGGTGAACGCGATGCCTTGGTCGCAGCGGTAGCGGGGCGTTCCGGGCTGCGCTTCGGCAGTCGCGCGAGGCTCGGTGTTGGACAAGCCCACCGAGGCGCACCCGCTCAGCCAGAGGGTCGCCATGACCGCCGTCACCATGAATTTCGCCATTGTTGTTGTCCTTGAACGCGCCGTGCAGGGCGGTCATTGTGCGGCGCGGATGAATTCTTGTGGGGCGGCCGCAGCGGGACAGCTCAGCGGGGCCACAGCACCCACAGCCGCAGCGGCTGCTTTAGCCGGCCCGCCAGCTCACCGGCTTCAGGCCCCCACCCGGTGAAATAGTCGGCTCGAACCGAGCCCACGATCGCACTGCCGGTGTCCTGCGCCAGCACCAGGCGCTGCAGGCTCGTCACCGGCCCGGTCGAGGCCAGCCAGACCGGCGTGCCGTAAGGGATGCTTTCCTTGTCGACGGCGATCGAACGGCCCGGCGTCAGCGGCACGCCCTGAGCCCCGCGCGGACCGAAGGCCGCGTCGAGCTCGGACATCGGCTCCTCGCGAAAGAACACGACCCGCGGATTGCTCCACAGCATCTCGTTGACGCGTTGGGGGTTCTGTGCCGCCCATGCCTTGATGCCGGGCCAGGATGCATCCCGCAACAGTCCCTGCTGCAGCAGCCATCCGCCGACGCTGCGGTAGGGCTGGTCGTTGGTGGCCGCGAAGGCGAGGCGAACCATGCGCACACTGCCGTCGGGCTCCGTGATGCGCACACGGCCCGAGCCCTGAATCTGCAGCGACAAAGCGTCGAGCGGATCGGCCAGGTACGCGATTTCACGCCCGCGCAGCGCGGCGCGCGCCTCGGGTAGTGTCTCAATCTCCTGCCGGCTGTACCAGGGTTTGCGGGCGCCAAGGCTCACCGGCGCACGGTACAGCGGCACGGCATGCCGCGCCGTCGGCTGTCGGCTGGCATCGAGCAACGGTTCGTAGTAGCCGGTCAGCAGCCCTTCGGCGCCGCCCTGCAGCGGCTCGACACGGTACGGCTGCAGCCGCTGCATCATCCATCCGCGTTGCTCGGCGGGCGTGGCAATCGACAGGCGGCGGACCTCGCCGCACAGCGGGGCGAATGCCGGGCCAGGGCGCTCGCAGCTCTTGAGCCACGCGTTCCATGCCTCATGCACAGCATCTTCGGCGAAGCCCGGCAGTTCGGACCACCGCGCGGGCTGCCAGCGACTCTTGCCCTGCACGATCGCGGGCGGCAGCGGGCCAAAATCACCCGGCGGCGCGAGCACCCCGGGGCGGGGCGCCGGGACTTCGTCCGCGGGTGGCAGCGGCACGCTGCCGCAGCCCGCGAGCATTCCTACAATGGCTGCAATCCCAAGGAAACGGTTCATGCTGCTGATTCTGCTCGAAGCCTTGCTCGCGCTGGTGCTGATTGTCGCAATCGTCTGGTGGACGATGTTCTCCGGGCGCAAGAAGGGCGAGTTGGTGCGGGACGAAGACGAGGACAAGAATGTCTAGGGGCTGCGCAACACATTGGCCAGTTCGACGGCCGATTTGACATCCATCTTGTCGAAGACGCGCGCGCGGTGCACTTCGACGGTCCGTACGCTGATGTCGAGCTGGTCGGCGATCAGCTTGTTCGGCAGGCCCTCGACCACCAGGCGCATCACGTCGCGCTCACGCTCGGTGAGTTCCGCGAGGCGTGCCTGCACGAGTTTCTTCTCGCGCCGCGCCGCCAGCAATTCCTCGGAGCGACGAAGCGCCTGCTCGACGCGGTCGACCAGCGCGTTGTCGGAGAAGGGCTTCTCGCAGAAGTCGAAGGCGCCCCGCTTGACCATGTCCACCGCCGTGGGTACGTCGGCATGCCCGGTGAGAAAGATCACAGGGACCACTTCCACCAGGCCGCGATCGGCGAGCTTGTCGAAGAGGGCGAGCCCGCTCATGCCCGGCATGCGCACGTCCAGCAGCAGGCAGGCAGGCTGTGCGGGCGCATAGCCTGCCTGGAGCATGGCCTCGAACTCCTCGCCCGTGGCATAAGTCTCGCTCAGGAGGTGACGCGAACGCAGCAGCCAGGCCAGCGCGTCGCGCACGCTGGCGTCGTCGTCGACGATGAACACGGTCGCGTTGGGAGAGGGCTGCATCAGGCGGGCTTTTCGCTGGAGGGATCCACCGGCAGGGTGAACCTGAAAATGGTACCTTGCGGCCGGTTGGACTCGAACCCGAGGAATCCCCCATGCTGCTCGACCACCGTGCGGCACATGGACAGCCCCAGACCCATCCCTTCGTCCTTGGTCGTGAAGAACGGCGTGAAGAGCTTGCGCTGGATGGCCTCAGGGATGCCGGGCCCCTTGTCGGCCACCGAGAACTCCAGCCACCCCTTGCCCGCGCCTGCGGGAGCCGCGGAACCCGCGCGCCGAACTTCGATCACCACGGAGGGATCGGCGACATGGGCCTCGTCCATCGCCTGCATCGCATTGCGCGCGAGATTGAGCAGCACCTGTTCGACCATGGTGCGGTCGCATAGCACGGCCGGCAGACCCTGCTTGAGCCGCGTTTCCACCCGCACGCCCAGTTTGCGCGCCTGCAGGCTAACCAGGGGCATGATGGCGTCGAGCAGTTCATGCGGCTGCACCGGCTCGCGCTCCTTGTCGCGACGGCGCACGAAGTCGTGCACGCTCTTGATCACCTTGCCCGCGCGCTCGGCTTGTTCCGCGATGCGGCGCATCGCGCCTTCGATGTCGGTGAAAGCGCCGGGCGGTGGGCCGCCCGCCCCGCCCTCGCCAGAAGCCGCCTGCATCACCGTCTGCGACTTCAGGAGGTTGATGGTGCCCGTGGCGTAGCTGGAGATCGCTGCAAGCGGCTGGTTGAGCTCGTGCGAAAGCAGCGAAGCCATTTCGCCGACGGTGGCCAGCCGCGCGGTCGCCTGCAGGCGCTCCTGGCTGGCACGGGAAAGTTCCTCCACGCGGCGCTGCTCGCTGATGTCGAGGAACGCGCTCATCCAGCCGGTCTGCACACCGTGATGGTTGATCAGGGGCGCCTCGATGATCAGCACCGGAAAGCGCGAGCCGTCCTTGCGCATGAACACGGATTCGTAGCCTTCGCGCGGCGGCGCCTGCTGGCCGGCCAGCCGGATCTCCTGGCGCTTCTGGTATTGCCGGGCCAGCTCGGGCGGCCAATAGGGCGCCGGTGTCGTGTTGCCCAACAGCTCCTCTGGCGAGAAGCCCACCATCGCGCAGAACGCGGGGTTGACATAGGTGATGCGCCCCTGCAGGTCGCGCGCGCGCAGGCCGGTAACCAGCGAGTCCTCCATCGCCTTGCGGAACGCCAGCGCGTCGGCCAGGTCCTGCTCAGCGCGCAATCGCCGGCGCATGTCCTTGCCCAAAAGGACCAGCACCGCCACGAGCGCGATCGACATGGCAGTGACCAGCGCCGTGAGCACGTTCGGGAACAGGTCGGGCGCGCCGCGCCAGCTGTCCATGCGCAACACCATCGTGTTGCCGGGCAGGTCAAGCAGCTGTTGCGAGGTGAACACCCGGCTGCCGCGCCGCGCCGTGCCGTGCAGGGCGAGGCGGGTGCCATCGGCTTCCGTGAACGAGATTTCCTGGCTGCGCATCAGCTGCGGCCCGACCAGGTCGGCCAGTATTTCGCCCAGTGCGTAGGTTGCCACCACGTAGCCCGTCAGCTGGCCGGCGTTCACCTGCGGCAGGCACAACTCCATCACCTCTACCCCGAGACCGTCGAGCTGCGGCAGGAAGTAGCTGCTGGAGTAGGCCGGGCCGCTGACGCGCCGCGCGTTCGCGCACGCCAGCGCCACATCCGTCTGGGCATTGGCCCGGCCCAGGCGCGCGAAGGGCGACGCGCGGTAGGGCGTATCCGCGAACGCCAGCGTGCCCAGCGCGGCATCGCGCCACTCCAGACGGATCCACTCGCGGTGCTGGCGCAACAATTGCGCGGCTTCATCTGTCCATGTCGCAGGAGTCGGATGACCCGCCTGCAGAGCCTGCAGGCTCTGCACGTTGCGCGTCAGGGCAGAGCGGATATCGCCCAGCGCATCGGCCGTGTCGCGCTCCAGCTTGCTTTGCACCTGACTGGCCTCATAGCGGCCGGCCAGCCACACCAGGGTGACCAGCAGCGCCGCGACCAACGCGATCAGCAGGGCCCACAGCGACCAGCGCAGATACGCCGACACATAGCGAGGAGGCATGCCGGTGGTGGCGACGCCCCTTTGCTTCATAGCACGCGGTGCTCCAGCGCAGGCAGTTGGACGCGAAGGCGCGCCTGGCGCTCGGCGTCGAGCTCGGCCACGACAAGGCCCGCCCCTTCGGGCCGCTGCGCCATGACCAGGCCCCACGGGTCCACCACCATGCTGTGACCCCAGGTGCGCCGCCCATTCTCGTGAGTGCCGCCCTGCGCGGGTGCGACGACGTAGGCGAGGTTCTCTATCGCCCGCGCGCGCAGCAGCAGCTCCCAGTGCGCCTGCCCGGTGACATAGGTGAATGCACTGGGCACCAGAAGGACGTCGGCGTGCAGCCGGCGGTACAGCTCGGGAAAGCGCAGGTCGTAGCAGACCGACATGCCGACGCGCCAGGTGTGGCCGTCGCGGCTGGGCAGATCGAACGCCACGGTGTCGGTTCCGCTTTCGATCACGCGCGACTCGTCGTAGCGCTCGCGCCCGTTGTCGAACTTGAAGAGGTGGATCTTGTCGTAGCGGGCCACGTTCTCGCCTGCGGGCGAAAACACCATGCAGGTGTTGCGCACATGCGCCGCATCGGCCGCCACCAGCGGCAGGGTGCCCCCGACGATCCACAGTTCGAGCTCGCGCGCGGCCTGGGCCAGGAAGCGCTGCACTTCGCCTTCGCCGAAGCTCTCCCGCGCAGCGAGTTTGTCGCTGTCCTGGTGCCCCATGAGGCAGAAATATTCGGGCAGCACGGCCAGCTCCGCGCCGGCCTGCGCCGCCTGCTCGAGCAGCGAACGCGCCTCGGCCAGATTGGCCTGCAGCGAGATTCCCGAAACCATCTGGATTGCGGCGGCTTTCATTTCAGTTGGTCCTTCCTACGGGTGCATCGGAGGCTGGGTCGGCGCGAC
Source organism: Ramlibacter sp. (assembly GCA_029237735.1). Taxonomy (GTDB): domain Bacteria; phylum Pseudomonadota; class Gammaproteobacteria; order Burkholderiales; family Burkholderiaceae_C; genus Ramlibacter. The sequence goes on along the minus strand of JAQZBU010000008.1, from coordinate 40,302 downwards.
TCGCGGCGCCGGTCGCGGCCCTTCGGTCGACCCGCGTAACCCGCGGGTCGCTCCAGGTACCGTCGATATGGAACTCCTGCGTGGCGGCACGGATCAGGGGCTGGCGCAGGAACATCTGCGCGAGGAACGTTCCCAGCCCGATGGCAGGATTGATCACGGTGGCGACGAGCGACGCAGTGCCGGCATTGATTTCGGGCACCACCACTACCTTGATGTCTTGCGTCTCGCGGGCGATATCTGCCTTGCCTTCCATCAGCACGGCCGCATTGACGCCCTTCATCTGCAGATTGTTGGTGGCCGCGATCCCTTGCTGAATGGTGACGTCGCCGCGCAGGAAATCGAAGGCGAAGCCCTCGGTGAAGACGTCGCGGAAGTCGAGCGCCAGCCGGCGCGGCAGCGACTGAAGGCTCAGTACGCCCAGCAGCTTGGCCAAGCCCGGGTCGGCCTTGAGGAATTGGCCGCTCTCCACGCTGATGTAGAAATTGCCGTTCATCGAGGGGTAGTCCAGCGTCAGCGGCGAACCGAGCCACGCAATCTGGCCGTCCATGCGGCCCTTGCCGCGCCGCACGACCTCTTTCATGCCGAAGCGCGCCAGCAACAGGCCTGAGTCCGCGATGTCGAGCTTGAAATTCATGACGGTGCGGCGGCGCTCCGGCGCGGCCCGTTGCCCCGGCCGCAGCGCCGTGGGTGCGGCCTGCGCATTCAACCCGGCCCAGTTGCCGGTGGCCGCGAACACGGCTTCGGGCATCGTGAGGTTGAGCTTGTTCAGGCGCCATTCGCGAACGCCCCCTTCACGGGCCACCGCGTTGGCACCCCGGTTGATGGCTTCGATTTCCAGGCGCCCGAGTTTCTTGCCGCGCAGATCGAAGTCGTCCACCACGATGTCCAGCGCAGGCAGGTTGTCGGGCTGCTCGTCCAGCAGGGCCTCGACCTCCTTGGCAGCCGAGGCGGCGATGGACAGCCGCGCGAGGCGCGCATGCAGCCGGCCGCCGCCCAGGCCCGACGAGGACTGTCGAAACTCGAGGTAGCCATTGAGCTCGTTGGCGTCCACGTTGGCGCGCCACACCAGACCCTCGCGCGAACCACCCACCACCACGTTGTGGAATGTGCGGCCCTCGACGACGAGTTCCCTGGCACGCACCGCCAGCACCGTGGGCAGATAACCTTGCGCCGCATTCCCACCCGTGGTGGTCCGCAGCGAACCGGAGCTGCCGCCAGCCGCCTGGCCCAGAACCTTTTCCCATGCGTCGGTATTGAGCGCGGCCAGGTTGATGTTGGCGCTCACGCCCTGCTCCGGCAGCGCTGCCGCCTCGCCAGCCGCCAGGCCAACGGCGATCGCTCCGCGCACCACGCGCGGCTCCGGCCCCGACAGGTCGCGGACGTAGACAACCGACGCGATGCGCCCGACCTCTACGGTGATCTGGTCGTGCAGGCTCGCGTGGCTGCCCGGCGTGGCGGCTGCCGACTCGCGAACCAGCGCGCTTTCGTAGCGCACCGGCATCGCAGCCTCGGCCGCCTTGGCAAGTGGCGCCGGCAGGTTCAGCGCCATGCCCTGCAGGTTGGTGGCGACGCCGATTTCCGGCTCGCCGCGGCGCAGCGCCAGCGTGACCGTGTAGGCAGCGCTGCCGGTGGCGTCCCGGGCGAGGCGCGATACGAAGCCGATCTCCTTGGCCTGCCGTAGGCCCTCGGCGGTGGCGATGCCCTGCGCGCGCAGCAGCATGGTGGGCTCATTGCTGCCGGACGAGGACACCGCCGGCAAGCTGCGGGTGCCGCCTTCGAGCCGCACGTCACCGCCGAGCGCCCGCGCTTGCGTGCCCACCAAGGCGAAGCCGCGCTCGTTGAATGTGACGGCACCGCGTGAGCGCGAAAGCAACGGGCTGTCGGGGGTGATCTGGATGTCGTTGCCGGCCAGCGTCACGCTACCTTGCACCTTGGACTTCTCCAGCGTCGCGATTGGCAAGTCCAGCCGCAGGCGCAAATCGGCGCTGCCGGTAGCGGTTGCCTTGGCGAGGGCGTGGTTCGTCATCGCCGCCAGCGGCGAGGTGTTGACCACGCCGAGCGACTGTGCGAGCGGTCCTCGCACTTCGCCAGTGACCGCGACCGTGGTCGTGCCGAAATCGGGGATCTGCGCCTGCGCTTTCACCTGCAAGCCGGGCGAACCGACGAATTGCCCCACGGCGTTCTTGACTTGCATGCCGTTGCCCTGGAAAAGCAGCTCGCCCGACAGCTGCGTCAGGGCCGGCCACGTGGCCGTACCCGTCACCGCGCTGCGCGGCACGTAGGCGTAAGTCACGTTACGCACGTCGGCGGTCACCCGGAACTCGCCCGCTTTCGGGTCGGCGAAGGGAAAGTCCTTGAGGTTGCCCCTGACACGGAACTTGGCGCCGGAGGCCGCGCCCTGCAGCACCGACTCGCGCACATAGTCGCGCGCCGACTTGGGCACGCCCAGCGGCAGGTAACGGTACACCCGAGCGCCGTTCGCGCGGCTGATGCTTGCCTGCAGATCCAGCACGCCGGGGAAGCGCGCGGCACCGTCGCCGGTGCGCCAGGTGGCTTGGCCGTCGCCCTGGGCATCCGCGTTGGAGAACTTGAGGTTGCTGACCGTGGTGGAGATGGCTTCGCCATTGACCTGCCACTGCAAGTCGGCGGACAGCGCATCGAGCATGACGACGGGGTCTTCGAACACGCCGGGCACTTCGATCGCTCCCTTGGTCACTGCGAATTTGCTTTTGCCGCCGGCCTGGCTCAAATCAAAGTCCACAGAAGCACCGCGCACCCCGGGTGAACCGGCGGCCGGCGGCGCACCGGCCTGCGCCTGGCCGGGCCGGGCGGCGATCTCCAGCCGCACCGCGCGCCCGCGGGCCTGGTAAGTCTGCAGCGCATCGATCGGGCCCTGCCACTTGGCCTGCAGCGTTTCCACGAGCCCCTTTGGTGCGTAGCCGGCCAGGGCGGAATGCGTCGCGGCGCCCAGCGGCAGGCGGCTTGCGACCTGCGACAGCGCGAACAGGTCGAGCTTGTCGGCGCGGATCTCGCCCTGCGCGGGTTGCTTCCCCGCGGCCGGCGTCCAGGCCACGAAAACATTGCCGCCCGGCCAGCGCTGCCCTTCCTGGGTTTCGAACTGAAGCGCCTGCGTCTCGAACTCGAAACCGCCGTCGCCCAGGCGCTTGCCGCCCATGCGACCAGAGACCGTTCGCAAGGCCAGCGGCGCAAGCGCGGGGCCGAGCCGGGTGTTGACGTCGGCCAGTACGACGTCGGCCACCCCGCCCGACAGCTGGCCGCGCGCCACGTCCAGCCAGGCGCGCACGGCACCATGGCCCTGGTTCACTTCGACACCCACGTTCGCATGGCGGCGCAACTGCGACACGTCCACCCGGGTGAAGTTTGCATGCACCTCGCCTTCCCAGTCCTGCCAGCGGCCATGGCGTGTGGACAGCAACGGCTGGCGGAATTTCCCGAGCAGGCTGAATCGCTCGCCCCAGGCGGGCGGCGGCGTCGCGTCAAGCCGCAGCGCGTGGCGGCGCGCGCCATTGCGCATCACGAAGTCCACCTGGTCCAGCGCCAGCGGCGGGGCCGCGCGCAATTCGTCTGTCCAGCGCACGGTGCCGTTGCGGATGACGAACTCGGTCTGCTCGAAGAACCAGTCCGCGGCCTGCCCGTCGTTGTCGCTGCTGCGCGAGAAGTCCAGCCCGCCGACGTAGATCTTGCCGTCCGCGGCCCGGCGCACATCGAGCTCGGGCCGATCGATATAAAGCTGCTCGAACCCGAGGTTCCATAACGAACGGGGCGTGAGTGCCGCCAGCACCCGCGGCAGCCGGAGCGCGGGTCGCCCCTGTGGGTCCAGTAAAACGACATCGATGAGCTCGAAGGAGGGGATAAGCCCCTCGCTGCGGGCGGCGATGCTGCCGATGCGCACGGGTACCCCCAACACCCGCCCGGCTTCGATTTCCAGGTCGGGGCGAAGCTCACCGATTCGGGGCACAATCCAGCCATGCAGCGCTCCCCAGGCCAGCGCCAGCACCAGCCAGGCGGTCATGAGAAGCCACAACAACCCCTTCGCGACGAAGGCATAAGCCTTCAGCGGACGTGACGGAGACGGCGGGCAATCGTTCATGAAAACTTCGGAGTGGCAAGAATTATGACCCCCGGCGGTCGATTGGGTTCTGTTCAAACAGGAGCTTCGCTGTCGGACAACGGCGCGTCCGCACCCGTGGTAGACACGGTGTCCGCCAACCAGCCGCTCTCCTCCCACTCGCGCTTCGCGCAGCGCCTGCGCCGGCGTTATGCCGCCGAACTTGCCCTGCTGCCCCCCGGCACGCCCGACCCGGCGATGATGGCCGGCGCGTACGACGCCTTGCGCGTGCGCGGGGACGACGTCGCGACCGCGCTGCGCATCCTGCGCCAGTTGGTAATGGAGCGCCTCATGGTGCTGGACTGTGACCGGAAGGCGCCTCTGGCCGTGGTCACCGGCGCGGTGACGAGCCTGGCCGAATTCGCGCTTGACATCGCCTGCGTGCAAGCCCAGCGCGACCTGGACGCCCAGCATGGCACCCCGTTACGGGCCGACGGGCAGCGCGCGGAACTCTGGATAGTCGGCATGGGCAAGCTCGGCGCGCGCGAACTCAATGTGTCCAGCGACATCGACCTGGTCTATGTCTATGACGAGGACGGCGAGACGGCGGGCATGGACGGCGGACGCGGGCGCATCAGCAACCACGAGTACTTCACCAAGGTCGTCAAGAATATCTTCGGCCTCATCGGCGACATGACCGAGCACGGGTTTGTCTTTCGCGTCGACACCGCGCTGCGGCCCAACGGAAACTCGGGGCCGCCCGCGGTGTCGCTGGGCGGGCTGGAGGATTACTTCCAGGTGCAGGGCCGCGAATGGGAGCGGTTCGCGTGGCTCAAGAGCCGGGTGGTCGCGCCGCGCTCGTGCATCGACAGTGGTTCGGCCCAGGGGCTGCGCTCCGCCGTGCTGCCGTTCGTGTTCCGCCGTTATCTGGACTACAGCGTTTTCGATTCGCTGCGGGTCTTGCACAAGCAGATCCGCGAGCATGCGGCCAAGCGCAGCGCCGGGCGGCCCGAGCGCGCCAACGATGTCAAGCTCTCGCGCGGCGGCATCCGCGAGATCGAGTTCACCGTGCAGCTGCTGCAGGTCGTACGCGGCGGCCATTACCCCGAGCTGCGCACCCGGCCGACGCTGCAGGCGCTGCAGCGCGTGGCTGCCGCCGGACTTATGCCGCAGGCCACGGCCGATGCCTTGGCGCGCGCCTACGAATTTTTGCGGCGGGTCGAGCACCGCATCCAGTACCTGGACGACCAGCAGACCCACGTGCTGATGGGATGCGACGATGACCTCGGCTGGATCGCGCGCACCATGGGCTTTGCCGACTGCTGCCCCTTCCTGCATGAGCTCGACATGCACCGCGAGCTGGTCGCGCAGGAATTCGACACGCTGCTCGGCGGCGCCGGCGGCGAATGCAAGGGCTGCAATGGGCCAAAGTCCGCGCGAGCGTCCGCGCCCGACCTGGAAACCGTGCAGGAGCAACTGCCGCCGCAGCTGCGCGAGCGCGTGGCCGCCTGGTCACGCAACCCGCGCGTGATGGCCCTGCGGGAAGACGCGCGCGCGCGCCTGTCGCGACTGGTTGCTCGCACCGGCCAGTGGCTGGAGGAGGGTCGCGTGAGCGAGGAATCCGCCCTGCGTATGGCCGACTGGGTGGAGCCGCTGCTGCGCCGCGAGAGCTACCTGGCGCTGCTGCTGGAGCGGCCCGGTGTGCACGAGCGTCTGCTGCGGCTCCTGGGCGCGGCGCGCTGGCCTGCGCGCTACCTTCTGCAGCATCCGGGCGTCATCGACGAACTGGCGAGCGACCAACTGGTTTCGGAGCGCTTCTCCCCGGCCGACTTCGAGGGCGAACTGGAGCAGCGCCGGCGCTCGCTGGAGATCACGGGCGAAGACGACGACGAGGCGCTCCTGAACCTGCTGCGCCGGGCCCATCACGCCGAAGTCTTCCGCACGCTCGCGCGCGACGTCGAAGGCCTGCTGACGGTGGAGCAGGTGGCCGACGACCTGAGCGCCCTGGCCGATTCGGTGTTGCGCGTCACTGCACGCTGGTGCTGGCAGCGCCTGAAGAACCGCCACCGCGACACGCCGCGGTTCGCCATCATCGGCTACGGCAAGCTCGGCGGCAAGGAACTGGGTTACGGCAGCGACCTCGACATCGTTTTCGTCTACGAAGACGACGACGAGGCGGCGCCCGATGCCTACGCCGCCTTCGTGCGCAAGTTGATCAACTGGCTGTCCACCAAGACCGCCGAGGGCGACCTGTTCGAGATCGATACCGCACTGCGCCCCAACGGCAGCTCGGGTCTGCTCATCACCAGCTTCGATGCCTACGGCGACTATCAGCAAGGCCGCGGCAGCAACACGGCGTGGACCTGGGAGCACCAGGCCATGACCCGGGCCCGGTTCGTGATGGGCGAAGAGGACATGACCCCCACGCTTGCGGCCGAGGCCGCTGCGCTGCCCCCCGAGGGGGCCTGCACCCGGCGCTCCCTGCGCGAGCGATTCGACGCCGTCCGGCAGGCCGTCATCACGGCGCCGCGCGACGTCTCGGCCCTTCGCGCCGAGATCATGGCCATGCGCGAGAAGGTACGGGCGGCGCGCCCCGTGAAGGCGGGCGCATTCGACGTCAAGCACAGCCCGGGCGGCATGGTCGACGCCGAGTTCGCCGTGCAATTCCTGGTGTTGTCCCAGTCGGCGAAGCACCCCGAGCTGATCCCGAACGTGGGTAACATTGCACTGCTGCAGCGCGCCGAGGCTTGCGGCCTGCTGCCGACCGGCGTGGGCCAGGCCGCCGCCAGCGCCTATCGCGAGTTGCGGCGCGTGCAGCACAAGGCGCGTCTGAACGAGGAGCCGACGCACGTACCTGACGGCACCCTCGAGACCGAACGCCGGGCCGTGCTCGCGCTGTGGCGCTCGGTCTTCGGCTGAACCTGTCAGCAGCCCTGCCGGCAGGGCGTTTCGAACGGTAAACCGATTCGGCCAGCGCGGCGTGGCGATGGTAGTCTTGCGGGTTGCGCGTTACGGCAAAAGGCCGCACGATGGCCGGCGCCGCGGACGTAGCTTGGCCCCGACCCCGGGAAGGACCCATGAAGAAACTCCGACTCATCGCAGGAGGCGCCGCGGCGCTGTGGCTTGCCGGTTGCGCTCTCCAACGCCCGCCCGCTCAGGTTGACCCCGCCGCGCCGGCGCAGTGGCATGCGCCGCTCCCGCACAACGGAACCCTCGCCGACCTCAGCACGTGGTGGGCCCAATTCAATGATCCACTGCTGATCGAGCTGGTCGAAGCCGCACAAGCGGCGAACCCATCGGTGGCCTCGGCCGCCTCGCGCATACGCCAGGCCCAGGCCACGCGCGTCGCGGCCGGTGCGGCCTTGCTGCCGACGCTGGACGCTTCCGCGGCGGCGCTACGTGGCAACGCCCAGCCGCCGGCGCCGCTCGCCACCACGGTCCAGGGGGGGCTGCAGACGTCGTGGGAGGTCGACCTGTTCGGCGGCAGCCGCGCGGCAGTCGACGCGGCGCAGGCGCGGTTGGAGAGCGCGCGCGCCGGGTGGCACGAGGCGCGCGTTTCCGTTGCGGCCGAAACCGCGAACAGCTACATGACCCTGCGCACCTGCCATCAGCAGCTGGCCGTGGCGGTGAACGACGCACAGTCGCGCGCCGAAACCTCACGACTGTCGGAGCTGAGCGCACGCGCCGGCTTCACCGCGCCCGCCACCGCTGCGTTGGCGCGCGCCAGCGCCGCCGAGGCGTCGGCCCGCGCGACACAGCAGCGAGCGCTGTGCGATGTCGAGGTGAAGGCGCTGGTCGCGCTCACGGCCATGCCCGAGGCGCGACTGCGCGAGCGGCTTGTCGCCGGCTGGACCGACCCCTCGCTCGCCGCCGCCCTGGCGGTGGCCTCGGTTCCGGCCCAGGTGCTGGCGCAGCGCCCCGATGTGTTCCAGGCCGAACGCGAGGTCGCAGCCGCAAGCGCCGAAGTGGGCAGCGCGCGCGCCGACCGTTTCCCCCGGCTCACACTTTCCGGCTCGATCGCCGCCGGAAGCGTGCGCACCGGCGGCGTCACCACAGACCTGCAGACCTGGTCGATCGGCCCGCTGGCCGTCACCTTGCCGATCTTCGACGGCGGGCGGCGCGCGGCGAATCTGGATGCCGCGCAGGCCCGGTATGAGGAAGCCGCCGCGCTCTACGCGGCCCGCGTGCGCCGGGCGGTGAGGGAAGTGGAGGAGGCGCTCGTGAACCTCGAAAGCGCGAGGCTGCGCAACGACGACGCGCGCGTGGCGATGGAAGGCTACCGCGCGTCCTTCGCGGCCACCGAGGCACGCTACCGCAGCGGGCTGGCCAGTTTGGTAGAACTGGAAGACGCGCGCCGCACTTCGCTGGCGGCGGAGACGGCCTGGGTCGCGTTGCAGCGCGAACGCGTCGCTGCGTGGATCGCGTTGTACCGCGCAATGGGTGGCGGCTGGACGCGGGCCGGCACGGCCACTTCGGCGCAACTTTGACAACCCATACAAGCATAAGAATGAAAAAAATCCAACTCAAGCCCGCGGCTTTGGCGGCCATTGCACTTGCAGTACTGGTGGCGGGAGCCGCGGTGTTTTTCATGCGTGGCAAGAGCCCTGAAGAAGACAAGAAAGCGGCCGTGGTTCGCCCGGCGCTCACGGTGACAACTGCGCAGCCCGAGCGCGTGAGCCTGCCGGTCAAGCTGGCGGCCAACGGCAACATCGTGGCCTGGCAGGAAGCCATCGTGGGCGCCGAGGCCCCTGGCCAGCGCATCGCGCAGGTACATGTGAACGTGGGCGACCGCGTGCGCAAGGGCGAGGTGCTGGCCACTTTCGCCGAAGGAACGCCCCAGGCCGAGCTGGCGCAATTCCGCGCCACTGTGGCAGAGGCAGAGGCCGCCGCGGCCGACGCAGCGGCGAACGCGGAACGCGCGCGCAGCCTGCAAACCACCGGCGCCCTCAGCGCCTCGCAGATCAACCAGTACCTCACCGCCGAAAAAACCGCCAAGGCGAAGCTGGAAGCGGCGCGTGCCGTGCTGCAGGCACAGCAGGTGCGTGTGAGCCAGACAGAGGTGCGTGCGCCGGACGCCGGCATCATCTCCGCGCGTGCCGCCACTGTCGGTGCCGTGGTGGGCAATGGCACCGAGCTGTTCCGGCTGATCCGGCAGGGTCGCCTCGAGTGGCGCGCCGAAGTCACATCGCAGGAGCTTGGCCGCATCACGACCGGAACCACCGCCCTGGTCACAGCCGCCAGCGGCGCGCGCCTGGCCGGTCGCGTGCGCACCATCGGACCGACGGTGGATCCGCAGACCCGCTCCGCGCTCGTCTATGTGGATGTCACACCGCTGCCCGGCATGCCGGCAAGCGCGCGGGCCGGGATGTTCGCTCGCGGTGAGTTCGACCTAGGCGCGACGCCCGCGATCACATTGCCGCAGGCGGCGGTGGTCGTGCGCGATGGCTTCAGCTACGTGTACCGCGTGAACCCCGACAACCGCGTGAGCCAGGTGAAGGTGCAGACGGGCCGCGTGGTAGGCGACCGGATAGAAATCGTGAATGGGCTTGCCGCCGACGCGCGTGTCGTGGCCGCCGGCGCGGGCTTCCTGAACGATGGTGATCTGGTCCGCATCGCCGAGGCGCCTGCTGCAGCAGCACGGCCTGCGAACGCATCGACCGCGAGCCGCTGAAAGAGGAAGCACCCGCCATGCTCAACGTCTCCTCCTGGTCGATCCGCAACCCCATCCCGGCCGTCATGCTGTTCGTGCTGCTTTGCTTCGGCGGCATCATGTCCTTCAACGCAATGAAGGTGCAGAACTTTCCCGACATCGACCTGCCGACCATCAGCGTGACCGCATCGCTGCCGGGTGCCGCGCCGGCGCAGATGGAAACGGACGTCGCGCGCAAGCTCGAGAACGCCATCGCCACGTTGCAAGGTTTGAAGCACATCTACACCAAGGTGCAAGACGGCGCCGTGACGATCACCGCCGAGTTCCGCCTGGAAAAGCCGGTGCAGGAAGCAGTGGACGACGTGCGCTCCGCGGTCTCGCGCGTGCGCAGCGAGTTGCCCGCGGACGTGCGCGAGCCCATCGTCACCAAGATGGACTTGGCGAGCCAGCCGGTGCTGGCCTTCACCGTCTCCTCGCCGCGCATGGACGAGGAAGCCCTGTCCTGGTTCGTGGACAACGACATCTCGCGCAAGCTGCTGGCGGTGCGCGGCGTCGGCGCGGTGAACCGCGTGGGCGGCGTCAGCCGCGAGATCCGCGTCGCGCTCGACCCCGGGCGGCTGCAAGCTCTGGGCGCGACAGCGGCCGAGATCTCGCGCCAGCTGCGCCAGGTGCAGACCGAGAGCGCGGGTGGCCGCACCGACGTGGGCGGCGCCGAACAGCCGGTGCGTACGCTGGCCACCGTCAAGACGGCGCGCGAGATCGGCGAGCTGGAGATCGCGATCGGCGGGGCCGGGGGCGCCAGCCGTAGCATTAAGCTGAGCGACGTCGCCACCATCAGCGACACCGTCGCCGAGCCGCGCGCCGCCGCCCTGCTGAACGGCAAACCCGTGGTGGGCTTCGAGGTCTCGCGCAGCCGCGGTGAGAGCGAAGTCGCCGTCGGTGCCGCCGTGCACAAGGCGCTGGCCGAGCTCAAGCAGCAGCGCCCGGACGTGGAGCTGGTGCAGGCCTTCGACTTCGTCACCCCGGTGCAGGAAGAGTATGAAGGCTCGCTGCACCTGCTCTATGAAGGCGCCATCCTTGCGGTGCTCGTTGTGTGGTTGTTCCTGCGCGACTGGCGTGCGACTTTTGTCTCCGCAGTCGCACTGCCCATGTCGGTCATCCCGGCCTTCATCGGCATGTACCTGCTCGGGTTTTCCGTGAACGTCGTGACCTTGCTGGCGATGTCGCTGGTGGTGGGGATCCTGGTGGACGATGCGATCGTTGAGGTCGAGAACATCGTGCGTCACCTGCGCATGGGAAAAACGCCCTACCAGGCGGCGATGGAAGCCGCCGACGAGATCGGGCTGGCGGTGATCGCGACCACTTTCACGCTGATCGCGGTGTTCCTTCCCACCGCGTTCATGAGCGGTATCGCGGGAAAATTTTTCAAGCAGTTCGGCTGGACGGCGTCGCTGGCGGTGTTTGCGTCGCTGGTAGTGGCCCGGGTGTTGACGCCGATGATGGCGGCCTACATGCTCAAGCCCATCGTCACGGCGCACAAGGAGCCGCGCTGGCTGCAAATCTATATGGGGTGGGTGAATCGGAGCATGCGGCACCGCGTCACGACGATGGTGCTGGCAATCTTGTTCTTCGTCGGCTCGGTGGCCCTCATTCCGCTGCTCCCCACCGGCTTCATCCCGCCGGACGACAACTCGCAGACGCAGGTGTACCTGGAGCTTGCGCCGGGCTCGACGCTGGAGCAGACCAAGGCCGTCGCGGAGCAGGCGCGCACGATGGTCATGGGGGTGCAGCACGTGAAGAGCGTGTACACCACCATCGGCGGCGGAACGGCCGGCACCGACCCCTTCGCGCCTTCGGGCGCGGCCGAGGCGCGCAAGGCCACGCTCACCATCCTGCTGGCCGACCGCGGGGACCGGCCGCGCAAGCAGGGCATCGAGAACCGCATCCGTGCCGCTCTGGAGCCACTGCCTGGGGTGCGCAGCAAGGTCGGCCTGGGCGGCTCGGGCGAGAAGTACATCCTGGTTCTCACCGGCGAAGATCCGCAGGCGCTGGGCGAAGCGGCGCGGGCCGTGGAGAAGGATTTGCGCACCATTCCCGGCCTGGGCAGCGTCGCTTCCACGGCGAGCTTGATCCGGCCCGAGATCGTCGTGCGCCCCGACTTCGCGAAAGCAGCCGACCTGGGCGTGACCAGCACGGCCATCGCCGAAACCCTGCGCATCGCGACGGCGGGCGACTACGACATCGCCCTGCCCAAGCTGAACCTCTCGCAGCGGCAGGTGCCGATCGTGGTGAAGCTGGAAGAGAACGCGCGCAAGGACCTGAGCCTGCTGGAGCGGCTCGCCGTTCCCGGCGCGCGGGGGCCGGTGATGCTGGGCCAGGTCGCGACGCTGGAGATGACGGGCGGGCCGGCCGTGATCGACCGCTACGACCGCTCTCGCAACGTGAACTTCGAGATCGAGCTGTCCGGCCTGCCGCTGGGCGACGTGGCAGCGAAGGTGCAGCAGTTGCCCTCGGTGCGCAACCTGCCGCCGGGCGTGAAGGTGATCGAGGTCGGTGACGCCGAAGTGATGGGCGAGCTGTTCGCGAGCTTCGGACTGGCCATGCTGACCGGCGTGCTGTGCATCTACATCGTGCTGGTGCTGCTGTTCAAGGACTTCCTGCACCCGGTCACGATCCTCGCGGCGTTGCCCCTGTCGTTGGGCGGCGCCTTCGTCGGGCTGTTGCTCGCGCAGAAGAGTTTCTCGATGCCGTCGCTCATCGGGCTAATTATGCTGATGGGCATCGCGACCAAGAACTCGATCCTGCTGGTGGAGTACGCGATCGTCGCGCGCCGCGACCACGGCATGAGCCGCTTCGATGCGCTGCTGGATGCCTGCCACAAGCGCGCGCGGCCGATCATCATGACCACGATCGCGATGGGCGCCGGCATGCTGCCGATCGCAGTGGGCATCGGCACGGCGGACCCGAGTTTCCGCTCGCCGATGTCGATCGCCGTGATCGGAGGCCTGATCACGTCCACGGTGCTCAGCCTGCTGGTGGTGCCGGTGGTGTACACCTACATGGACGACCTGGAGCATTTCATCCGGCGCATGGCGCGCCGGCTGCGGCACAAGCCGGACTTGCCGCCGGAGCCGCCGCCGCCCGCCGTGCCGGAGGGACGCGCGGTTTAAGACTGGCGAATCCTGCGAACGAGGTCGGTCGTCGAATAGCCGGATACGAACGGGATGGCCAGCGCCTTGCCCCCGTAGCCCTGGACCACGGCCGTCTCGGCGAGCTTGTCCATGTCGTAATCGCCGCCCTTGACGAGGATGGCGGGCTTGAGCTGTGCGATGAGTTCGAGCGGCGTGTCCTCGTCGAACCAGGTGACGAGGCTCACCGAGGCGAGGGCGGCGAGCACGACGGCCCGGTCCTGCTCGTTGTTCAACGGGCGGTCCGGGCCCTTGCCCAGGCGCCGCGCGGAAGCATCGGTGTTCAGTGCCACCACCAGGCTCGCACCAAGCTCACGCGCCTGCGCCAGGTACGTCACGTGTCCGCGGTGCAGCACGTCGAATACACCGTTGGTGAAGACCACAGGCTTCGGCAGTGTCGCGACGCGGGCGGCCGCGTCGGCTCGGGGGACGATCTTGTCCTGGAAGGCCGGGGGCGTCACGCCACGCTCGGCGCAGGTCCGCCGGTGCCGCGGCCGTCCTTGACCAACAGCGCCGCGACTTCCTTGCGGTAACGATTGAGCTCCTGCACGCTCTTGAAGCTGCGGTTCATCAGCAGGCTCATGTTGTGCAGGATGCGCTCGATCACCTTGTTTTCCCACACGGCGTCGAAGTTGATCTGCTTGTCCAGCCATTCCTCCAGCCACTCGGGATTGGGGAGGCGGCTCTGGATCGTGTCGCGCGGGAACAAGGCCTTGTTCACATGCAGGTTGGTGGGGTGCAAGGCCTGCGCGGTGCGCCGCGCGCTGGCCATCAGAACGCCGATCTTGGTGAAGGCCGCCTTGGCTTCGTTGCCGAAATTGTTGATCGCGCGCTTCATGTAGCGCAGGTAGGCGCCGCCGTGGCGCGCCTCGTCCTGCGACAGCGTGGTGTAGATGTGCTTGATGACCGGCTCGGTGTGCCACTCGCTCGCGCGGCGGTACCAGTGATTCAGGCGGATTTCGCCGCAGAAGTGCAGCATCAGTGTTTCCAGCGCGGGGGCCGGTTCGAACTCGAAGCGTACTTCGTGCAATTCCTGCTCGGTCGGGACCAGGTCGGGGCGGAACCGCTTGAGGTATTCCATGAGCACGAGCGAATGCTTCTGCTCCTCGAAGAACCAGATCGACATAAATGCCGAGAAATCCGAGTCATCGCGGTTGTCGCGCAGGAACATCTCGGTAGCCGGCAGCGCCGACCACTCTGTGATGGCATTCATCTTGATGGTCTGCGCCTGCTCGTCGGACAGCTTGCTGGCATCGAACGTGTCCCAGGGGATGTCCTTGTCCATGTCCCATCGGACGGATTCGAGTTGCTTGAACAGTTCGGGATAGAGCATGGCCGTCTTTCGTAACTGCCCGTATTTTAAGCGGCCATCCCGAATCAGCCTGACAATTGCGCATGATTCGCAGTTCGAGGAACCTCATGCTGAACACTTTCCGCCTCATGACGGCCATAGCCCTCGGGGGGGCGCTTGCCGCTGCGCCCGCGTTCGCTGCCGACGCACCAGCGTGTCCGGTAACGTTGAACCATCAGTTCCCGCGGCTGCAGGATGAAAAGCCGCAGTCGCTCTGCCAGTACAGCGGGAAAGTCGTGCTGGTGGTCAACACCGCAAGCTATTGCGGGTTCACGCCCCAGTACCAGGGCCTGGAAGCGCTGTATGCAAAATACCGGGACCGGGGTCTGGTAGTGCTGGGCTTCCCATCCAACGATTTCGCGCAGGAGAGCGGGGACAACAAACAGATCGCGGATTTTTGCGAGAACACCTACGGCGTGAAGTTCCCGATGTTTTCCAAGAGCAACGTGAGAGGCGGGCAGGCGAACGCGCTGTACCGGCAGCTCGCCCAAGCCACCGGAAGACAACCCCTGTGGAACTTCCACAAATACCTGATCGGACGTGATGGCAAGGTCATCACCAACTACACCAGCATGACGAAGCCCGACGACAAGGAACTCGTTCGGGACATAGAGAAACAATTGGCTGCAAGGTAGCGAATGCGCTGGCCGCGGACTGTGCCCCGTTCACAAAAATTTACCTCGTAAATTGCCTGTGCGCTGGAACCCGGCGCCCGCGCCCCCACTCTACTGAACACGAGGTTGGGCAAGGAATTCTTTTTTTGCTGCGAAGCCTTCCGGGAGCAGTTAGCCCGGATGCAATCCTGGAGCGACTCTTCTCCTCCTCCCTCCCTCCCTCCTTCGTTTCGGGGCGCTTCGCGGCAGCTTGTACATTCACTCTGAAAACGCTTCGCGTTTTCAGAGTGCTCTGGTCAAATAAAAAAACCCGGCTGAGCCGGGTTTTTTCATGGGGAGGCCGAACTGCACGCTGTTTCGTTCGGCCTGGTGCCCCGGCGGGGATTTTTATTTGTCAGGCGGGTTTGCTGTCGATGAAGCTCTGTCGTGTCATCAATTTCTCGTGGAGCTTGTTCAGGTTAGGGTAGCTGCCGCGCCAGTCGATGTCGGGAAAGCGGAAATCGAGGTATCCCAGCGCGCAACCGACCGCGATGTCGGCCAGGCTGAGGTAGATGCCCGCGCAAAACGGCTTTTCGCCCAAGCCCTGGCTCATCGCTTTCAAGCTTCCATGTACCTTGGACAGTTGGCGGTCGATCCAGGCCTGGCTGCGCTGGCCCTTGACGCGGCCGGGCCAGTTCGCCTCCAGGCGCGCGAGGATCGATGCGTCCAGCACGCCATCGGCCAACGCCTCCCACGTCTTGACTTCGGCGCGCTCGCGGCCCATGGCGGGGATCAGCTTGCCCACCGGTGACAGCGTGTCCAGGTATTCGACGATGACGCGCGAATCGAACAGCGCCTCACCGCCTTCCATGACCAGGCAAGGCACTTTGCCCAGCGGATTCGACTGACCGATCGTGGTATCTGCGGCCCACACATCCTCGTTCACGAAATCGTAGTCCAACTTTTTTTCGGCCATGACGATACGCACCTTGCGCACGTAAGGGCTGGATATGGATCCGATCAGTTTCATGAAATCTCTCTTGGGGATGTTCGAGTTATCGCGGTCCATTCATTTTAGCCAGCGCCCGTGAAACGCCCCGCACCCCGCGCGGACAGCCTCGTAACGGTGCGGTTTCGCGCTCGCGGCCCCCGGTTTTTGTGGCAGCGGCACGACAAGCCCGCCCCGGCGTGGTGCCGCGGACCGGCCCCTACAATCCGGGCATGACGTTTTCAACGATTTCCGCGCTGTCGCCGTTGGACGGCCGCTATGCGGGCAGGCTTGCGCCGCTGCGCCCGCTGATGAGCGAACAGGGTTACATGCACAAGCGGGTGCAGGTCGAGGTCTGCTGGTTCATCGCGCTGTCGGACGCTGGCTTCGCCGAGTTCAAGCCACTCACGCCTGGCGCCCGCACTTACCTGCTCGGGCTGGTGAAGAATTTCTCCGAGGCCGATGCTATGGCGATCAAGGAGATTGAGAAGACCACCAATCACGACGTCAAGGCAGTCGAGTACTGGATTAAATCCAAGTTCGAGGCCCGGCCTGAGCTGAAGGGGGCCAGCGAGTTCGTGCATTTCGCCTGCACCAGCGAGGACATCAACAACACCAGCCACGCGCTGCAGCTCAAGGGCGGACGCGACCACGTGATCCTGCCCGCGCTCGATGCGGTGATAGCCAAGTTGCGCGACATGGCGCATGCCTACGCCGAGGTGCCCATGCTCAGCCGCACGCACGGCCAGACGGCGAGCCCCACGACCGTCGGCAAGGAAGTGGCCAACGTGGTCGTGCGGCTGACGGCTGCGCGCGAGCGGATCGCGGCCGTGCGGCTGCTAGCCAAGATGAACGGCGCTGTGGGCAACTACAACGCGCATATGTCGGCCTGGCCCGACTTCGACTGGGAAGCGTTCAGCCGCAAGGTCGTGGAAACGCCCGAGCCTCTTGGCCTGGGCCTTACGTTCCAGCCCTACAGCATCCAGATCGAGCCCCACGACTACATGGCCGAACTGTTCGACGCCGTCGCGCGCGCCAACACGATCCTCATCGACTGGTCGCGCGACGTGTGGGGCTACGTGAGCCTGGGCTACTTCAAGCAGCGGCTGCGCGAAGGCGAGATCGGCTCGTCGACGATGCCGCACAAGGTCAACCCCATCGACTTCGAGAATGCCGAGGGCAACCTGGGCCTGGCCAATGCGCTGTTGCGGCACCTGTCCGAGAAGCTGCCCGTCTCGCGCTGGCAGCGCGACCTCACCGATTCCACGGTGCTGCGCAACATGGGCGTCGCGCTGGGGTATGCCGCACTGGCCTATCACTCGCTCGGAATCGGCTTGTCCAAGCTGGAGCTCAACGAGGAAGCGCTCGCCGCCGACCTGGACAGCGCATGGGAAGTACTGGCCGAGCCGATCCAGACCGTGATGCGGCGCTTTGGCGTGCAGGGCGCCTATGAAAAGCTCAAGGAAGTCACCCGCGGCAAGACCGTGCGCCCGGAAGACCTGCATGCGCTGATCCGCACGCTGGAGATTCCCGCCGCCGAGAAAGAGCGCCTGCTGGCGCTCACGCCCGGCACCTACATCGGCAAGGCCGCCGAACTCGCGAAGCGAGCATAACGGTTTGGCCCTCAAGAGCACCATCTTCAAGGCGAACGTCGCGATCGCCGACATCGACCACGCCTACTACGCGGACCACCAGTTGACCCTGGCCCGCCACCCGAGCGAAACCGACGAGCGCATGATGGTGCGCCTCGTCGCGCTGGCGTTGAACGCACACCTGCTGCAGACCGAGTGCAACGGCGACGGCGTTCTGGCGTTCGGCGCCGGGCTCTCCAACCCTGACGACCCCGATGTATCGCTGCGAGACTTCACCGGCCGCACGCGGCTGTGGGTGGAAGTCGGCCAGCCCGAAGACAAACCCCTGTCCAAGGCCTGCGGCAAGGCCGACAAGGTGAGCGTGTACTGCTTCTCATATGCGGCCGATATCTGGTGGCGCGGTATCGAAAACAAGGTGTCGCGCCTGCAGAACCTCAGTGTGTGGCGCGTGCCGCCGGCAGCCTCCCAGTCGCTGGCGGCGCTCGCGCAGCGCAGCATGCAGCTCCAAGCGACGATCCAGGAAGGCACGCTGATGCTGGGTGACGGCACCCACAACGTGGACATTGATCTGGTGCGCCTGAAGTAATTAAACACCCCCGAAGCGGCCTGCGGCCGATGCCCCCTCGGGCTTCGCCCTCTCCCCCTCAAGGGGGCGCCACCAGCGGCCCGGCGAAGCCGGTTCCGCGGTGGCCCACGAATAAGCCCGCGGCCTTCGCGAGCTATTCGGGCATTGGGCGGCCGCAGTTCCAGCACTGCTCGAAGCCGCCTTCCACCGTCTCTCCGCACAGGCAGACCCACCGCCGCTGCGGCACGTGCAGCAGGCCCTCCAGGAACGCCCGGGCCTCGGCCTCCTGCTCGTCGTGCGTCAGCCAGACCTCGGGCAGGCACTGGTCGGGCGGCAGCTCGCCCGCCGCGGCACCGAGGTAATAACGTTGCACCGACGCTTCGATGCCGGCCTGGCGAAGCGCGTCGACCCAGAACGCCGCGATCGCGATGTTGGGCGCCCGGGTCAGCCTCCTCATGCGGCGCGCTCGGCGTATTTGTTGAAGCGCCACGCATCGCCCTGCAAGGTGATGCGCCGCCAGGTGCGGCGTTTTTCCGCGGGCGACATCTCGGTCCAGTGCTGCACCTCACCGAAGCTGCGCCCGCACCCCTTGCACTCCGCGTCGCCTTGGCTGGTCGAACAGATGGCGATACAGGGCGTGTCCGGGGTTGTGTCGTACCAGGCCTTCCACGCGGCATAAGCGGCGGGCGGGAAGCCTTCCTCGGCGGCTTCGTCCTCTTGATGAAAGATCATCAGCGCATACACCTCCGCCAGAGCGCGCAGCTCGGGCGCGAGCGTCACGCCGTCAGGCGATGGCTTTCTATCACGCCAGTGGTTGATGGCGGCTTCGATGTCGGTGATGTGGATTCCGGCCATGGGACGAGCGGCAAGGGGAGGGGCATGATAGCGCCTGGGCTGGCGGTGTATGCTGCCGCGATGTTGAAACTTCTTGCCAAATGGCTTCTCAGCGCCGCGGCGCTGCTGTTCGTGGCCTATATGTACAGCGGCGTCGAGGTCAAGACCTTCGGGGCGGCGATGATCGCCGCGCTGGTGATCGGCCTATTCAACACGATCGTGCGTCCCATCCTCGTCGTGCTGACGCTGCCCGTCACCGTGGTCACGCTTGGCCTTTTCCTGTTCGTCATCAACGCACTGATGTTCTGGGCCGCGGCGAGCGTACTCGACGGCTTCCATGTCCAGGGCTTCGTCGCAGCGCTGATCGGCTCGCTGATCTACACCGCGCTGGGGATGGTGATTGAATTAGCGCTCGAGAGCCTGTTCGCGAAGAAGTAGGGCCACCTGCCGCGTGCGGGTGTCGATGATCGACGCCTCGATGTGGTCCCCTCCCGCGCCCGACTTGCGCGCGAGGTCCTGTGCGGCCTTGAACCGGTCCAGCGCCGCCTGGTAGTCGAGCCGCGCGACATGCGATTCCGCCTCCGCCCGGATGGCGCGAAGCCCCTGGCCTTGCGCCGAGTACGCCGCCGCCAGCAACTGCCAGGCCTCGGGATCCCGCGGATGCAGCGCCACCCAGGTCTGCAAACGCTGCGCCGCCTCGCCCGTGCGCCCTACGCGCATGCGGGCTTGCGATGACAACATCACTTCCGGCCGGCCAGTGGCCGCGGCGTCCACCAGCGACACGGCGCGCGGCGCGTCGCCCGCCGCGAGCGCCACTTCGGCGGCCAGCAACGTGGCAAGCCGGGACGCGCGCGCGTCGCCTGCCGTCACTGCAGCGAGCTTCGCGGCCAGGCGCGAAGCGGCCGCCGGCTCGCGAAGCTTCGAATTAGCCAGCGCGCCCGCGTACAACAGCCCGGCTTGCCGCGCCCGGTCCGCGGCGGGGGCGCTTTCCGCCTCGCCCGCATAGGAGCGGAGGTTATCCACACCGGGATTGGAGAGCACCCGCGAGCGGCCGATCATCATCGCGTGCACGAGGTCGGGCGGTGGCGGCGCTGTTGCCCGGGTGGCGAGTTGCTGGCGCGACTGCCCCTCGGCGATGCGCTCGGTCGTCATCGGGTGGGTGCGCAGGTAGGGGAAGTTTCCGTTGTCGTTGAGCCGCGCCGCCTGCTGCAGTTTTTCGAACATGGCGACGAATCCCTCCGGCGCGAAACCGGCCTGGGTCAACACGCCGAAGCCCACACGGTCGGCCTCGCGCTCCATGTCGCGTGAGAAATTCAGCTGGTTCTGCATCGCCATCGCCTGGCCGCCGGCCATCATCGCGTTCGCCGCATCCGGGTTCTTGCTGGCGGCCAGCGCGGCGAGGATCATCGCGCCGATGAGCCAGGGCGCCTGCTGGTTCTGCTGCGTCATCAATCGCGAGTGGTGGCGCTGTGTCACATGGCTGAGCTCGTGCGCCAGCACCGCGGCCAATTCGTCGCGCGTGGCGGTGACATTGATCAGGCCCAGCTGGACACCCATCCATCCACCGGGCACCGCGAAGGCATTGATGATGCGGTCCTTGCCCAGCAGCACCTGCCATGCGAAACGGTCATCGAGCTCGGCCGTGAGCTCGCCCCGTGTGCGCGCCGCGGCGAGCAGGCGCGTCCAGATTTCCAGCACGTACTCGTCGAGCACCGGGTCGTCGATGTAGTCCGGATCGCGGTAGAGCTCGCGCGCCACGCGCTCGCCCAGCTTGCGCTCGGTGGCGACGTTCATGTCGCTGCCGTCGCCCAGAGTCGGGAGCTGGGCGCGCGCGGGCGTCGCCAGCAAGGCGGCTGCCAGCACGGCGGCGCCCAGGCGCATGCCTGACATCCGCAGCCAGTCAATCCAGTGGAGCATGTGCGTATGATGAGGGAAGAACGTGAACAAGGCGTAAATGGGTTTGTTACGCCCCGATTGCAAGGACAACATGAGCTCTTTGACGCATTTCGATGCACAGGGCCAGGCCCATATGGTGGATGTGGGCGAAAAGCCCGCCACCCGCCGCGTCGCCGTAGCCGGCGGGCGCATCGAGATGCTGCCCGCCACGCTGGCCATCATAGAAGCCGGCACGGCCAAGAAGGGCGACGTGCTGGGCATTGCGCGCATCGCGGGCATCCAGGGCGCCAAGAAAACCAGCGAGTTGATCCCGCTGTGCCATCCGCTGGCGCTGACGCGCGTGGCAATCGATTTCCTGGTGGAGCGGCCCGGCGCGGGTGGACACGGCGCGATCGCGTGCACTGCCACCGCTGAAACCGTGGGCCCGACCGGCGTCGAGATGGAAGCCCTCACCGCCGTGCAGGTGGCGCTGCTCACCATCTACGACATGTGCAAGGCCGTCGATCGCGGTATGACGATCACTGGCGTGCGCCTGCTTGAGAAGCAGGGCGGCAAGTCCGGGCACTACGTGGCCGGCTGACCCACCGGCGCTGCGCCGCCGGCGCGCGCCTTCGACCACTTCGCATAGGCCTCCGGGAACGCGGCGCGAAAGCGGGCAAGGTCGAGCAGCATTTCCTCCTCGCGTCCCAGCACCGTAGCGCTCTCGATCAACTTTTCGATCACCCGCGGCTCGGGCGAGTAGTGCAGCAGCGCCCGCGCGCTGTCGAAAGTCCAGGCGGCGTTCGCCTGGGTCAGCGGCGTGATCGTCAGTTCGGCGAATCGCGCCTGGTTTCGGAACAGCCAGGAGCGGCGGATTTCGGGTAAGGGATCGTCGCGCATCGCGGGTGAGCGAGCTTCGGGAGGGAGGTAGATCTGGCTCACGCGCCGGTAGTCCCAGGCGGCGTAGGCGCACGCGGCCGCAACGCACGCCGCGACGGCAACGCTCGCAACGCGCGCCCGCGAGAGCGGGAGCGAGGCGCGCGGCGAGGCGTGCCGGTCCGCAGCAGGCCACAGCAGCCCGAGGCACAGGCCGAACGCGATCTGGAATGGTCCATACCAGAGCGGATATTCGAGCAGGCTGTGCACGCCGATCACCGTCAGGACAGCCCAGGCCATCTGGCGTGCCGGATCGGGTGTGGCCCATGGACGCGCCCGCGCAATGGCCCAGAGTAGCGCTGCAAAAGTAAACAGCGCAGCGGGAACGCCCAACTCGACGGCCAGGTGCAACGGCAGGCTGTGCGCGTTGTCCAGGATGTCGCAAAACCGCGGACCCTCATAGAGCGTCACGTAATGGGCATAGTCGAGGTTGCCCCAGCCCCAGCCGATCCAGGGCTTTTGGGCTATCAGATACATGACGTTCGACCATAGCACTGTGCGACTGCTGCACCCCTCCACCGACGCCACACGTTCCCACAGGCGGTTTCCCGGCTCGCCCGTGGCAATTTCCAGCAGCCAGGGCATGGTCACGGCGGCCACCACGTAGGCGGCCAATCCGGCAAGCCACAACATGACCCGCTCGCGACGCGGCGTCGGCCAAGCCAACGCGAGGACACCGAGCAGCATCAACTCCAGCAGGCCGGTTCGCGAGGTCGTAGCAGCATTGCCCACTGCCAGCCACACCATTGCGGCCATCGCCGGCCAACGCGCGGACCCTGGCCGCGACAGGCAGAAAAGTGAGGCCATCCCGATGGCGGTGAGCGATGCGAACTGGTTGCGCTGCCGCAGATTGGCATAGGCTTCACCTGTGGCCGAAGCATTCACCCAAGGGAACAGCCTCTCGGTCGCGCCGAAATATTGGACCAGTGCCATGGCAGTACTGATCACGGCGGCCAATAACCAAGCTAGTGCGATGAGCTTGACAAAGCCCCTGTGCTGCACGGCCCCCGCCGCCATACCGGCCGCCACGAAGATCAGGAGGCAGGCGCCTGCCAGCGCTACCGAATCGGGCGATAGGCCCGCGCTGAGGATGGCCCAGGCACTGACCGCCGCCAGTCCGAGCAGCACCGCCGCGTTCGGCCAGGCCGGAGGCTGAAGGCCATAGGCCACGGCCATGCACACGGCGCTGAACAGCCAGGGAGTGACCGAGGAGGAGGGTCCGGATGCGAATGGATTCAGCCAGGGCGCGGCAAGGCATGCGAGGCAGACAACCGAACGTATCGAGCGGGGAGTTTCGTTCAGGTTCACTGTCCACAGTGTCGACTAAGGCCGTGGAGCGCTTGCGCGATCCGGCCATTCCTTACGCAATTCCTCAATCCGCGACACAGCGCCTGCGTAATAGGCTTTGCCATACATGCCGTGGATGACTCGCATCTGGTGCTGTGCCTGCTCGTGCAGACCATTGGCCTCAAGCACCGCGGCATACAGGAGGGCAGGCGGTGCCCAGGAATACTTGACCGTCACGAACCGGATACGCTCAATCTGCTCACTGCTCATTCCCGACATTGGCTTTGTTCGACCGACATCGAGTAGCGCCTCGATCTGCGACAGTATCAGGAATTCGGGTCGCGAATGACCCTGGGGCGTGGCGCCCATGCGCATCGCTTCAAAGCGCAAGAATCGGAAATCCTCTTCGGCAGGAATATATTCCCTCGCGATTTGATAGCCCAATGCTCCCAGACTCAGGGACAAGGCGAGGATCCAACGCCTCGACATCCTCATTGCCCCTGCCTTGGGGTGAAACGCCTCCACCACGCCAATCATGATGCCAACGGGCAAAAGAAAAAATGCGTAGGCGAATGGGAACTCGAAGAGGCTATGCACAAAGACCGGCAATGCCAGCGCAAACGCAAAAACGGGAACCTGGCCGCAAACTTTCCGGGCCCGGCTGATTAGCCAGTACGCTCCCAGCGCGCAGATGCCGACGCCGAGCGGTATTCCGAGCCAGGCCATGGCGTCCAGGCCGATGTTGTGTGCATACCCGGTAGCAAGAAAGCCGGGGTAATGTATTGCGCCGGCCATCTGCGCAGCAGGTGTATGGTCCCACCCATAGCCAATCCAGGGCGACTCGAAAATGCCGGAAATGATCTGTTTCCACATCAGCCAGCGGCCGTTGTTGTCAAAAAGGGATACCGGTCGGTGACCTGCAAGTTCAAATGCGATACTGAGCTGGGGGAGGACGGCGGCGAACATCGCCAACACCAAAATCCATATCGCCGCCCAGCCGCGGTTCAGCCGAGGCGCTTCCAGCGCCGAGTGTTTGAGCCACCACCAAAGGCAAACAGCCGCGGCGCTCAAGTAACCAGCTCGCGATTGGGTGAAGCTAAGCCCCACGGTGAGAAAGGCCGCGCCACAGGCCAGGCCCCAGCCACCGATGCGACGGCTCTCGTATGTCCACGCCAAGGCCACCACGCTCATCACAAGAAGAGTGGCAAGCAAGTTGGGCTGTGCCAGGTTGGCGAACGGGCGCCCCGACCTGCCAATATTGGCAATGAAGATGCCGAGCCAATCTTCCAGAAGCAGCCATTGGAAGAAACACAGCCCCGTGGAAATGAGGCCTGCAGTCAACGTCGCCGCGACGACGGTCTGCAGCAGGACATCGTCGGCCTTGGGCTGGCGTGCCCAATGAAACCCGATGCAAATACTTGCGGCAAATCCGCCGAGATAGAGACTGGCGAGCCACGCTTCGCCAGCGAATCCTAGAAGGCCGATGCCAAATTGAAACCATGGAATGGCGATCGCCGCGATAACGACAACGAACAAGCGCGGAACCGGAATTGCCTTCGAACCATTCACCCCCAAGGTCAGCATCCAGGCGAATATGGCCACGAAGGCCATTGCGTCTGAATGGAAGGCATACCACGGTAGATAGTGATTGGGCATCAGCCAGCTGACACCCAGGCTCATGAGCCCGATCAGTCCCAGCAGCCGGTCCCATGAAAAACGCCCCTCGCGGGGCGTTTCGATTTGCACGGCAACAGCGTGCATCAGGTACCGCGGCAGGAGCCCGGCAAGTACTTCGAGGGCACAGGGTTCGTAGCGCCGGGACCGCACTTCCAAACGGCAACTGCCTTGCCAATATCAGTAGCAGCCGACATTGCTGCCGTGCCAGCGGCATCGCTGTACGGGGCCAGCTGAATCGTCTTGGCGTCGATGGCGGTGTCGCCGAAGCCTTGGGTCGTCACAGTGATCAGGCCATTCGCGTCGGTAGCGATCGCGGCAACATACTTCGAGGTCGCCGAAGCGGATTCGCAGCCCCACTCGTTCGCGGTCGGCGTGCCACCACTGGCGGCCGATTGATAGATCTCGGTGATCGTCGTGCGGCAAGCCGAGGCCGCCAACACCACTTCCGACATCTTCGCGCGCTTGGTGTAGTCCTGATATGCAGGCAGGGCCACGGCGGCCAGAATACCGATGATCGCGACAACGATCATCAGTTCGATCAGGGTGAAACCCTGTTGCAGGTGACGCTTCATTGGAATACCTCCAGAGTGATTTGAAAAGAGAAGCTCGTCAGTTCTGCAAGCGCCATGCCAACCGCATATAGCCCACGAAAGCATTAATTTTCGCGCTCTTACTGTTCAGCAAGCTGTCCAAAATCGCCAACCTCTCCGGTTGAGTCGACATTTTTGTCGGTCAGTGCGGACTAACTGCCTACTTAATGCACACCGAGCGCACCTGCTTCAGGTCGGTCATCCCCAACATGATCTTCTCCATGCCGTCCATCTTCAGCGTGCGCATCCCCGTTTCCACCGACGCCGCGAACAGTTCGGCGACGCGCGCGCGCTCCTGGATCAGCCTCTTGATGTGATCGTCCGCCACCAGTAACTCGTGCAGGCCGAGGCGCCCTTTGTACCCGGTCTTGTTGCACTTATCGCAACCGCTGGCCTTGTAGAACTTCAACCGGCCTTCGTGCCCGTAGGCTTTGACCCAGCTTTCATAAAGCTTCCTGGCTTCACCGGCGTAGTCGGCCTTCCATGCGCTGCTATGCCGCAGTTCTTCGGCGTACTCGGTGACGAATAGCTTGACTTCGTCGGCATCGGGGAAGTACTCGGTCTTGCAGTCGCACAGCTTCTTGGCCAGGCGCTGCGCCAGGATGCCGAGCAGCGCATCGGCGAAATTGAACGGGTCCATCCCCATGTCAAGCAGGCGGATGATCGATTCGGGCGCGGAGTTGGTGTGCAGCGTGGAGAACACGAGGTGGCCGGTGAGCGAGGCTTCCACACCCATCGAAACCGTCTCCTTGTCGCGCGACTCGCCGACCATGATGATGTCCGGATCCGCCCGCAGGAATGCTCGCATGATCAGGGGGAAGTCGATCCCCGCCTTCTTGTTGACCTGCACCTGCCGCAGGCCACGCTGCGTGATTTCTACCGGGTCCTCCGCGGTCCAGATCTTCGTGTCGGGCGTGTTGAGGAATTTCAGGATGGAGTGCAGCGTCGTTGTCTTGCCCGAACCGGTGGGGCCGCACACGTAAAACAGCCCGTAGGGCTTGCTCACCGTCTTTTCCAGCCGCTCCTTGTTGTGCGGCGTGAGGCCGAGCTTCTCGAGCGGGATCGGCTCGCCGGCAGCCAGGATACGCATCACTACGTCTTCGACGCCCCCGGCCGAAGGGATCGTGGCCACCCGCAGCTCGATGTCGAGCGGGCCGAATTTCTTGAACTTGATCTTGCCGTCCTGCGGCTTGCGCTTTTCAGAGATGTCCAGGTCGCACATGATCTTAAGGCGCGTCACCAGCGCCTGGCGGAAATGCGCAGGGACCTCGATGTACGGCGCCAGGCTACCGTCGATGCGAAAGCGGATGCCGGTTTTCTGCTTGCCCGGCAGCGGCTCGATGTGGATGTCGGAAACCTTCTGGTTGTAGGCGTCGATGATGACCTTGTTGACGAACTTCACCAGTTCGTTGTCGGCCGCTGCGGAGACCGCGTCACCGTCCTCCCCCTCGTCGTCCATGGGGGCGCTGAGGTCAGCCAGCAGTTCGTCGATCGTGCCGCCCTCGTCCGCGCCATAGATCTGCGCGAGCGTTTCTTCGAACTCGGTCTGCGTCGTCACCCGGTACGCGTATTTTGAATGGCGCGGGAACACCTGCGGAACAATGCGCGAGCCGCGCACGGCTTCCGGGTCGATGCACATCACAACCAGGCCCTCGGGCGATTCCTCCAGGGGGATCCAGCCCTGCTCCAGGGCGAAGTCGCGCTTGAGCGGACCTTGCAGGGACTCGACGCGGATGCGACCGGAATGGAAGGGCTCGTAGGGAACGCCGAAGAACTTGGCCAGCGACGGGCCGATCTGCGAGGGGCGCACCTGAAAGCTCGCCATCAACATGTGCTCGATGGGCTTGACCTCCTCGCGCGCCTGCTGGATGCAACGCTGCAACTCGTCGGCAGTCATCACGCCCTCGGCCACCAGTCCGTCGTATTTCGTGGCGCGGCGGCGCTGGCTGTCGTCGGCCTTTTGCATCCGCTGCCGGATCGCCGTGGCGAGCGTCTTGCACAGCTGCGTGGCGCCTTCCACCTCGAGCTCGCCAAAGGGCTGATCACTCTTGTTGTTGATCACCTGCAGCACGCCGTGCAACGTGTCGCCGTCCATGATCGGCAGCACCATCATCTGCTTGGTGCGGTAACCGGAACGCTTGTCCACCTCCTTGAGGAAGCTCAGGGTGGGATGGATGCGCTTGAGCGCCTCATCGTCGTAGACGTCGGGGATGTTCAGCAGCTGCCTGGCGTAGGCGGCATAGCCGGCGATGCTTTGCGCGCTGATCGGCAGCTTCAGGTCCTTGCTGGTGTTCAGCCCCGTCTTGACCTTGGAGACAACGGCCGTGCGGTCTTCGTTGACCGCATAGAGCGTCAGCCTGTCTGCGTTGAACAGCTTGCAGATGTCATGGCTCGCCTCGAGCATGATCTGGTCGATATTCTCCGTCTCGTGAATCTTCGTGGTGACCAGTTGCAGCTGCCTGTAGAACAAGGCCTCGAAAGAGACGCCGCGCTGCTCCGGCGGCAGCATCTGCGAATCGAAGAATGCCTGCGAATCCCGGTGCTCGGGCTTGAGTACCGCGTTCATGCCGCATCCCTGCTCATAGGTCGAACTCCTGCCCCGCGCGCAGCCAGCGGATATCGTGGGCGACGTTGGGGCCGAACGGCTGGGTTTGATCGAACTTCTGGATCTCGGCCATGATGAGCTCAGTCTCCGCCGGCTTGGTGTGCGTGATGTAGATGGGGAAAGTCTTGCTCTTGTCGATGCAATCGAGCTCCTCGGCGAGCGCCAGGGGCGACAGGTGCAAGCTGCGCTTGGCGAGATCCTTCTCGCGGTTGCTGAATGCAGTTTCGATCACCAGTGCGGCGACGTTCATCTGGTTGATGCGGCGCCAGAACGCCGGGTTGCGTTCAGTGTCGCCGGTGAAGACCCAGCACCCCTTGCCCGAAGTGATGGCATAACCCACGGCTGGCACCGTGTGCACGGCTGGCAACACCTCGATGCGCTTGCCCGTGATGTCCAGCGTCTGCCCCACCTGGATCTCGTGGAAGCTGATGAAGGGGGACTTCGGTGTCGGGATGCTGCTGAAGTCCGGCCATATGACGTTGTTGAACACATGCGCCTTGAGCGCGGCAATGGTGCCCGCCAGCGCGTGGATCTGCACGGGCTTGGTCAGTTGCGAGGCGATGGCATCGATCATCAGCGGCAGCGCCGCGACGTGGTCCAGATGCGAGTGCGTGAGCAGGACATGGTCAATGCTCTTCATCTCGGCGAGCGTGAGGTCGCCCACGCCGGTGCCGGCGTCGACGAGCACGTCCGAGTCGATCAGGAAGGACGTCGTGCGACAGTCCTTCGCGATCGCTCCGGAGCACCCGAGCACGCGCACTTTCATCAGGGTCCCTATTTGGTTTCGAAATTCGTTGCACCGTCCCAGGAGGGGTCGAAGGGCAGCAAGCGCATTGAGGCTACACGCTCTGAATACAATTGGTAAAGGTATTTTTTGGCATTCATCCGGTGCAGGTTCAGCATCAGCACGTCGCACTGGTCCCAGTCCTGCGCGCGGTAAGCCTTCAAAAATGCGCCCCAGGTCTTGAGTTCGTCCTGTGATGCTTTGTCCAACGCTTCGGCCGGGGCCACTGGCCAGAAGATCGCAACCGCCTGGGCCTTGCCCTTGACACGGACGCGGTCAAGCTCCTGCCAGGCGAATTCCGGCGCCAGTTTGCGGGTGCTTTCGCTCACCACGATGTCCACGCCGTAAACCTTCGACAGGCCCTCCAGCCGCGATCCCAGGTTGACGGAATCCCCTATGACGGTATATGCGCGGCGGATGTCGGAGCCCATGTCGCCGACGCACATCGTCCCGGTGTTCACGCCAATGCCGATGCCGATCTCGGGAATACCCTGTGCCCTGTGCTCCTCGTTGATCTTGCGCACGGAACTGGCCATTTCGATGGCGGTTCTGGACGCCAGGTACGCATGGTTGGGTGTGTCCACTGGCGCTCCCCAGAACGCCATCACGCAATCGCCCATGTACTTGTCGATCGTGCCTCGATTGCCCCGAATGATGTCGGTGAGCCGGTTGAAGACGGAGTTGAGCAGCTCCTGCAGCCGGGTAGGCTCCATGGTTTCCGACATCTTGGTGAAGCCCCGCATGTCGCAGAACATCACCGTCAGCTCCTTGTTCGACGCCTTCATGTTGTAGGCGTCCGGGTCCTTCACCATTTCGTCGACCAGTTCCGGCGGCACGTAGGTGCCGAACAGGTTTGCGAGCTCCCGCTTGCTGCGGCTTTCCACGAAGTACCCATAACTCATGTTGAGGCCGAACGCCGTCAGCGACATCACCAGCGCGGCGGCCAGCGGCAGCACCAGCCCGTGCCCTGAGTACAGCCAGAAATTCAGTCCGACGACGGCAGCGAGGACGCCCGCGCTCACCAGCACCGCGCGGGTGGCCGACAGCAGCGGCAACGTGAAAGCCAGCGCGAGGCCGGCCAGCAACAGGATGATGACGTCGTAGCCGATCGCGTAATCAGGCCGCACGAATGTCTTGCCGTCCAGGAGGCCGGAGATCACATTGGCATGCGCCTCGACGCCGGGATAGGTCTCCCCGACCGGCGTGACCCGCAAGTCCAGCAACCCCTGCGCGGTGGTGCCGACAAGAACGATCTTGTCCTTCAGGCTTGCGGGCGGAACCCGCTTGGCCAGCACATCGGCCGCGGAGACGTACTTGAAGGAGCCGCCATTGACGCCGCCGGGCCCGCGAAACGGGACGAGGCTGGCGACGCGGTCGTCCACCGGAATCGCCATGACGCCGTCGCCCCGGCGCAACTGGATGCTCTCAAGTCCCTGGTAGTTGCGCGACAGGAAGCGGTCGCGCGCAAAGCCTGGCGAGACGCTGGGAAGACCGGCCAGCACGCGGTACATCGCCAGAGACAGCGACTCGTAGAAGTGCCCCTGATATTCCATGACAAGTGGCACGGAGCGCACCACGCCATCGCCATCCACGATGGGGTTGAAAAAACCCGCCATCGGCGCTGCGGCGCCGAGCTGTTCGATATTGGATATATGGCCCTTCCAGCTCAGGAACCGGATGGGCCTGCCATTCAACGCCTCCTTTTGCATGACGGGAGGCGGCAGAACGCCAATGTTGCTGCCCTCCGTGCCGGTGAAGACGTAGCCGAGCACGACGGGCCGCTTCTGCAGCGACCTGGCGAACAGCGCGTCGTAGTCGAGGGAGCCCTGGATCTGGTTGAGGCGTTCCGCGAACCCCGCCTGGTCCTTCAGTTCCGCCTGCGCCAGTTGCTTCAGGCGCTTGAGGCCGGAGCTCTCGTCGGCCTCGGCAAACACCACGTCGAAGCCAACCAGTCCCACCTTGTGGTGTTCGAACAGCGTATCGACCAGCTCGGCCAGCCGGTTGCGGCCCCACGGCCAGTGGCCGATCTCGGCGAGGCTCTTCTCATCGATGTCGACGATGACGATGCGATCGTCGAGCGTGCGCTGCATCGTGGCGCGCAGCCGGGCGTCGTAGATGATGTCGTCGAGGCGTTGCAGCACCCCGATTGAGAGTACGCCGCTCGCGTGGAGCAACGCGAAGACCAGCGGGAGCAGCGTGACGGCTATGCGCGGCCAGTGTCTGGAGAGCAAGCCCATCAGGTGCGGTCCCTCCTGAGCGACGCAGCCGGCGCTTGCACGGCCCGGCTGTCAGGCCTGCACAAACTGCATCTGCGTGCCGGCGAGCTCGAGCAGGTCGCCGTGTTTGAGCATGACCGGGTCCGCGCCGATGGCGGCTCCATTCAGCGTGGGCGTATTGGCGCCGTCGACGTGCGCGACAACGAATCCGTGAGGGCGTTTGGTGATGGCGGCGACGGCGACGCCGGGTTTGCCGATGGTGGTGACCACTTTCACGAGCGGCACCTCGCGGCCTGCAGCCGCACCGGACAGTACCTTGATGGCGGCGTTGACTTGCCCCAGATCGGCGGCTTGTGCATGCGCAAGGGAGGTCGGGGCCGTGCCCGCCTGTGCAGGGGCGGGCGCGTGGGGCATCGGCGGCAGGGCGCCTGCCTTCAGGATCATCGTCTTTTCGAAGGTCGGCCCCGCGACCTCGTTGATGTACTTGATCTTGTACTTGCCGACCTCGACCGTGTCGTTGTTCTGCAACAGCTGCTTCTTGACGGCCTTGCCGTTCACGTAGGTGCCGTTGGTGCTGTTGAGGTCT
Source organism: Ramlibacter sp. (assembly GCA_029237735.1). Lineage (GTDB taxonomy): Bacteria > Pseudomonadota > Gammaproteobacteria > Burkholderiales > Burkholderiaceae_C > Ramlibacter. Next base: position 8,916 of record JAQZBU010000008.1, on the reverse strand, counting down.
TCGAGGTAGACCTCGTTGCCGGTCATTTGCAGCACCGCATGCTCCCCGCTCACAGCAAGATTGTCGATCACGATGTCGTTGTACGGCCGGCGCCCCAGGGTGGTCCGGTCCTTGGTCAACTGCACTTCCTTGATGACAACACCGTCGATCGAAACGATCATTTTCGGCATGGTCCGCTCCTGTCTATATTACTAATTATCGAGGAATTAATACCAAAGACTATTTTCCCAGCAATCTGGAAATCAGCCCGCGTTTTTTCGAATCGGTGTTGGCTTGCGCCATCAGGACGGAGATGTTGTCCCTCCCTCCATTGGCGTTGGCCGCGTCGATCAACTGCGTCACCTTCTGCTCCAGCGGGCCGTCTGCGCCCAGGATCTTGGCAATTCCCTCATCATCCACCATGTCCGACAGCCCATCCGAGCACATCAGGTAGATATCGCCCGCCTCGACCTTGTGTTCGTTGACTTCCAGCAACACCGCGTCCTCCACGCCCAAGGCGCGGGTTACCAGGTTCTTGTTGCTGGAGGTCGCCGCCTGCTCCGGCGTGATGAGGCCGGCGTCCATTTGCTCCTGGAGCAGCGAATGGTCCTTGGTGATCTGCGCGAACTCCTCGCCGCGAAGGCGGTAGCAGCGCGAATCTCCGATGTGGCCCAGCACAAGGCGGGCGTCCTGGAATACGCCCACCACCAACGTGGTGCCCATGCCGCTGTACTGCGGGTTGGAATTGGCGGCATTGAAGATCGACCGGTTGGCATTGTCGACGCAGATCTCCATCGCCCTGCGCACTTCGCGGGCATTGGCGTGGCGACCGGCCTGGGCCAGCCAGCGACCGAGTTCCGACTTGATGAAGGTGGTCGCCATCCCGCTGGCGACCTCACCGGCGTTGTAACCCCCCATTCCATCGGCAAGCACGCCCAGCCGCACGGGTTCATCGAAGGCGACGGAGTCCTCGTTGTTCTCGCGCGCGAGACCCGGATCGGTGCGTATGCAAAACTCGTAGTTCATAGATTGCCGGGTCAAGCCTTCAGGTCGTTCATGCGCCGCCAGGGCCGCTGCCCGTGTCCGATTTGCGGAACACGTCAGTCTTGGCGAAGGCCGGATCGCCCTCTTCCTTTTTCTGCGTCGGATCATAGCCGGGCGCAGTTGTCACGGGCATGCCGACCACGGTGGCTTCATACACCGGAGCGGTCGCACCGGGAGTCGAGGGCGCGAAAGCGTCCGCCATCACCGACTTGAGGTCGGCGGCGAACTGGTCTCCACTCTGGTAACGCGTCTCCGGGCGCTTGCTCAAAGCCAACGCCACGATGTTCGCCAGCCGGTCCGAGACGTCCCTGCGAATGATGCGGATATCGGGCGCCTCCTCGTTGGCGATCTTGTACATCAGCTCCGCCATCGAGTCGCCGCGGAAAGGCAGAACCCCCGCGAGCATCTGGAACAGCATCACGCCCAGCGAGTAGAGATCGGAGCGACCGTCCACCTTCTTGCCGGCGATCTGTTCCGGCGACATGAAGCTGGGCGTGCCCAGTACGAGGCCTGTCTTGGTTTTGCTGGAGTCCGTGATGCGAGCGATACCGAAGTCTGTCACCTTGACGGTGTCGCTGTCGAACTCGTACATGATGTTCGCCGGCTTGATGTCGCGATGGACGACGTTCTGTTTGTGCGCGTAGGCCAACGCCTCGGCCACGCGCGATACGATGGACAGCACTTTCGGCATGGGCAGCAACTGGCCGTCCTTGCAGAAATCGGCCAGGTCCTTGCCCTTCAGGAACTCCATGGCGATGTAGGCGAGGTCGTGCTCCTCGCCGGCGTCGAAGATCGTGACGATGTTCTGGTGCTGCAGCCGTCCGGCCGTCTCGGCCTCGCGGAAGAAGCGCTCACGTGCGTCGGTCAGTTCCTCGCCCTCGAACTCCTGCGACAGTGCCATTGTCTTGATCGCCACGACGCGGCCGATTTTCGGGTCCTTGCCGAGGTACACCACGCCCATCGCGCCCTTGCCGAGTTCTTTCTCGACCTGGTAGCGCCCGAGCATTGGCTTCTCGACGGCGCCGCCGTCCAAAAGCATCGTGCCGCCGGGGTGCGATCCGCCGCCACCCAGGATGACGGTCTCCGAGAGATTCTTCGCCCGGTTGAGTTTCGACTGCAGGTCCTTGTAGCCCTTGTCGTAGGCGGCCATGTGCTCGTAGATAGCCTGAGCCTTGTTGAACTGGCGCTTGCGCTCGAAGTCGAGGGCCAGGTTGTAGAGGTTTGCCATCACCTCTTCGCCCATCGGGACGCGGCTGAAACGATCGAAGGCTGCGTCGAGCTGCCCCTGACCCTGCAGTGCCAGGCCCATCATGCGGTTGGTTTCGGCCGACTCGTCGTCGGATTTGAGCTTGCCCGCTTCGGTCACCAGGAAGCGCTTGGTGGTGAGCGCGAGGTGGCCGATCACCAGCAGCGATGCCGGGAACACCAGGTGCAACCAGGTACCGGCACTGGCGAGCAGCACGAATTCGACGCCCAGCAATGCGATGAAAACCACCGCCGTGGCACTGCCGGCCATGCCGGCCGATAGGCGCGGCAGGCCCGCCACCAAATAGGCCGCGATCAGCAGGAAGAGGCCGAGCTCCGCCCAGAGACTCCAGCCCGGCTGCACGATGAAATGCTCCCCCAATATGCTGGAGGTGATGTGCGCGATCAATTCGACCGGCGTGATGGCCGTGTAGCCCGGTGCGGGGAACTGCACACCCACTCCGGTCGCGGTCGCGCCGATGAGGACGATCTTGTCCGCGTATTTGCTCGCAGGGATTTTCCCGCTGAGAACGTCATAGAACGAGTCGACGGCGAACGCCGCCCGCCCGTCCTTGCCCTTGTAGAACTGCGGCAGCATGTGCGCCATGGGGTCCGTCCTGACCCGCAGCTTTCCGATCTGGACTGATTCGCCGACGTTGAGCTTGATGTCGGACGGCGCGAGGTTCAGGCTGCTCGCCGCAGCCAGCAATGCCATCGAAGGCACTGCGTTGCCATAGTAGTTGACCAGCATCGGCTCGTACCGTACTGCGCCATCGACGTCATTGAGTTGGTTGAGGTGGCCCACGCCCTGCGCCGCTGCGCCAATCGTGTCGATCGGCTCCTGGGCTCGAAGGGCGGGTTCCGAAAAGCCGCTGGTTTCTTTGATGGTGCTCTTGAGGGCAAACCCGGGCAGAGGCTTGTCCGCGTTGCCCTGCGGCTCGCCCAGCGAGAAAAAGGATGGCACCAGCACATTGCCCGCCTTGGCCATGCTGGCCGCAAGCTGGGCATCGGTATCCATTGCCTTCTCGGCCTCCGCGATGACCTTGGCGAGTTGCTCGGCCTGGCCGCCCGCGCCTTCCTGCACCGGTCCTAGCGCTTCCTTGATCTTGCGGATGAACTGCAGTCCGCGGTCGGTCTGCGGCTCGAAGAAGAAGACTGTCTGGACGATGGTCTTGGCCTTGGCTGCAGCGAGCTGATCGATCAGCTGGGCGTGAACATCGCGGGGCCACGGCCAGCGCCCGATGTTGGCGATGCTCTGGTCGTCGATGGCGATGATGGCAATCCGGTCGGAGGGCTGTCGGCCGCTGCTGGTGCTGGCGAAGTCGTAGAAGCGCCGCTCCAGCGTGCCAAATACGTCGGTGGCCTGGTGCAGGACGAACACCGCCAGCACGACGAGGACGGCGACAAACCAGTCCGCGCGCCAAAACTGGCCACGTTTTGCCGAAGAAGATGTACTCACGCCCGCCCCTCGTCCAGAGAAACTCTTCAAAACACTGCGGTTTTCCGCAGCATTCCATACACCCGCGACGCCAGGAAAGGGGTGCAGGCCTCCGGTTCGACGTTAACAGACGGTACAGCAGCGGACAAGGGACTTTGTCACGCGCCAAATACAAATTGTTGCAATTTCAGACTGTAGTGCGCGGCCTACGCAGGATCGACACCCGACGCGCGGCGGCGGGCCTGTAGCAGTTTGCTGATGGCCAGCACCAGCAACGCGCCGCCGGCGGCGGCCGCGTATTCCCAGGCCTTGTCGGGTGACACGAACGGCTTCAGTGCCGGATCGGTATAGGCCATCTGGCCCGCGATCCAGCCCAGGAGCATAGCCCCGAGCGTGATGATGATCGGGAACCGGTCCATCAGCTTGAGCACCAGCTGGCTGCCGGCCACGATGATCGGGATGCTGACCAGCAGGCCGAAGATGACCAGCGGAAGCTGGTGTTTGCCGGCGGTCTCGGCGGCGCCGGCGATTGCGAGCACGTTGTCCACGCTCATCACCAGGTCGGCAATGATCACCGTCTTGACGGCCCCCCACAGCTTGTCGCTGGTGCTGATGTTTGCGTGCCCCTCGTCATCCTGGGGCACCATCAGCTTGACGCCGATCCAGATCAGCAGCAGGGCTCCCACCACCTTGAGGTAGGGAATGGCAAGCAGCGCGAGCGCAAAGGCGATCAGGATGACCCGCAGCACGATCGCGCCCAGGGTGCCGAAGAAGATGCCCTGCTTGCGTTGTTTGGGCGGCAGGCCCCGGCAGGCCAGCGCGATCACCACCGCATTGTCCCCGCCGAGCAGAATGTCGATCAGGATGATCTGGCCGACGGCGATCCAGAACGGGGCGGCGAGGAAGTCTTCCATGCGAGGTGTCGGAAACGGGTTTGCTTGAAGCGGAACACCGATTGTCCCTCAGGACAATCGGTCCGCAGTTGTGGATAACCGCAACAGCGCCCTACAAGAGCGCCTTCAGCAGCTTGGCCATCTCGGAGGGATTGCGCGTAACCTTGAAGCCGCACTCTTCCATGACGGCTAGTTTGGCTTCGGCCGTGTCGGCGCCGCCGGAGATCAGCGCGCCGGCGTGGCCCATCCGCTTGCCCGCCGGCGCGGTGACTCCCGCGATGAAGCCGACGATCGGCTTTTTCATGTTGTCCTTGCACCAGCGGGCGGCGTCCGCCTCGTCCGGGCCGCCGATCTCGCCGATCATGATCACCGCGTCGGTGTCCGGATCGTCGTTGAAGGCCTTCATGACGTCGATGTGCTTCAGGCCGTTGATCGGGTCTCCGCCGATGCCCACGGCGCTGGACTGGCCCAGGCCGATTTCGGTGAGCTGCGCCACGGCTTCATAGGTCAGCGTGCCCGAACGGGACACGACGCCGATGCGCCCCTTGCGGTGGATATGCCCCGGCATGATGCCGATCTTGATCTCGTCGGGCGTGATGAGGCCCGGGCAGTTAGGCCCCAACAGCAGTGTCTTCTTGCCGCCGGCCGCTTCCTTGGCGAGCATGCGGTTGCGCACTTCAAGCATGTCCCTGACCGGAATGCCTTCGGTGATGCAGATCGCGAGGTCGAGGTCGGCCTCGACGGCTTCCCAGATCGCCGCGGCGGCGCCGGCGGGCGGCACGTAGATGACGGAGACGGTCGCGCCGGTCTGCGCCTTGGCATCCTTGACCGAGGCGAAGATCGGAATGTCGAAAATCCTTTCGCCCGCCTTCTTCGGGTTGACGCCGGCAACGAAGCAATTCTTGCCGTTCGCGTATTCCTGGCACTTCTCGGTGTGGAACTGGCCGGTCTTGCCCGTGATGCCCTGGGTGATGACCTTGGTGTCTTTGTTGATGTAGATGGACATGGCTTCGTTTCCTTAAGCTGCTTTGACCGCCGCGACAACCTTCTGGGCCGCGTCGGCCATGGTGTCGGCGCTGATGATGGGCAGGCCCGATTCGGCCAGCAGCTTCTTGCCCAGCTCTTCGTTCGTGCCCTTCATGCGCACGACGAGGGGCACGTTGAGGTTCACCGCCCTGCAGGCCGTGACGATGCCGGTGGCGATGGTGTCGCACTTCATGATGCCGCCAAAGATGTTGACCAGGATGGCCTTGACCTTCTTGTTCTTCAGCATGATCTTGAACGCCTCGGTGACCTTCTCCGGGGTGGCGCCGCCGCCCACGTCCAGGAAGTTCGCCGGCTCGGCGCCGAACAGTTTGATCGTGTCCATGGTCGCCATCGCCAGGCCCGCGCCGTTGACCAGGCAGCCGATGTTGCCGTCCAGGCTGATGTAGGCCAGGTCGAACTTGCTGGCCTCGACCTCGGCCGGATCTTCCTCGTCCAGGTCGCGCAACGCAACGATGTCGGGGTGGCGGAACAGCGCGTTGGCGTCGAAGTTGAACTTGGCGTCCAGCGCGACGATGTTGCCCTTGCCGTCGCGGTTCAACGGGTTGATCTCGACCAATGAGGCGTCCGTGTCCATGTAGCAGCGATAAAGCTTCTTGAAGACATCCATGGCCTGCGCGGCGGAACCGGCGGGGATGCCGATGCCGTCCGCGATTTCCCTGGCCTGGGCGTCGGTAAGGCCGACCAGCGGGTCGACGAACACCTTGATGATCTTCTCGGGCGTGGAGTGCGCCACTTCTTCGATGTCCATGCCGCCTTCGCTGGAGGCGATGAACGCCACCTTCTGCGTGGCGCGGTCGGTCACGACCGAAACGTAGTATTCCTTCTGGATGTCTGCGCCGTCCTCGATGTAGAGGCGACGAACCTTCTGGCCCTCGGGACCGGTCTGGTGGGTCTTGAGCTGCATGCCCAGAATCTCGCCGGCCAGGCGCTTCACGTCATCGATGCTCTTGGCAACTTTCACGCCGCCGCCCTTGCCGCGGCCTCCGGCGTGGATCTGGGCTTTCACCACCCAGACCGGGCCGCCCAGCTTCTGGGCAGCTTCCACCGCCTCCTGGACCGTGAATGCCGGAATGCCGCGTGGAACGGGCACGCCGAAACTGCGCAAGATTTCCTTGCCTTGGTACTCGTGAATCTTCATTGAGGTGTCTCTCGAGGAACGGGTGGGGTGGTGCCCAACGACAGCGCGGCGGCCGAGCCGGCCGGTGCAAAGAGCAGCTTCCAACTGTATCATGCTGCGATGCACAAATATCGTGCGTGCCTTACGATGGCGGTAAGCAGTTTCCACAGGGAAAACAATGGCGAAAGTCTTTATCGATGGCGAAGCCGGCACCACCGGCCTGCAGATCCGCGAGCGGCTGGCGAAGATGGCGCAGGTCGAGCTTGTCAGCATCGCGCCCGAGTTGCGCAAGGATGCGGCCGCCAAGCGTGAGCTGATGGCCGGCGTGGACCTGGTGATCCTGTGCCTGCACGACGATGCGGCGTGCGAATCGGTCGCCGTCATCGACGAGATCAAGCGCACCAACGGTCGCGGGCCACGCGTCATCGACGCATCCACCGCGCACCGCACGGCCGAAGGCTGGGTGTTTGGCTTTCCGGAGCTGGCGCCGGGCCAACGGGAAGCCGTCGCAAAGGCCGCCCGGGTGAGCAATCCCGGCTGCTATGCCACGGGCGCGATAGCGCTGATCCGCCCGCTGGTGGATGCCGGCCTGATCCCCCGCGATTTCCCGCTGTCGCTGCCTTCGGTCAGCGGCTATTCGGGCGGCGGGCGCACGCTGATCGAGGCGTACGAGAAAGGGACGGCGCCGGCCTACGAGGTCTACGCGCTCGGCCTGAAACACAAGCACCTGCCCGAGATCATGAAATACACCGGTCTCACCCGGCGGCCGATCTTCATTCCGGCGGTGGGTAATTTCAAGCAGGGCATGCTGGTGCAGTTGCCCCTGCATCTGGACCTGCTGCCCGGCAGCCCCAGACCCGCAGACCTGCACGATGCCCTGGTCAAGCACTACGCGGGCAGCGAGTGGGTGAGCGTGGAGACGCCCACGGTTGACGGCAAGCTCGATCCGCTCGCCCTCAACGACACGAACAAGATGGAACTGCGGGTCTACTCGAACATGGACTATCACCACGCCGTGCTCGTCGCCCGTCTGGACAACCTGGGTAAAGGCGCCAGCGGCGCGGCCGTGCAGAACCTGAAGCTGATGCTGGACATCTGAGGCTGTCATTGCGGGCTCGACCCGCAATCCATGTGGGCGCGCCACCATGGATGCCGGGTCAAGCCCGGCATGACAGCTAGTTGCGTTGATCCATGCCGGAGAGCACGCGGAGGATCACTTCCCCATCGAACCCGCGCGCAGCCAGGAACCGTGCCTGCTTGCCGCGCTCGGCCGCGTCGGCGGGCGGGGCGTCGAATTTGCGCCGCCACACCTCGCGGGCGCGCTGGACCTCCGTGGCCCGCAGGCTGGCGACCGTTTGGGTGACCAGCTCCGCGTCGAGGCCCTTGGCCTGCAATTCCTGCCGGATCCGGGCCGCGCCCAACTTGCCCGCGCGCCGGTGGATGAGCGACTCGGCCACCCGCGCGTGGTCGATGAAGCCCTTGGCTTGCAATTCATCGAGCACCCGGCGCAGTTGGCCGGGTTCTTCCTCGTGTGCAGCGAGCTTGCGCTCCAGCTCGCTGCGCGAATGCTCGCGGCCGCTCAACAGGCGCAGGGCCCGTCCTTTCAGGGAGAGCTGCGGCCGCGGCCCCATCACTCGGCTTCGACGTCGGCCGGCAGCAGCGGAATATTCAGCGACTCACGCACCTTGTTCTCGATCTCGCGTGCCAGCTCCGGGTTCTCTCGCAGGAACTCGCGCGCGTTGTCGCGGCCCTGGCCGATCTTCTCGCCGTTGTAGGCGTACCAGGCGCCGGACTTCTCGAGGATGCGTGCGTTGACGCCCATATCGATGATCTCGCCGTGGCGGCTGATGCCCTCGCCGAACAGGATGTCGAACTCCGCCGTCTTGAAGGGGGGCGCGACCTTGTTCTTGACGACCTTGACCTTGGTTTCGTTGCCGATCGACTCCTCGCCCTTCTTGATGGTGCCGGTGCGGCGGATATCGAGGCGCACGGAAGCGTAGAACTTCAGCGCGTTGCCGCCGGTGGTGGTCTCGGGGCTGCCGAACATCACACCAATCTTCATGCGGATCTGGTTGATGAAGATGACCATGCAGTTGGTCTTCTTGATGGTGGCGGTGAGCTTGCGCAGCGCCTGGCTCATCAGGCGGGCCTGC